>NZ_JAVKCQ010000166.1:0-20842 GCF_040222615.1 Haliea sp.
AAGGTGAACGAGCAGGGCGCGGTCATGATATCCAGGTTCCCCGCATAGCGCGGCAGGAAGTCCCCCAACCCGGCGACCTCCATGTAAATGCTGACCTTGTTGCCATCGAATACCGGGCCGTTCTTCAGGGTGTAGCCGGGCACGTACTTCTGCACCTCCGCCACCATGTCGTGGACCGACTGGGTGATCGCGGCCTGGTCGGGTTCATCCAGGGTCAGGCAGTGGATGGTGTCGCGCATGATCAGGGGCGGCTCTGCCGGGTTGATGACGATGATCGCCTTGCCTTTCTGGGCGCCGCCGATCAGCTCCACGCCCCGGGCGGTAGTGCGGGTGAATTCGTCGATGTTCTTGCGGGTGCCGGGGCCCACGGACTTGGAGCTCACGGTAGCCACGATCTCGCCGTAGATGACGGTCTGTACCCGGCTCACGGCCGCCACCATGGGGATGGTGGCCTGGCCACCGCAGGTCACCATGTTGACGTTCATGGCTTTAGCAGCCACGGCGTCGTGCAGGTTCACCGGCGGGATGCAGAACGGGCCGATGGCGGCGGGGGTGAGGTCGATCATGACCGCGCCCTGCTCGTTCACCTTGCGGCTGTTGTCCGCGTGCACATAGGCGGAGGTGGCGTCGAAGCAGATCTGGATGTTGTCCTCGCGCATGTGCGGCACCATACCATCCACGCCGTCGCAGGTGGTCTTGATGCCCATGTCCGTCGCCCGGGCCAGGCCCGGCGAGTCGGGGTCGACACCCACCATCCACACGGGCTCGACCAGTTCGCTGCGCATCGCCTTCATCAACAGGTCGGTGCCGATATTGCCGGGGCCGATGATGGCCGCCCTGATTTTCTTGCTCATGTCTGCGTTTCCGTTGTCTTGAATGGGTGGCCGCTGCGGGACTTAGACAAACCGGCAGCTGCAGCCGCCAATGCCGCCGATTTCCAGGCGCATCTCGTCTCCCGCCACGACCGGGATCAGCGGTGCCAGGGAGCCCGAGAGGATCACTTCGCCGGCCTTGAAGGGAATCCCGAATTCCCCCAGGGTGTTGGCCAGCCAGGCCACGGCGGTCAGGGGATTGCCCTGCACGGCGCTGCCCAGTCCCTCGGAATGATACTCGCCGTTTTTCCAGATGGTCATTTTCAGGTTCGGCAGGTCATGATCCCGCGGGTCCACCGCGTTCTCGCCCAGAACGTAGACGCCGCAGGAGGCATTGTCCGCCACCGTATCCTGGATCTTGATCTCCCAGTTGCGAATGCGTGAATCCACGATTTCGAAGCAGGGCATGATGCTCTCGGTGGCGTCCAGCACATCCTGTTCGGTAACGCCGGGACCCTGCAGATCCTTCTTCAGGCGGAAGGCGATCTCGCCCTCGGCACGGGGCTGGATCAGGTTGCCGGCGACGGGAATGTCGGCGCCGTCCGGATATTCCATGGCGTCGGTGAGAAAGCCGAAGTCAGGCTGGAACACGCCGAGCATGTCCTGTACCGGCTTGCTGGTGACGCCGATCTTCTTGCCCACCACCCGCTCGCCGTCGCGCTCAAGGCGCTGCTGCAGCATCTGCAGGCTGATGTGGTAGGCATCATCAATGCTGATGGCGGGGGCGCGCTCGGTCAGCGGTGCCAGGGTGCGGAATTCGCGCAGGGCACGATAGAGTTCGTCACCATGTAGCGCTATCTGCTGCTTATCCATGCTGCAAAAATTCCAGGCAGCGGCGGTTAAACAGATCCTGGTGCTCCACCATGACCCAGTGGCCACACTCGGAAAGGAGAATAAACTGCAGGTGCCTGACGTTTTTTGCCAGCGCCATGATGCCGCTATCCGGCATCATGCGCTCGTTCATGCCCCAGAAAGCAAGCACCGGACAATCCAGTTCGTGCAGGCGATCAACAACGACTGGAATCTTCATACTGGCCATCACATGCCCGTTCATGATGCCCATGATCTGCATGCGCTCGCTGACCAGCTCATCGGTCGCATGGCGGGGGTCGTACATCAGGCCGGTGGCAAACAGGTCCTTCATCACTTCGTGGGTAACGGGTTCGCCCGAGCCAAACACCTTGAACATCTTCTGCATACCCGGCATCTGCTGGTACTCGTGCATCTCGCTGAGTCCACCGGGAGCCATCAGGATGAGCTTGTCGATCAGCTCGGGATGTGCGAGAGCCAGACCTATCGCCACCACGCCTCCCAGGGAGTTGCCCACCAGGCTGCAGCGACTGACACCAGCTTCATCGAGCGTTTGCTTGATACACTGCACGAAGAAATCCAGAGTGTGGTCGACATCGTCGGGCTTGTCGGAAAAACCATAACCTATGTGATCGGGAACAATGCAGCGAAAGCCCGCCTCTACCAGAGACGGATAGTTGCCTTTGAAGTTGCTGTAGCCACTGGCTCCCGGGCCGGAGCCGTGCAGGAATACCACGACGTCCTCACCGTTCCCCTCGTCCAGGTAGTGAATCCGGTAGCCGTTTGCGCAATCGGCGTACTTGCCTTCCGGCAGCAGTCCTTTGGTTCCCATTGTTATCCCCGTGTTGTCAGTTATCAGACAGCGTAGTCGCGGTTTTCTTCGCCGAACAGCACCGCACCCATGTTGTCGGCGAAGGGTGTCGAATGATTGGCAACGTGAGCCTGGCTGGCGAGTATATCGAGGTGCCGCGCGAGCAAGTCACTGCCAACGCGAATACCGCCGCTGCCGGCGGCCTTGAGCATCTTGCCCGAGAGCTCCAGGCAGCGGTCTGCCACCACGGCTGAATCATAGCGATAACGGACACGGTCCTCGACCGGAATCGGTTCGCCAGCCCGGGTACAGCCCATCATGGCATCAAAGTTGCGCAACATGGTGAGTTTCATTTCCTCAATCGCGGTCTTGACGTCCGCCGCCAGCTGGCGCGCATGAGGATCGGAGCTCATGGGCACCGGGCCCACGCGACGGGTCCTGGCGACCTCGATGAAGTTTTCCAGTGAACCCTGCAGGGCGCCGAGGGTGGCGGTACAGACGGCTCGCACAAACACCTGCATAAAGGGCATTCGGTACAGTGGCGCATCGTTGACAGCGTTACCGGGGTTGTCACAGCGGTAGCCATCCAGCGAGCGATGGGTGCGATGTTCAGGGACAAAGGCGTCCTCGACCACTATATCGTGGCTGCCGGTACCCTGCAGGCCCACCACGTCCCAGTTGTCGACTATCCGGTAGTCGCTGATCGGCACCAGGAAAGTGCGATAATTCATCATGTCAAACGGGGCGTCAGGCGTCGGCACAACGGCGCCGAGGAAGGCCCACTGGCAGTGCTCACTGCCGGAAGAGAAGCTCCAGCGCCCACTCAGGCGGTAACCACCATCCACCGGCGTCACCTTTCCCACCGGCGCGTAGGAAGAGGAAATCAACACGCTGGTATCCTTGTCCCAAACGTCCTGCGCGGCACGGTCGTCAAAAACGGCCAACTGCCAATTGTGCACCGCCACAACGCCCAATACCCAGGCACTGGACATGCAGTGCTTCGCAATTTCGAGACCCACAGAATAGAAGACCTGGGGATCCATGGCATAGCCGCCCCACTGTTCCGGCTGCAGGATTTTGAAAAAGCCGGCTTCCTGGAAGTCGGCGATCGTCTCCGCCGGCACCTTGCGCTCGGCGCGGCAGTGCGCCGCACGCTCCCGCAAAACGGGCCCCATCGCCCGGGCCGCGGCCAGCAGCGCCTCTGCGCGAGGCGAGCCAAGACCATGAGTATTGTCGAGCGTTGCCGCTGTCATTGCCTGTTGCACCGTCATGAGAACCTCCTGCGAACTGTTATTGCTCTTTTACGTGACCGCGTATTAAACGCTGCAAGTGGCGGACAATCATCCTCCATATAGGGTATGAATCCTACTCCACCACTGCATCGCCAAAGGTGGTAGGGGGCCCGAAGAAGGCCCGGTGCGAAGGGGGGTGGCCACCGTCGATATCGGTAACACCGTATGCCTCGCCGAGCTCCGCACCGATACAAACCGTGCCAGTGTGCGCCATGCGTCCGGGATCCGCCCAGAGTGCCGCGATCACCCTGCCACTGAACTCCGGGTGCTCCGCGGTAGCCACCAGGTCGGCGTACTTGTCAGGCTCGGCATCAAACACCTGCCTGGTGCGCTCGGTGAGCAGCAGGCCCATCCACAGGGAAATCACCGCGACCTTGTGGGGCCGGAAGTCGACTGCCATGTCGTGCGCCATCTTGTCGACCGCCGCCTTGCCGGCGCCGTAGGCCGGGCCGTGCATGTAGATCCGCCCGCCAAAGGACGACGTGTTTACCACCAGCCCCTCGCCGTTGGCCAACAACAGCGGCGCCGCATACCAGCTCGCGGTGTAGTGTGAGCGCATCCCGACGTCCCAGATCGCAGTCAGGTCCAGGGGTTTTTCCCAGAATGGCCCGGTCGTGGTGAGTGCATCGTGCAGGCCGGTGGCGTTGTTGACCAGGATATCGAGCCGGCCATGATCTTCCCGCACCCGGGCGAACAGCGCCTCGACCTCCTCGTCACGGCTGTGGTCGCAGCGTACCGGGATCGCAACTCCCCCCGCAGCATCAATTTCCGCCGCAGTTTCGGTCAGGGACCCGGGCAGCGCCGCCTCCCCCGCACGCCAGCTACGGCCGGTGATATACACCGTGGCACCTGCGGCTGCGAGAGCCTTCGCGATCCCCTTGCCCGCGCCGCGACTGGCACCGGTCACTACCGCAATGCATTCCCTGCCCTGTCCCATCCAGTCCTCCCGCTTGCTACTTGGGCTGCTATCGTCGACCATGCTACTGGCAGCAGTGACAGGCGCCAAGCCCGACCCGAAAGCCGTTGACCAATATGTTAGGCCACTCTGGAGAAATTACCCTGCGCGTCCGACTGCCCCTGCTGTTCCTGCTACTGGCCATCGCCTCCGGGGCCAACGGGGACACGAGGCTGCGCTATTCACCGGCAGCGCCGGACTGGCTGCGCGCCATCGGCCAGCTGACGGTGCCCGGCCTCAGGCTGGAGAACGGCCATGTGCGGCACCACACTGAACGCTGCAGCGCCACGCTGGTTGCAGCACCGGGTGCCAGTCATGCCTCGGTGATCGTTTCGGCATGGCACTGTCTGGAGGACTACGAAGACCTGAGCCAGCGGATTGTCTTCACCCTGCTGCCAGCCAGCGGCACGCCGCTGGAGATCGAGGCGGTGCGCTATCGCGATGGCGGCGGCATGGCGGCGGACTGGGCGCTGCTGCGCCTGCGTCAGCGAGTATCCCTGGCACAGGTGCCGGCCTTGCAGTTGCACCCGCATCAGGCCGATCCGGCACTGCCAGTGGTCATGGCGGGGTATTCACGGGATTCGGGGGCCGGGGCCAACGGCGAACAACTGAGCTACGACCCGGCCTGCCGGATAACCGCCGCGGACAACCGCAGCGGCGACAGCGACTGTCGCGCCTACAAGGGCGCCTCGGGCGGAGCAGTGGTCCAGCTGACGGCAGCAGGTGTTCCCCTGCTCAGCGGTGTAATCTCCGAGGGCAACAGCGTTGACTACAGTCGCTTTGTTCCCGTGGCGGCCTTCCGCCAGGGGTTGCCCCCGGAGCTGGTCACAGGGTCAGGCAGCGGTGCTCGCGCGCCGCTGCCACTGCGCTAGGCTACTCCCTTGCCGGCGCGAAGCTGGCGCCCGGGCGGGGGCGCACCCACATGCTGCTCCCCGCGCCGGGCCGCCAATTCCATCTGCTTCTGGCGCTCCGCAAACCGGGCCTTTTGCTCTGCGGTCAGACTGTCGTAGCAGTGTGGGCAACAGACACCCTGCTGATAGCGCGCTGAAGCTTTATCCTCCGAGGTGACGGGGTGGCGGCAACCGTGACACTGGTCATAGCTGCCCTTTTCCAGGCGATGATTGACCGCGACCCGGTTGTCGAACACAAAGCATTCCCCTTCCCAGGCGCTCTCTTCCTCGGGAACCTCCTCCAGGTATTTGAGGATACCTCCCTGCAGGTGATACACCTCCTCGAAACCTTCCTGCAGCATGAACGCAGACGCTTTCTCGCAGCGAATACCACCGGTGCAGAACATGGCTACCTTCCTGTGCCGGGCTGGATCCAGGTTTTCGCGCACATAGCGCGGGAATTCACGGAAAGAAGTGGTCGCGGGATCAATCGCGCCGCGAAACGTACCGATGCCATATTCATAGCGGTTGCGGGTGTCGATCAGCACCACGTCGGGATCACTGACCAGGGCATTCCAGTCCCGCGGTGCAACGTAGGTACCCACCACCTTGTTGGGATCAATGCCATCCACACCCATGGTGACGATCTCCCGCTTCAGCTTTACCTTCATGCGGTAGAAGGGCATCTCGTCGTCCACGGATTCCTTGTGCTCAAGCGCCGCCAGGCGCGGATCGCTGCGGATCCAGGCAAGCACCCTGTCGATCCCTTCGCGGCTGCCGGCAATGGTGCCATTGATACCCTCAGCCGCCAGCAACAGCGTGCCCTTGACCCCGGCGGCGACGCACTCATCCAGCAGTCTTTCTCGCAATTCCCGATAATCGTCCAGGGTTACAAAGCGATACAGGGCGGCAACTACGAAACCGGTCATCAGTCCGCTCCTTGCGCATCTGCCGCGCTGCCGCCCAGGCAATCGGGGGACGCTGGCGCCGCTCCGGCGCGAGCCTGCCACTCGACTGGCGAATAGGTATGCAGCGCGAGCGCGTGCACAGGCCCCTCCAGCTGCGCTGCAAGCAGGCCGTAGATCTTCTGGTGCCGGGCCACCTGACGCTGGCCGCTAAAAACCTCACTCACCACGACCACCCGGAAATGGGTCTCTGAATTCGGCGGCACACTGTGCATGTGACTCTCATTGGCAACCTCCAGATGATCAGGCGCCAGGGCTGCTAGTAGTTGCTCGCGGATCTGTTGCTGGACTGACATAGGGCCTCCCTCGGGGCCGGGGATTATACCCCGAGAGAGCGCACTCAGGGTACCTTGGCTCAGCCTTCCCGACGCCGCCGGCGTCGACTGGCCCGGTATTGACCCGGCGTGTTTCCGCTCCACTTGCGAAACGCGCGATGGAACGCGCTGGGATCGGTAAAACCCAGCTGCAGGGCCACATCCTGGATGGACAGCTCAGGGCGGTCCAGGGCGAGACAGGCGGCCTCGTGGCGAGCCTCGTCCTTGAGAGTCTGGAAGGTCGTACCCTCGCGTCTGAGTTTCCGGCGCAGCGTCGGAGCGGACATGTTCAGCGCCTGGCTGATGGCGTCGAACCCCGGAACTCCCTGCTGGAAATCGTGGCCGAGCATGGCGCGCACCTGGGCCGACAACCTGTTCTTGGCCGAGCGCGCATCAATCAGCAGTAACTGGTAGGGCGCGGTGCGTAGAAATTCGTCCAGCGAGTGCTCGGTATGTACCACCGGCCAGGCCAGGCAGGCCGCGTCGAAATAGAGCAGATCGCGGGCCTGGTTGAAGTACAGCGGCGCCTGGAACAGGTCCCGGTACTTGTCCTCACTGGCCGTCGCGCCACCCTGAAAGTCAACCCGCTGCAGCGGCAGGGGCCTGCCGCACAGCCAACCGAAAAACCGGTGCCACAGGGACAGCCCGTAGACGTCCGCCGCCGCCACTGCCAGCTGCTCCGTTGCGCTTCGATGCAGGTAGCCGACGCGTGCGCTATCGTCGCTGAAATTGGCATAAAGCTGGCTCTGCTCATCAAAAAATGTCCGGTAGAATTCCGCCGCCCGCTGGATTGCGTGGCCGAGGTTTCGACAGGAAATGATGCAGTAGCACATCATCCGGAATGCGCCGGGTGCCGCCAGGTCGCTGCGGGTAACGCCGAAGGTGGCATCCTGCAGCAGGCGCAATACCTGCTGGTAAACCCGGGAGTATTCCATGGCAGTGACCTGGTCCCGATAGCCTGCTGCAGCTTGCTCCCGGGGGTCGAAGTCGAGCCCCGCCGCCGCCAGTACTGCCGCCGGATCGTGCCCACGCTCCTCCACCATGCGCACAAGCGTCCGCACGAACCGGGTGGGCAGTTGTTCAGACATCAGCCGGGGCAACCTCAGCACATTCGAAAGCAGTCATGTTAACAGACAAGCTGCCGACAGATGCTTGGTCAGCCTGCCCGCAGCGCCTATACTGCAAGCAAGGACAGGAACGGGGAAAGGGCATGAGTGAACGCTTCGATGTGCTGTTTGCGGGGCAGTTGCTGGAGGGTTGCGACGCGGCAACTGTTCGCAGCAACCTCGGCCGACTGTTCAAGGCCGATGAAGCCACGCTGGACAAGCTGTTCAGCGGCAAACCCCAGATACTGAAACGCGATGCCGACGAGGCAACAGCGCGCAAATACCAGCAGGCGCTGGAAAACGCCGGGGCCAGGCCCGTACTTCGGCCCTGTGCGGAGGCAGCGCAGGCAGCAACGCCAACCGCAGCTGCCACCGCGCCGCAGGCCGGGCTGACCCTGGCACCGCCGGGCACCGATGTGCTGGGCCCCGGGGAGCGCGCCACCGCGGTTGCGCCCAGCGTCGCTGCGCCCTCCTTCGATGTTGCCGCGACCGGCGAGCACCTGGCGGACCCTGCACCTGCGGCACCACCCCCACCGGACACCAGCCATCTGACGCTGGGAGCGGTCGGCGCGGATATACCCGGCTTGTCAGCTGCGCAGCCAGTGGTGCCGGTCGCCATCAGTGCCCACCTGGCACTGGAGCCCGAGGGAGGCGACCTGAGCGACTGCGCCCCGCCGCCAGCACCGGCCCCGAGCCTGGATCTTTCACGCCTGGAACTTGCCGACGCCGGTGCCGATGTCCTGGAGGAGCAGTACCGCAAACGAGACACGACGACAGCACCGGACACCAGCCGCCTCAGTCTCGAGGACTAGTCTCGGGCAGGTTGACCACGACGCGCAGGCCCGGCTCGTTGTCTTCCAGCGCTATGCTGCCGCGATGATAGTGGACGATGGCCTGCACCAGACTGAGGCCCAGCCCGTGGCCGGGCTGCTCCCCGCGACTGGACTCGACCCGGTAGAAGCGGCGGAATACATTCTTGCGGTCAGCGGGATCGATTCCCGGCCCGGAGTCCGCCACCTGGATCTCAACCGTGTCGCGACGCGCGGCCAGGGTCACGTCGATACAGCCCCCCGCCGGTGTGTACTTGATGGCATTGTCGAGCAGGTTGGCGCACATCTGGAACAGAAGATCGCTGTCGCCAGCGCACTCGACGTTCCCGGCAATCTCCAGCCGCAAGCTGACCTGCTTGTCATTGGCCACTGGCTCATACAGTTCGGCCAGATCCCCCAGCAGTCCCGACAGCGCCACCCTGGCCTGGACCGGGGCGCGACTCCCGGACTCCAGCGCGGATATCCGCAGCAGGGCGTTGAACGATGACAGCAGGCTATCGCAATCCTCGATAATTCGGTCGACCTCATCCTGGCCCGCCGGATCGAGCCGCTGCCGCAGTTGGCTGAGCTGGTTGCGGATCCGGGTCAACGGGGTACGCAGATCGTGGGCAATATTGTCTGAGACGAGCTTCACGCCCTGCATCAGGGAGCCGATCTGGTCCAGCATCAGGTTCATGGCCCGGGCGAGTTCTCGCGGGTAGCCCTTCTTGCCCTCAATCGACAAGCGCTCCGATAGATTGCCGCGAATGATGCCCGACAGTTCGCTGTTGAGCCGCTCAAAGCGGTGCAGGGTCGTGGCGGCACTGAAGAAACCACCCACGATACCCAACAGCAGTGTTGCGATCATCGCCCGAAACAGGGTAACCAGAACGAGTCCGCCGCTGGCCACCGCATCAGCGTAGTTGCGTGCCACCAGGGCGGCGTAACCGTCTCCCAGCGACTCCCGGCGGGCGAGAAAATCCACATCCACGGTTTCGCCCCAGTTAAGCAGCGCCAGCTGGAATCCCAGCCAGCCGCCGGAAAATTCGCGATAGCGCGGGGTCCGCGCCAGATCCCCCGCCACTTTGGTGCCTTCCGCGTCGAGGATCAGGTAGCTGTAACGGCCGATCGTAGGCAGGTTGCGCTGGTCTGCAAGATACTGCTCCACCCCTTCCATGCCCTGGCCGTTATAGACCAGCTGCAGCGCTTCCAGCTCATCGAGAATGGAGGAGCGCAGCTCGGTGAAGTAGCCGTAGCTGAAATATGCGTAGAGCACGGCCAACAGCAGGAACACCGTGGCGCTGAGTGCGGTGACGTACTTGACGATGTAGCGAAAGGTGAGGCTGTTGAGGACATCCAGAATGCGCACGGCGTTCAGCCCGCGCCGAGGCAGTCGCCCGCGCCGCGCACCGTTGCCAGCAGCGGTGGGGAAAAATCGCGATCTATTTTCTGCCGCAGTCGGGATATGTGCACATCGATGACGTTGGTCTGCGGGTCGAAGTGATAGCCCCAGACATGCTCAAGCAACATGGCCCGGGTTACCACCTGGCCCGCGTTGCGCATCAGGTACTCCAGCAGCCTGAACTCGCGGGGCTGCAGGTTGACGACCTCGCCTCGCCGTCGCACCTCCTGACTCAACAGGTCCATTTCCAGGTCGGCCACCTGGAGACGTGTGGGCACCTCGGAACCGGACTGGCTGCCGCGACGGGACAGGATTTCCAGCCGCGCCAGCAACTCCGCCATGGCAAAGGGCTTGACCAGATAGTCATCCGCACCGCAATGCAGGCCCTGGACCCGGTCGTCAACATCCCCCAGCGCGCTCAGGATCAGCACCGGGGTATCGATTGCCTCCTGTCGCAGACTGGCCAGAAGCGCCAGCCCATCAAGGCGGGGCAGCATCCGGTCTACAACCAGTACATCGTGGTTATTATCCCTGGCGGCGGCCAGGCCACTCTCGCCATCTGCGCAATGAGTGCACTCGTGACCCACCCGCGCCAGTTCCGAGACAATGAAGTCCGCGACGGTACGATCATCCTCCACCAACAGCACTTTCATCGCGCAGAACCCGCTATTATCATGCCCGGCAATTTAGCACTGGCCGGGGCCCGGGGACAATTTACAATCCGGTAATGCGCGGAGCCCCCCGCCTGGACTGGATGTGCCCGCACCAAACGGCGGCGGGATCGCCGATGCCTGAACCAGATTGTGGAGAAATTGATGCCAGACACCCCCGAACTGCCCCCACCCTCGCTGCTGCGTCGGCTGGCGGCGATGGTCTATGACACGCTGCTGGTAATCCCGTTTATCGGCGTCACCATTGCCGCAGCTACAGCGCTGGAGATGTGGCTGCAGGGCGCCGGGAGTACCGAGTACCACCAGATGCACCCGCAACTGGTGCAGGCGCTGAGCCTGGCCTGCGTCACCGTATTCTTCACCGCCTTCTGGCGCAAGGGTGGCCAGACCCTGGGCATGCAGGCCTGGCGGGTAAAGCTGGTGGATAGCAACGGTGATATCCCCGGCGTCGGACGCTGCGTGTTGCGC
The DNA here is from genome assembly GCF_040222615.1 of Haliea sp. Lineage (GTDB taxonomy): Bacteria > Pseudomonadota > Gammaproteobacteria > Pseudomonadales > Halieaceae > Haliea. Next base: position 11,366 of record NZ_JAVKCQ010000166.1, read on the forward strand.
TGCCTGGCAGCGCTGGTGTCACTGGCTCCCGCGGGCCTCGGCTACTGGTGGTGTTTGGTGGACAAGCGCGGACGCTACTGGCACGACCACCTGAGCGGCACGCATCTGCTACTGTTACCCAAACCACCCGGGAAACAGGCAGACGCCAGCTAGCGGGTTCTCGCCAGCAGCGCCAGCCCGGCGACGATACACAACAGCACGGGGACCAGAGCGGCGTAAAGGGGTGAAAAACCAAACACCAGGCTGGCGGGACCCAACAGGTCCTGGCTGATCTGGAACACCACGCCCACCAACACCCCTATAAATATCCGCAAACCCATGGTGCCATCCCGCAGCGGCCCGAAGACAAAGGCAATGGCCACCAGTACCAGGCCGGCAATCGACACCGGCTGCAGCAGCTTGCGCCACAGGGCAAGCTCGAAGTCGTCCGAGTCCAGTCCCTGCTGCTGCAGATAGCGACTGTAGCGGTACAGATCCAGCAACGGCAGGCGCTCCGGCGACACCACCTCCATAACCAGTAACTGCGGCGTAATGCCGGTATCCCAGCGCAGGGTCTCATGCCGTGTCTGGGTGGTCTCCCAGCTACTGAAGTCGGTCTTCACCGCCTGCTCCAGCTGCCAGTAATCACCGGCATGAACTGCGCGCTGGGCGCGCAGGGCTGATTGCAGCCGGCGCTGGTCATCGAACTGCAACAGGGTGATGCCGTGCACCACGGCCTCGCTCTCCATGGCATTGAAATGAAGGAAGGAGTTGCCCTCGCGGTTCCATATCCCGTAGCGCCCGGCTACGCCCTCGCCCGGGTTCTGTGCCATGGCCCGGCGGCTTTGGGCCAGCTGCTCCGCCTGTGGAGCCACATACTCGCCCAGCAGAAAACCCGCCAGCGCTACCACCAGTGCGGACTTCATCACGATCACCACCAGCCGGGCGATCGAGACCCCGGCGCCGCGCATAATGATCAGCTCGCTGGCGCTGGCCAACTGCCCGAGGCCCACCAGGCAACCGATCAGGGCTGCGAACGGCATGTACTCATAGAGGCGACCGGGAATGGTAAAAAGAATGTAGACCAGAATCTCACCGAAACCATAGCTGTCGCTGACATCGCCGGATTCGTCGATAAAGGCGGAGACCACATCGACCCCGACTATCACCAGCAGCACGAGGAAAATTGCCGCAAAAACGGTGCGGCCGATATAGCGATCAAGCAGCCGCATGCGAGCCCTCCCGCCGCCGCTGGCGCCACAGGCGGCCGACGATGACCTTGCCATAGAGCAGCCACAACGCCAGCAGCAGATACAACAGGTGTACCCGCCATAGCACCAGCGGCCCGGCGCCCGCCTCCATTGCCGCCCGGGCATTGGTGAGCAACACCAGATAGATCAGGTAGAGGGCGAAGGCAGGAGCCATTTTGATGTAGCGGCCACGCCGGTGGTCGGTACGACTGAGGCACAGTGCGATAATCGCCACAATGGGCACGGTGACCGGCAGGGACAGACGCCAGTGCAGGGCGGCGACATCCTCCGGCGCCGACGCTGCCAGCAGGGATGCGGTAGACCGGCCATCCACCCGGGGGACGCTGCGAATACCGCCCTCGGGCTCCGGGATGCGCTCGCCGAAAATCTCGAACTCCACTACCCGGTAATCGCGATGGCCGGGCAGCCCCTGGTACCGATAGCCGTTGCGCAGCTCCAGGTAGCGAGCCCCGGTCCCGGCATCCAGGACGATTTCCCCTTCGGCGGCCACAGTCACAACCAGCTGTGGCGTACCGTCAGCGGAGACAGTCTGTTGCGACAGGAATACACCTCGCATGACCCCGGAATCGGGGGCGATTGTCTCCGCGTAGCTGACCAGGTCGCTGCCGCTGCGATTCTGGAAGCGGCCCGCCGCCAGGGTTTGCAACCCCTGGGACTTCTCCGGGTCATCCAGCAGGGCGGAGGAGCGGGCGGCGCCCATGGGCGTTACCACCAGGCTGAGTACGGCCACCAGGATCATAATCAGCAGCGCAGGTGCCAGGGTATAGGCTGCCACCCGCGAGGGGCTTACCCCGCAGGCCGAAAGAACGACCATCTCGCTCTCAACGTAGAGTCTGCCGTAGGCCATCAGGATGCCGATAAACAAGCCCAGCGGCAGGATCAATTCTAGAAAACCCGGTAGACGATAAAACATTACCGGCAACAGTATGTCGCCGGCCAGATTACCCACCGCCGCCTCGGCCAGGTACTTGACGAAGCGGCCGCTGAAAATAATCACCAGCAGCGTAAAGCTGACCGCCACCGTATGCAGCAGGACATCGCGTGTAAGATATGCGAGGATTTTCATGCGGACCCGGATCACAGCGCCGGATATCGCCCCGGAGAAGAACGACACCAGCTGTTCAGTTTCATCGCCCGTCATCATACACTAGCGCCCTGACACCCGCCCACGAAAACTCACAGGTACATCCGATGAACAAACCGACTTTCACCGCAAGAGCCTTCGCGGACATTGCCAAGGCCAAAACCCAGTGCGCCATCGTGCCGGTATACGGCAGCCAGCTGTCACCGACCGCAAAGGCGCTGGACAGCGCCGGCAATGGCGCCCTCGCCGCCGCGCTCAAGCTCGGGGATTTCAAGGGCAAGACCGGACAGACCCTCATGCTGCCGGGTATCGGCGGCGCCGCGCGGGTGCTGCTGCTGGGCTGCGGAGAGCAGGCAAAATTCGACCAGGCCGCTGCCCGGGAAACGCTCCAGGGGCTGAACAACGCCCTCGGCGCCAGCAGCGCGACGGACGCCCTGTTCCACGCCGGCGACCTGGCCTCTGCCAAGGTCGAGCCGGACTGGCTGTTCGAGTTGCTCGCCCGGGGGCTGGTGAGCAGTGCCTACCGCTACTCTGCAACCGTATCCAAGCCCAAGGATCCCCTGGCCCTGAAGAAAATGCTGGTCAACCCCGGCGAGTCGCTCGCCACGAGCAAGGCACAGGACGCGCTGAATACCGGCGCCGCTGTCGGCAATGGGATCAATTACGCTCGGGAACTGGGCAACCTGCCCGGCAACATCTGCACTCCGACCTACCTGGCCAGGGAGGCCGGCAAACTGGCTCGCGGCAATGGCAAGGTCCGTACCCAGGTGCTGGAGGAGAAAAAGATGCGCGAGCTGGGCATGGGCTCGCTGCTGTCGGTCTCCGCCGGCAGCGACGAACCCGCCAAGCTGATTGTCATTGAATACAAGGGCGGCAAGTCCGGCCAGGCCCCCCAGGTACTGGTCGGCAAGGGTATCACCTTCGACTCTGGCGGTATCTCCCTCAAGCCGGGCGCCAAGATGGACGAAATGAAGTACGACATGTGCGGTGCCGCCAGCGTGCTCGGGACACTGCAGGCAGTGATCGACATGGCTCTGCCGCTCAACGTTACCGGCATCATTGCAGCCGCCGAGAACATGCCCAGCGGTCGCGCCACCAAGCCAGGTGACGTGGTTACCAGCATGGCGGGCAAGACCATCGAGATCCTGAATACGGATGCCGAGGGCCGGCTGGTGCTATGCGATGCCCTGAGCTACGCCAGCGGCTTCAAGCCGGCGGCCGTGATCGATATCGCCACCCTCACCGGCGCCTGCGTCATCGCCCTGGGCTCCCACGCTTCCGCTGTCTACGCCAACAACGAAGAGCTCGCGGCTGGACTGCTCGCCGCCGGCGAGGTCACCCATGACCGCGGCTGGCGCATGCCCCTGTGGGACGACTATCGCAAGCAGCTGAACAGCAACTTTGCCGACATCGCGAACATCGGCGGCCCCGAGGCCGGCAGCGTCACCGCCGCCTGCTTCCTGTCTCACTTTACCGAAGACTACCCCTGGGCCCACCTGGATATCGCCGGCTCGGCCTGGAACAGCTCTCCCAAGGGGGCAACCGGCCGCCCGGTGGCCATGCTCGCCCGCTACCTGCAGGACCGCGTCGCGCCCGACGCCAGCAGTGGCAAGGTAAAGCAGGGCAAAAACCTGCCGAAGAAGGCCGGGCCACGCAAGGCCGGGCCGCGCAAGGCAGCCGCACGGAAGGCGGCCCCGCGCGGCGCTTCCAGCTGACATGACCCGGGTTGGGTTCTACGTGGTGCAGGCCGCGGACCAGGGCCGGCGCCTGCAGGTGGCCGCCCGGCTGGCCGACAAGGCCTTCCAGCGCGGCCATCGCATTTTCATCAACGCCCAGGATGAATCCCAGGCCCGGGCCCTGGACACCTTGCTGTGGGAGTTCCGCCCCGGCAGCTTCCTGCCCCACGGCCTTCCCGGGGAGCCCGGTTCCGAGCTCGTCGCGATAGGCTGGGGCCAGGAGCCGGAGGACCACGATGACCTGCTGATCAACCTGCAGCGGGTGATTCCGGCGTTTTTCAGCCGTTTCCACCGGGTCGCGGAAGTGGTGACCCAGGACCCGGAGAGCCTGGAGGCATCGCGTGCCTCCTGGCGCTTCTATCAATCCCGCGGCTACGCGTTGGAAAAGCACGACCTCAGCGGCGTATAATCCCGCCCTTTTTGCAGCCGGACATCACTGACGATGGACAAGACCTTCCAACCCGCCAACATCGAAACCCGCTGGTACGAGCACTGGGAGCAGCAGGGTTATTTCCGGCCCCAGGGCGGGGAACACAACTACAGCATCATGATCCCGCCGCCCAATGTAACGGGCAGCCTGCATATGGGGCACGCGTTCCAGGACACCATCATGGATGCCCTGATTCGCTACCACCGGATGCTGGGGGACAACACCCTGTGGCAGGTCGGCTCCGACCACGCCGGCATCGCAACCCTGATGGTCGTGGAAAGGCAATTGGCGGCGGAAGGCAAGAATCGCCACGACCTGGGCCGCGATGAATTTATCGCCAGGGTCTGGGAATGGAAAGCCCGTTCCGGTGGCACCATCACCAACCAGCTGCGCCGCCTGGCGGCCTCCGTGGACTGGTCCCGGGAACGTTTCACCATGGACGAGGGCCTCTCCAACGCCGTCCGGGAAGTGTTTGTCCGGCTCTATGATGAAGGCCTGATCTACCGCGGCAAGCGGCTGGTGAACTGGGACCCGGTGTTCAACACGGCCATTTCCGACCTCGAGGTGTTGAACGAGGAGGAACAGGGCTCGCTCTGGCATCTGCGCTATCCCATTGAGGGCGAGGATGGTTTCCTGGTGGTTGCCACCACCCGGCCAGAAACCGTGCTCGGCGACACCGCGGTAGCCGTGCACCCGGAGGACGAGCGCTACCGCCATCTTGTCGGCAAGCAGCTGCGCCTGCCCATCACCGGGCGCCTGATCCCCATCATCGCCGATGACTATGTGGACCGGGAATTTGGCTCAGGCTGCGTGAAGATCACACCGGCCCACGATTTCAATGACTACGAGGTCGGCAAACGCCACAACCTGCCGCTGATCAACGTACTTGATCGCAATGGCTGCGTGCTCGGCGAATTCACCGTGCTGACCTTCGAGGGCTACGCAACGGTCCACGGCGAGAAAGGACCGGAGCAATACGCCGGCCAGGACCGCTTTGCTGCGCGCAAGCAGCTCGTCGCCGAGTTTGAGCAACTGGGGCTGCTGGAGAAGGTCGAACCACACACATTGAAGGTACCCCGCGGCGACCGCTCCGGGGCCGTGATAGAACCCTGGCTGACCGACCAGTGGTACGTCAAGGTGGAAGACCTCGCCAAGCCGGCCATTGCCGCCGTCGAGGACGGTCGCATCCAGTTCGTGCCGAAGCAGTACGAGAACATGTATTTTTCCTGGATGCGCGACCTCCAGGACTGGTGCATCAGCCGCCAGCTGTGGTGGGGACACCGGATCCCTGCCTGGTACGACAGTCACGGCACGGTCTACGTTGGTCGTGACGAGGCGGAAGTGCGAGCCCGATACAAGCTCGACGCCGGCACCAGCCTGCAGCAGGATGAGGATGTGCTGGACACCTGGTTCAGCTCCGCGCTGTGGACTTTCTCAACCCTGGGCTGGCCGGAAACTACGGAAGACCTGCAGCTCTTCCACCCGAGCAGCGCGCTGGTGACCGGTTTCGACATTATCTTTTTCTGGGTCGCGCGCATGATCATGATGACCATGCACTTCCTCAAGCACCCGGATGGCAGCCCCCAGGTGCCCTTCCACACCGTGTATGTCCACGGCCTGGTGCGGGATTCCCAGGGCCAGAAAATGTCCAAGTCCAAGGGCAACGTCCTGGACCCCATCGACCTGATTGATGGCATAGAGCTTGAGCCCCTGGTAGAGAAGCGCACCGCCGGCATGATGCAGCCTCAGCTGGGGCAGAAGATCGCCAAACAGACCCGGGATGAGTTCCCGGACGGCATCGCCGCCTACGGCACCGACGCCCTGCGCTTCACGTTTTGCTCTCTCGCATCCACCGGCCGCGACATCAAGTTCGATATCGGCCGCATCGACGGCTACCGCAATTTCTGCAACAAGATCTGGAACGCCGCGCGCTATGTGCTGATGAACTGTGAAGACCAGGACTGCGGCAGCGACGGTACACAGCCTGTAAGCCTCAGCCTGGCTGATCGCTGGATCGTCTCACGTCTGCAGCAGACCGCGCGGGAAGTCGAGCGCGCCATCAGCCAGTACCGCTTCGATCTGGCCAGCCAGGCGCTCTACGAGTTTATCTGGAACGAATACTGTGATTGGTACCTGGAGTTGTCCAAGCCCGTGCTGTGGGACGAAACCGCCGCACCCGAACTGCAGCGTGGCACACGCCGCACCCTGATCACGGTGCTCGAGACGTCACTGCGCCTGCTGCATCCCTTCATGCCCTTTATCACTGAAGAGATCTGGCAGCGCGCGGCACCGCTTGCGGGGATCGAGGGCCCAACCATCATGCTGCAGCCTTATCCGCAGGGAGACGAGTCTGCCGTGGACACTGCCGCAAACGCAGATATAGAATGGCTCAAGAATGTAATCATCGGCGTGCGCAACATCCGCGGAGAAATGAACGTGCCGCCGGGTCGTTCACTGGCCCTGCTCTGTCGCAATGGTGGTGACAGCGATGCCAGGCGACTGCAGGACAACGCCGCCTTCCTGAAGAAACTGGCCAGGCTGGAGAGCATTGAATGGGTGGCCCCCGGGGCTGCAACCCCGGTCGCCGCCACTGCACTGGTGGGCGAACTTGAATTGCTGGTGCCCATGGCGGGACTTATTGACCGGGACAGCGAACTTGCCCGGCTGGGGAAAGAGGTCGAGAAACTGGAAAAAGAGCAGGCGCGACTCCAGGGCAAGCTGGGCAACGCCGGTTTTGTCGACAAGGCGCCCGCGGAGGTCGTTGCCAGGGAACGGGAAAAACTGGCCGCACAGGAGCAGGCGCTGGACAAACTGCGGCTACAGGTTGAATACATCTCGCAGCTATGATTCCAGTGGCCAGGCAAACAGGTTTCAGAACCCCGCGGCAGTACCGCCCTGGGGGATAATAAAAAGCAGCAGGCTTCACCGAGGAAAGCGGTATGAGTGAACGTGTGAGCGGCACGGTAAAATGGTTCAATAACGCCAAGGGGTTTGGCTTTATTACCCGGGAGGAAAGCAGCGATGATGTTTTCGTGCACTTTCGCTCCATCCAGGGAGATGGTTATCGCACCCTGAACGAGGGTCAGGCCGTTGAATTCAGCCTGATCGAGGGCCCCAAGGGCCTGCAGGCCGAGGACGTGCTCAAACTGTAACGCGGCAGTTCGCGGCAGCAGCAGGCGAGCCGCCCTCTGCCCGCACTGCCGCTGCCAGGCCAGCGTGTTCGTCGTGCCGTTCAGGCGGGGCTCCTGCTCGCGCCGCGTTTCGGCATTTGTCCTGACCGGGCAAACCCGCCACAGCACTGATCCCAACCAGACATGAGGACAACAATGCAGTTCAGCGCCAGATTCATCATCAGTATCGTTATCGCCGCCGCGGTTTCCACCATTGCCACCTACCTCCAGGGAGGCCAGTTCCCTGACCTTGCCTTGCTGGCCATGTTCAGCGTTGCCACGCTTGCCACCGCTGTTGCCGTCAGTTTCATACCCGCTGAGACAGGCAACAGCGCGAGCCCGAAAGAGTCCGGGAGCAAGGCGGGCAAGGCGCCCGGATCACACCGCGAGGCCGGCCGGGAACAGGGTACGGTGAAATGGTTCAACTCGGCGAAGGGGTTTGGTTTCATCACCCGGGATGACGGCGAGGAGATCTTCGTCCACTTCCGCGCGATTCGCGGCGAGGGCCGCCGCAGCCTGCAGGACGGCCAACGGGTGGCTTTCCACACCGCAAGCAGCAACAAGGGACCGCAGGCCGAAGATGTGGAAGTCCTGGACCAGGCGAGCTGAAGTGAAGGCCGGCGGGAAAAAACCCGTTACCACTGAGCGCAGATTCCGCGGCATGATCATGCCCACCGCGTCCCACCCGGCCATCCGTCGGGTTCGGCGCCAGGGCCTGCAGCCCAGTATCCATGGCAATAAACTGTGGAAATCCAGTTGCCTGCTACTCGACTATCTCGGCAAACACACACCCGAGCATCACGATCGGGTATTGGATGTAGGCTGCGGCTGGGGCATTGCCGGATTGTGGTGTGCGGCCCGGCTGGGAGCCGAAGTGACGTCCATGGATGCCGACCCGGATGTTTTTCCCTACCTGGATGCGGTCGCCGCGCTGAACGGCGTCCGCAGCCGGCATCTCGTGAAACGCTTCGAGCAGCTGACTACCCGTGAGCTGGCGCAATACGACCTGCTGATCGCCGCCGACATCTGTTTCTGGGACGACATGGTCAAGCCGGTTACCAACCTGGTGAACCGCGCGGTCAAAGCGGGGGTAAAACACATTGTCATTGCCGATCCGGAGCGCTCCACCTTCCTTGAAATGGCGCAGATCTGTGTTGATCGGCATTATGCGGAACTGCTGCCATGGCGCTGCCGGGGCAGCGTCCAGGCCCGCGGTGCGCTCATGGTGATCGAAAACGCCTGATGGTGTCCGGATCCAGATAGCGGTAGTTGCGCTCAACGCCAGCTGTCGCCACCGCTGCCCCGCCCTCGAATCGCGGCCGAAACCGGGTCGCCAGCAGGCCCCTGTAAAGCCGCATGGCGAAGCCTTTCTGGCCTTCTTCCAGCGCTGTGGTTTCGACATCCCGCGGGCGCCCCGATGCACTGACGGTAAAGCGCGCGACAACGGGCACACCGCCCTCCCCGGGGTCCCGGGAAAAAGTGCCGTTGTCAGGCAATTCGACCGGGCTGCCAAACCAATCCTGCAGCAGTGACTCCTGACCTGTCACCTGCAAATGCCCGACCACCTCCCGATAATTGTCGGCGGCGCGGCTACGCAAGCCGTTCCACTGATACCAGTCTGCCTGTGCCAGCAGCGCCTGCACCCGCAGCGGTCCAGCCTGCGCGTCGGGCAGGCTCGCAAAGCCGGATAGCAACTCACCGCCGCGAGCCACGGCCGTGCGCTGAACGGTCAGCAGGCGCTGCTCATGGATATCCAGGTCCTGGACAGGCTCACTGCGGAAAGCGGACGCGGAGGTGAACCCGCGCG
>NZ_JAVKCQ010000167.1:0-2060 GCF_040222615.1 Haliea sp.
CGGCCCCACCTGGGCGGCCGCATCTGGGCGGCCCCACCTAGCCGGCCGCATCAAACCAGTCGTTGAAGCCGTAGGTTCGGGAGGGACCGATATGCATCTGCTCGAGTACACCGTGCCCGACCCGATCGCCGCAGGTCGCGCGCACCACCTGCTGGATATGCAGGTTTTCCAGCGCCAGGGGATCGAGGTCGCTGTCGCGCCAGCTCTCCCCGGCAATCACCAGCTCGCCATGCCACTTGCCGTGGCCCCATTGCGGATGCTGGTATCCCAGGCCTTTCATGCGGTGTACCAGTAGCGGCTGCAGGGTGACGGTCATGGACTCGCCGCCGCGGTCGCGCATGGTCACCGTGGCGCTGGCGGCACGGCGGGTACCCGGGAGCATCGCAATCCCGTGTTCTACAGTGCCCTGCCAGACAGAGGCGCCGGGATCGCTGGTACCGGGAATGGACTCCATATCCGCATAGCGCGGCAGGAAGCCCTGGTCGCAGTGCCACTGGTGGCCGCTGTCATCCTCGAACCAGCCAGCGAGACTGCACTGGTCTTGCCAGTGGATGGGCATCCAGCAAAAGTGCACCGCCTGGAAACTGCTGATGGGCGCCCCGCCGGGCCAGGGCTCACCCACCGGGCGGATGCCCCAGGAGCGGTCCTTGAGGCCAAACGTGGTGGCGCCATTGACGCGCAGTTCCCGGCCAGCGTAACGAATCCAGCCCTGCCACCTGCCGAACTGATCGAGACGGGTCGCATCCATAACCAGGTGCCGCTCGTTGCGCAGGGTCTGACGACCCTCCTCCATGCACGCGGTGTAAGGGGTGAACACCAGGTCGCACTCGATTCCGGTGTCGTTGGGCGCGATAGTCAACTGGTGGCGTCCCATGGGTTCGAGAATGCGCAGGACAAAGGGACCAACACTGGTGTCAGTGGGTTCTGACGGTGCCCGCCGCGAGCCATGAAACGCGTACTGTTGGCCATCAATAGCCAGACTCAGGCTGCAATCCATGATGCCCAGGTTGGGATAGCGGCACAGGCCAACACCGAAATAAAAGGCGCCGTCACGGTCGTGGGCGTTGTACCAGTAGCGGTCATAGGTACAGCGGTCGCTGCTCGCGGTCTGGGCTATGGGTTCGGCTGTCTGGTGAATGGGGTAGTCGTCAAAGCTGGAGAGCATGGCGGCGGCCTGTCTGTTATCGGTATTGTCCAGAGCATGGCCCAGCGCCGGACACGACACAAGCGGCGCGCGGCCGGGGCCAGCCTCCGTTCAGCAAATCAAACCGGCCGCGAAACCAGCCGCCGAAATCCAGCCGGGTTGCGATGGGTTTGTTTCCCGCCCCCGCTCGAATTACACTGCTGTTTTCTGCGAGAAGTGAACCGCATGAATCAGGCAGCCCTCCCCGCCACGCGCACCCAGAGAGTCCTGGCCAGTATTGAGCGGGCAGGCAACAAACTGCCCGATCCCGCCGTGCTGTTCATTGCACTGCTGTTTGTCACCTGGGGCCTGTCACTGCTGTTTTCCCTGTTCGAGTACGACCTCATCGACCCCCGCACCGGCGATTCCCTGGTCGTCGTCAACCAGCTGTCCGCAGGCGCGATGACACAGTTCCTGTCGGCGATGGTCACCACCTTCGCCCACTTCCACCCTATCGGTGTCGTCCTGGTGGCAATGTTGGGAATCGGTGTTGCCGAGCACACCGGCTTTATCAACTCGACCCTGCGGGCCATGCTGGGCGTTACCGCCCATTGGCTACTGACGCCAATGGTGATCGTAGTGGGCATTGTCAGCCACACCGCAGCCGATGCCGGCTATGTGCTGGTCATACCTCTCGGCGGCATCATTTTCCACGCCGCAGGGCGCCATCCACTTGCCGGCATTGCCGCCGCTTTCGCCGGCGTATCAGGTGGTTATTCCGCCAACTTCATCCCCTCTGCAATCGACCCGATGCTGCAGGGGATCTCCCAGTCAGCTGCCCAGATCATCGACCCCTCCGTGGTGCTGAACCCGCTGAACAACTACTTTTTCACCTCGGTTTCATCGCTGCTGATTATCCTGGTCGGCTGGCTGGTGA
>NZ_JAVKCQ010000168.1:0-12972 GCF_040222615.1 Haliea sp.
CGTTACAACCTAGGTGTGGACATCAACGGCGCCAGCGCCTTCTCCGGCGAGGCCGCCCTGGGCCAGAGCAACAGCCTGCGCGGTGCCATCGCCGTGCAAGTGGCGCGTGTGCTGCCCAACGGTAACCTGTATATCCAGGGCGAGAAGTGGATCAACATCAATCAGGGCGATGAATATATCCGGCTGCGCGGCATCATCCGCCCGGAAGACCTGAGCCCCACCAATACCATTTCCTCAACCCTGATTGCCGACGCGCGCATATCCTACAGTGGCACTGGCGTCAGTCAGCAAACCAACACGCCCGGGTGGCTCACCCGGTTCTTCATGAGCCCGCTGGTTCCTTTCTGAGGCACGATGATGTTAACGCTACTCTGGTCCCGGTTCTGCCCCCTGCTGCTCGCGCTGCTGCTGTCCTCCCAGGTCAGCGCGGAGCGCATCAAGGATATTGCCAGCGTCAACGGCGTGCGCAGCAACCAGCTGATCGGCTACGGCCTGGTGGTCGGGCTGGACGGCAGCGGCGACCAGACGATCCAGGCGCCGTTTACCATCCAGAGCCTGAAGAGCATGTTGGCCCAGCTGGGCGTTAATATCCCTGCCAATGTGAACCCGCAGCTGACCAATGTCGCCGCCGTGATGGTGCACGCTGAGCTGCCGGCCTTCGCCAAGCCGGGGCAGACCATCGATGTGACCGTATCTTCGCTGGCCAACGCCAAGAGCCTGCGCGGCGGCACCTTGCTGATGACGCCGCTGAAAGCCGCCAACGGGGAAACCTACGCCCTGGCGCAGGGTTCCCTGCTGGTCAGCGGTTTTGGTGCAGAAGGGGCGGACGGTTCACGGGTGACAGTGAACGCCACCAGTTCCGGGCGCATTCCCAACGGGGCCACGGTGGAGCGCACGGTTGACAGCCCCTTCGCGACCGCGCCGACCCTGATCATGAACCTGAACGCACCGGACTTCACCACGGCGCAGCGTGTGGCCGGGTCCATCAATGCGACCCTGGGCGTAGGCACCGCGCAGCCGCTGGATGCGGTGTCCATCGAGGTGCGGGCGCCGGCAGACCTGGCGGACCGGGTGGCCTTTGTCTCGATCGTCGAGAACCTGCAGGTGGACCCGGCCTCGGCGCCGGCGCGGGTGGTGGTCAACTCCCGCAGCGGTACCATTGTCATTGGCAGCGAAGTGCGGGTGGAAACCGCCGCCGTGGCCCACGGCAACCTGGTGGTGACGGTATCAGAGGATATTGGGGTGAGCCAACCCGGCCCGTTCTCGCGCGGCGGCGAAACGGTGGTCGCGCCGGATTCCGAAGTGGTGGCTGAACAGGAAGACGCGCGCATGTTCCTGCTGGATGCGGGCATCACCCTGCAGGAGCTGGTGGCCGCAGTGAACGGCGTAGGCGCGGCCCCGGGGGACCTCATCGCCATCCTCGAAGCGCTGCAGCAGGCAGGTGCCCTGCGCGCCCAGCTGATTGTGATCTAGGGGCTGATGATGCAAGCGGCACAGGCTTCCCTGTACCACGACTTCAGCGGCCTCGCGGCCCTGCGGCGCGATGCGCGGCAGGATGCGGCATCCGCCGTGGAGCCGGTCGCTGCGCAGTTTGAAGCTATTTTTGTGCAGCAGATGCTCAAGTCCATGCGCGACGCCACGCCCGAGGGCGACCTCTTCAACAGCAGCCAGCTGAAGAACTGGCAACAGATGTTCGACCAGCAGCTCTCGGTAGACCTGGCGGACCACGGCGGGCTGGGACTGGCGCAGGTGCTGGTAGAGCAGCTGCAGGCGGCGGGCGCGGTCAGTAGTGCGGCAGAGCCTGATGCCACGCAACCCCTGCTGCCCCCCCAGGGTGGTCAACAGGCCCCCATGCTGCCTCCGGCCCGGTACAACCTGACACCGTCTTCTGCTGCCGGCAAAACGTTTGCTGCCGGGGCGGAAGGGATTCAGGCCCAGCCGCCGCTGGCCGCTGCCGGCGGGCGACCGGCCAAGCCTGCGCCGCCCGAGGATTTCGTGCGCGAGCTGTGGCCGCAGGCTTTGCCCGCGGCCGCTGAGCTGGGTGTGGACCCGGCGGTGCTGATAGCGCAGGCGGCGCTGGAAACCGGCTGGGGCCAGCGTGCGCTGCCGGCCGCCGCCGGTAGCAGCCACAACCTGTTCAACATCAAGGCCGGGCGTGGTTGGCAAGGGCCCACAACCACGGTGCAAACCGTGGAGTACGACGGCGCCGCGGCGCGTTTGGAGCGGGCGTCCTTTCGCGTGTACGGCAGTACGGCAGAGTCCTTTGCCGATTATGTCGACCTCATCCGCAGCGCGCCCCGCTATCAGGAGGCGCTGGCCAGCGCCGCTGAACCCGAGGCCTACCTGCGCGAACTGCAGGCTGCAGGCTATGCCACCGACCCTGCCTATGCCGACAAAATCCTGGCCATCCTGCAACGCGGCACCGTGGCGGACACCGTGGCGGAGCTAAAGAATTCCGTTCCGCTGCCGCCAACCCTCTCTGACCGGCGGCCCGAGGCCGCCTGAACCCTGACCGAGGCTCACTGTGGCAGATCTGCTCAACATAGGGACTTCCGCGCTGCTTTCACTGCAGCGGGCGCTGTCCACGACTGGCCAGAATATCGCCAACGTGAACACGGCGGGCTACAGCCGGCAGAGGGTGGATTTTGCCACGCTGCCGCCCGAGGCGACCGGCGCCGGCTTCCTCGGTACCGGGGTCAAGGTGGACTCCATCACCCGCAGTTACGACCAGTTCCTGGCCCAGGATGTGCGTAGCCGCAGCTCTTCCAGTGCCGGCTTCAGTACGCTTGCCAGCCTCACCTCGCGCATTGACAGCCTGTTGGCGGATCCCTCGGTGGGTATTGCCCCGGGTATCGAGAGTTTCTTTGGTGCCCTGCAGGACGTGGCCAACACCCCGGGTTCAATTCCCGAGCGCAAGGTGCTGCTGGGCGAGGCCAGCGAGCTGGCGGGGCGTTTCCAGGCGCTGGATGCCCAGCTGCGCGGGCTCAACAGCGAAGTGAGCCAACGGATCACCACTACCGTGCAGGACATCAATGCCCTGGCCAGCAATATCGCGTCCCTGAACGAGCAGGTGGTGCGCGCTACCACTCAAACAGGCGGGCAGCCCCCCAATGACCTGCTGGACGCCCGCGACCAGGCCATCAACCGCCTGGCGGAAAAGGTGGGTGTCACCACGGTCATGCAGGATGACGGCGCCATAAACGTGCTGGTCGGTAACGGCCAGGCGCTGGTGGTGGGTTTCACCGCCAGTGAGCTGCAGACCTTCCGTGACCCCTTCGATGCGACCCGGGTGAATGTGGGCATCGCTGGTCTGGCCACCAGCACCGATATCGGCCGCTTCCTGAGCGGCGGTGAACTGGGTGCCGCGCTGTCGTTCCGCGGTGGCGTGCTGGACAGCACGCGCAATGAACTGGGATTGCTGGCCGCCGGCATTGCGGCCACCTTCAATGCCCAGCACAGCAAGGGCCTGGATCTGAACGGCCAGCTCGGCGGCAATTTCTTCCGCCCGCTGGAGCCGGCCGTAACCGCCTCGGCCGGGAATACCGGTTCCGCCACCGTCAGTGCCGGGCTGGCAGATGTGGGGGCGCTCACGGGCGCCGATTACCGCATCAGCTTCGATGGCAGCCAATGGACCCTGCGCAACCAGCAGACCGGTGCCAGCCAGACCGGTGCCGGCCCCGCGTTCAGCGTGGATGGGGTGGACATCACCATCAGCGGTACCCCCGCGGCGGGTGACAGTTTCCTGATCCAGCCGGTGGCCCAGGGTGCCAACCTGTTCGCGCTTGAAATCACCAATGCGGCGGCCTTTGCCGCTGCCAGCCCTGTGCGCAGCAGCTCGGGCAGTGCGAACCTGGGGGATGGCGGCCTGTCGGCGCTGTCAGTGAATGATGCGTCCGGCCTGCCGCTCGCTGGAGCCATCACCCTCACGTTCAACCCCGATGCGCTGGGTGCAGGCATTCCGGGCTATGATGTCGCCGGTAGTGCCGGTGGCCCGATTGCCTACAACCCGGCAACCGATAGTGGCGGTATTGCCGTTACTCTGGGTGGTCTCAGCTTCGAGCTGGCAGGCACGCCAGCCGCCGGCGACACCCTGGGCATTGCCAACAATACCGACGGCAGTGGCGACAACCGCAATGCACTTTCGCTCGGCGCACTGCAAGCCGCGCCGATCCTGGACGGCGGTACCGCCAGCTACCAGGACAGCTATGCCGGCCTGGTGGCGGATGTGGCCGTGCGCAGCCGGCAGGCCAGCGCCGCCGCCGATGCCGAGGGAACCCTGCTGCAACAGGCGATATCTGCCCGCGACAGCGTGCAAGGCGTGAACCTGGACGAGGAGGCCGCCGACCTGTTGCGCTACCAGCAGGCCTACCAGGCAGCGGCGCAGGTGATTTCCGTGGCGGACACCGTCTTCCAGACCCTGCTCGACGCCACGCGTCGCTGACGCCGGAGTTACCTGATGCGCCTTTCAACCGCCCAGATCTTCCAACAGGGAATCAGCAATATCCTTAACCAGCAGGCTCAGCTGCAGAAAACCCAGCAGCAGCTGGCCAGCGGCCTGCGGGTGACCACCCCCGCTGACGACCCCATTGCTGCGGTGCAAATTCTGGATTTGACTGAAGACCTGGCGCAGCTCGACCAGTTTGACCGCAACGGCAACCTCGCCGAGGGGCAGATCGCCCTGGCGGATACCGTGCTGCAGGATGTGACGGACGTGCTGCAGCGCGTGCGCGAACTCACCGTGCAGGCCAACAACGCCACCCAGACCCCGGAAACCCGGCGCGCCATTGCCACGGAAATGGAAGGGCGCCTGGATGAACTGGTCAGTCTCGCCAATACCCGCGATGCCAATGGTGAATTCGTGTTCGCCGGCTTCCAGGCCCAGACCCAGCCCTTCACCCGTACCGGCGGGGCCGTGGTGTACAACGGGGATGAGGGGCAGCGTTTCCTGCAGGTGGCTCCCAACACCCAACTGGCGGTGCGCGACTCCGGTCGCGCCGTGTTCATGGACATACCCGCCGGCAACGGCAGTTTCGACATCCGTGCCAGTGCTGGCAACGCCGGCACCGCCATTGTGGATGCCAGCAGTGCCGCAGCCAACTACCAGCGCGATACCTACACCATCAGTTTCAGCCAGGCGACGCCTGCTGACCCGGTGACCTACTCGGTGACCGACAGCAGCGCGGCGGTGGTGGCCAGCGGCCCCTACGAATCCGGCGCCAACATCACCTTCAACGGTGCCAGCGTGACCTTTGAAGGCACACCGGCCGACGGCGACAGCTTTGCCGTGCCGGCCGCCCCCCGCCAGGACGTGTTCAGCAGCGTGCAGAACATCATCGACAGCCTGAAATCCTCCACGACCGGCCCCGCCGCATCGGCGGCGGTCAACAATGCCATGGCCAGCGGCCTGGGGAACCTCGACCAGGCACTGGGCCGCATGCTGGAGCAGCAGGCGGACCTCGGGGTGCGCCTGAACCGCATCGACAGCCTCCGGGAAAGCAACGACGCCTTCACCCTGCAGCTGCAGGAAACCCTGTCGGAAGTGCGCGACCTGGACGTGACCGAGGCCATCAGCCGCCTCAACCTGCAGCTTGTTGCCCTGCAGGCGGCGCAGCAGAGCTACGTGCGCATCCAGGGCCTGTCCCTGTTCAATTTCCTCTAGTAAAAAAACCTGACACTTGCCCTAAAGTTCCTTCAAAACCGTCCGCTAACTGGTTGAGCGGGGAGTATTTTCCCCGGGCCGATGGACGGTGACCAGCGTCGATTCCACAGGGGAAACCGGCGCGAAACGAGAAGGAATGAAACCATGCCTCAGATTATTAATACCAATATTCCGTCGCTGACTGCTCAGCGTAACCTCAACAGCTCCCAGAACGACGTGGCCACCTCGCTGCAGCGTTTGTCCTCCGGCCTGCGTATCAACAGTGCCAAGGATGACGCGGCCGGCCTCGCGATCTCCGAGCGTTTCACCACGCAGATTCGCGGCCTGAACCAGGCGATCCGCAACGCCAACGACGGTATCTCCCTGGCACAGACCGCTGAAGGCGCCCTGGGCGAGGTCTCCTCCAACCTGCAGCGTATCCGCGAACTGGCGGTACAGTCTGCCAACGCCACCAACTCCGATTCCGACCGCGCCGCACTGAACCAGGAAGTGCAGCAGCGCCTGGCGGAAATCGACCGCGTTGCCAGCCAGACCTCCTTCAACGGCCGCAACGTGCTCGACGGCAGCTTCGGTAGCGCCCTGTTCCAGGTGGGTGCCAACGTGGGCGAGACGATTGGTCTGAACCTGAGCACCAGCATCCGTACAGCGGATGTCGGCGCCGTGGCCACGGCGACTTCGGTGGACCTGGATACGTTGATTGCTGAAGGAACTACCGCAGTCACGGGTTCAGCTGCGACCTACACGTTCGACGCGACGAACCTGATCGGTGACTACAGCACGGTGCCTGCAGTGGCGGGCACGGACACGGTCGATTTCTCTACCGGCACTGTTAACGCCACCGATGAGGTCGTCGTAAACGGCGTCACCTTTACGTTTGCCGACTCCGCGGGAGCGAGCACGGTTGACTCTGCGACTGACGTGACGGTTAACGTTGACTTCGGTGGCGGTGCAACCCAACAAGATGCCGTTGACGCCTTCGTCGCTGCCTTTTCACTCGCGGTTACTGACGCCGGCTCCGCCGGTACGGGTACAGCACTGAGTGGCCTTAGTGCAACCAACGCAGGTGGCACGTCGCTGACAGCGACTATCGCGGATACCGCAGCTGGCTTGGCGGCAACCGTGGGCCGTACAGTGACAGCGACAGATGCGACAGTAACGCAGGATGTCACCGGGTCTGATGCCGATACGTCTGCAAACAGCACCTTTACCGTCACCGATCCGGAAAGCAATGTGCTGACGGTCACGCTCGACAGCAATATCACGTCAGCTGGCGATCTTATTACCGCGATTCAGGGCCAGGCCGGCTACGGTGCCGCCACGTTTACGGTTGCCGCCGGTACGGGTAGCGAGGTCGTCTTTACGGATGCCTCCAACGCTGCCGGTAGCTTCGCCATTGGTGGTGCCGATGCAACGCTGGTAACGGACGAACTGGTCGCTAGCGACGCGGGTGTGGCAGATGTAGCGGGTGTACCCGCAACCTCTCTGACCCTGGCCGCCAATGAACTGACCTTCCAGTTTGGCGATGCAGACCCCCTCGCCGTTGCGGCAGGCACCTACTCTGACGTGCAGTCCTTTGTTAACGCCGTTAACGTCGCGCTTGCGGGCAACGCCACAGCGTCAGTGGACGATGACAATGTGTTGACCATCAACTCCGGTGAGGACATCACCGTGGCGGGCGCACAGGCGGGTACGGTGTTTACTGCAACCACCGCCACCGCTGCGGGTAGCCTGGATGACGTCAGTGTACTGACGGTCGCAGATGCGAACTCCACCATCCAGCGCATTGACGCGGCGCTCACATCTGCCGCCGACCTGCGCAGCACCTTTGGTGCCATTCAGAACCGTCTGGAGTCCACCATCTCGAACCTGAGCACGACCACGGAAAACCTGAGTGCATCCCGCAGCCGTATCCTGGACGCCGATTTCGCGGCGGAAACGGCGGCTCTGGCACGTGCCCAGATTCTCCAGCAGGCGGGCATTTCGGTACTGGCACAGGCCAACGCCCAGCCCCAGAACGTGCTGGCCCTGCTGCAGTAAGCGGCAATACGAGCGCCGTGATGAAGAAAACCGGCCGCGGGGCGAGGGAGTTAGCTCTCTCGCCCTTTGCGGTTCGGGGACTCCCCCGGCAGTTGTGGTGAAGAGGTAAAGATTATGGCTAATCCGGTGGCGCCATCACCTCCAGTAGTATCACTTCCGGTGGCTGCGAAGTCCGCCTCGCAATCTGTTGAGCGGCAAGATCCGGTCGCAGGCGGCAAGGCTGTTCCCGCTGTTGCCTCCCGGGAGACGTCATCCTCGCCCCCTGCGGATCTTGCGCAGGCAACCCAGGATATTTCCGCCTACATTCAGACGGTGAACAGATCGTTGCAGATATCCGTGGAACAAGATCTCGGAACAACGGTCATTACAGTGATTGACAAGGCAACGGAAGAGGTTGTGCGGCAGATTCCGTCGGAAGAAGTCCTTTCCCTTGCCCGCTTCCTGTCCCAGCAGCAGGAAGAACTGGGTGGCTCTGGCATGCCGGTGAAAGGCTTGCTGATGGACAGTGAGGGTTGATCCCGCTCGCGGGGAGATTTTTGGCATTACTTTTGCTTTACTAGTACATCCGCACAGGCGTGCAGGTGGAGACGAGAGGTTGTAAATGGTATCAGTGACAGGCGTTGGCTCTGGCCTTGATATCGAGTCGCTGGTGAGCCAGCTGTTGACGGCGGAACGTGCGCCCGCTGAAACGCGGCTGGCGAGACGCGAAGCAACGCTGACCAGCGAGCTTTCTGCGTTCGGCACCTTGAAGGGTTTGCTGGCAGGTTTGCAGGGCCGCGCGAGCGCCCTGAAGAATGTTTCCACGTTTTCCCAGCGCTCGGCGCAAAGCTCCAACGCCGAAGCCGTAGGGGTTTCTGCGGCGGCCAATGCAGCGGTCGGCACCTACTCGTTGGCGGTCACTGCCAGGGCCAGTGCACAGACACTGGCCTCCGGCTCGTTCGCCGCGAAAGACAGCGCAATCGGCGAGGGCACGCTCAATATTCGCTTCGGTTCCATTGCCGCGACGCCGGTTGACCCGGGTCCGCAGGCAGTGACGAGCTTCACCGAGAATACCGACCGCACTGGCGTCAGCATCACCATCGATAGCAGCAACAACACCCTGGAGGGTGTGCGCGACGCGATCAATGGTGCGGGCGTTGGCATTACCGCATCAGTGGTCAAGGACGGTGAAAGCTTTCGTCTGCTTCTGACCGGGCCCGAGACTGGCGCGGCGAATGGCATGGAAGTGTCGGTCGATGACCTGGGCGATGCGAACGATGTTGACGCGCAGGGCCTGTCGCGACTGGCGTTCAATACCAGTGCAGCGAATCTCACGCAAACGCGCGCCGCGGAAGACGCCCAGTTCACGCTGAACGGCCTGGCACTGAGCAGCGCCAGCAATACGGTCTCGGATGTCATCGAGGGCGTGACCTTGACGCTGGGTGCGGTCACCGAACAGGATGTGAGCATCACGGTCAGTGAAAACCGGGCGGCGGTGCGCGGATCGCTCGAGCAACTGGTGACGGCCTACAACAGCTTTATTACCAGCGCGTCAAACCTGACTCGCTACGACCCTGCGACCCGGTTGGCAGGGCCACTGCAAGGTGATTCCGGCACCCGAGCGATCATCAGCCAGGTGCGTTCCGCGCTGACGGCAAGCATTCAGGGTGCGGATGGACCCTATGGCTCATTGGCCGAACTCGGTATCACCACCAGCGAGGACGGCACGCTGTCAATCGATAGCGAACGTCTGGATGATGTGTTGGCGGACGGCCTGGTCAATTTCGGCGATCTGTTCAGCCGGACCGAGGGCAACGGGATTGCCCAGCGCCTGGACGGCCTGTTGAGCGGGTTTCTTGGCAGCACTGGCCTCATTGAGTCGCGTGAGGATGGGCTGGAAACCCGAATAGAGTTTATCAACACGGATCGTGATGAGCTGAACCAGCGTCTGGACACACTGGAGGCGCGTTACCGCGCCCAGTTCAATGCGCTTGATGGTTTACTGGCACAGCTCAACAGCACGGGGTCATTTGTGGCGGAACAGCTGGCTAATATTCCGCTGCCCAGCGACCGTTTTTCTAATTAGCAACCGACAGGTACCGCGACATGAATTCCAGACTAGCGCTGAATGCTTATAGCAAGGTGGGCGTGCAGAGCGGGGTAACCGATGCATCGCCACACCAGTTGATCAGCATGCTGATCGCAGGCGCACAGGACCGTATTGCCGAAGCGCGAGGTGCCATGGAGCGCCAGCAAGTCGCCCGGCAAGGGGAGCTTGTGGGCAAGGCGATCAGCATCGTCGACAACCTGCGCGTGAGCCTTGATCACAGCAAAGGCGGAGAGCTGGCTGGCACGCTGGGAGACCTCTACGACTACATGCAGCGGCGCCTGGTTGAAGCGAACGCCACCTCTGATCCCTCTATCCTGGCCGAGGTGCACAGTCTGCTCGGCACCGTGCGTGAGGGTTGGGAAGGTATCCCGGCCGAGTTTCGTCGTTCCGCCGAATGATCGTGAATTTCCCCACAGACCGGGCGCGCGTCGTGGCCCTTGAGGCCGAGGAGTCTCTGCCCCAGTATCGGCGTTTGGCCCGGGTGTTGACGTTAACCCAGGAAATGGTTGCCCTCGCCGAAGTGGGCGACTGGGACGCCGTGGCCGCCCGCGAGCAGGACCGCCGTGATGACCTGGCGCGCTGTTTCAAGGAAGCGGTGTCGACGGAACACGCCGAATTGGTTGCGGAAGCGCTGGCGGCGATCCTTCACCTCAACGAGGAAATGATGGCCCACTTGAGCAAGGCACGCGATGCTGTTCTGCAGCAGGGCGTGGCGCAGGTGCGCACACGTTCCGCCATCGGCCATTACGAACAGGTGAAGTCACAACCCTGAATGCGGCGATGATTGCGGGGAGTTTCGTTGCCACCGGCCTGTGTTATCGTGAAGGTTTTGCGGAGCATTGGGCATGAGCAGCACAAACCCCGTTACCGGCCTTGTCTACAGCGATAACATCACCCTGTCCTGGAAGCCTGTCGATTACGAGCCGGAGCAGACCCATCTGGCCATGGTCAACGCCTCCAATGAGAGTTTTTTGCGCGCGGTGTCGGCGGTGGGCGACGGCCTCAACACCAAGGAAGACAGCGATGCCCCCGCCGGTATCCAGCAGGATATCGCCCGGCTCGACCTGAAGCTCAACCTGGTGCTCGACCTGGTCAGCGCCCTGGTATACCACGAGCTGGATATTCCCCCGGTAAGCGCCGTGCAGGTCTCTGCCGAACAGGTGAGCTGGCAGGGCGAGGCGCCACCGGCGGGCGCCCGCATATTCCTCGAACTCTATATCCAGCGCGGCCTGCCCAAGCCCCTGTGCTGCTACGGTGAGGTTGTCACCACTCCGGAGGAGCTGGCAGCGGGGCGCAACACGGTGCGCTTTGTGGGCCTCACAGGCGCCGCCCGGGTCTGGCTGGAAAAACTGATTTTCCGCCACCACCGTCGTGAGGTGGCCTTCCGTCGTGCGCATGTGGGCGACTAATTCGCCTTTTTGCCGTCAATAAGTTGACAGGTCACCTTCGTCTGAGCAGACTCAGCGCGGTCGGTCGAACTCCCTTTCCACTGTGTACATGGATTGATACGGTTGCCTCAGCATTCTGACAGTTCCTTGCCTATCGTCGGCCCCAGTGCCGCCATGAACATCATCCGTCGCCTGGTGGAGCAGGTGGCCCCCAGCGACGCCACGGTGCTTATTCTCGGTGAATCCGGCACCGGCAAAGAAGTGGTCGCGCGCGGCATCCACAGTACTTCGCCGCGGGCTGATGGGCCCTTCGTGCCGGTAAATTGTGGCGCCATTCCGGCGGAACTGCTGGAGTCGGAGCTGTTCGGGCATGAGAAGGGCGCGTTTACGGGTGCTATCAGCACCCGCCGCGGCCGCTTCGAACTGGCGGCAGGTGGCACTCTGTTCCTCGATGAAATAGGCGACATGCCGCTGCCGATGCAGGTGAAGCTGCTGCGGGTGCTGCAGGAGCGCTGCTTTGAAAGGGTGGGCAGTGCCAGTTCCCAGCCAACCGATGTTCGGGTGATTGCCGCAACGCACCAGGACCTTGAGGAGCGCGTTGCAGACGGCCGTTTTCGGGCCGATCTATACTACCGCCTGAATGTCTTCCCGATCGACGTTCCTGCGTTGCGCGATCGCCCTGAGGATGTGCCGGTGCTGGTCGCCCATTTCCTCGCGCAGTTGGCCCGGGAGCAGCGCGACAGCGTGTCGATCGCTGCTGACGCGATGGCCGCCCTGCAGCAATACACCTGGCCGGGCAATGTGCGCGAACTCAACAACCTGGTGGAGCGCCTGGCGATTCTGTTTCCCGGCGCCGAGGTGGGGTTTGCGGACCTGCCGCAAAAATTCTGCGAGGGCTTCGACCCCTCACGGCCGCCGCCGCAGGCGCCACCGCCAGCTGCCGAATCCGCCCCGGCGGTTCCGGCGACCGGTGCTCCCCAGGCTGGTACCCCCCAGGCCAGTGCGCCCCAGGCTGACGCGACTCAGCTGGGTCAGGAGGGCCTGGACCTCAAGCAGTATCTCGCAGACACCGAGCGCAGCCTGCTGCTGCAGGCCTTGCAGCGCAGCGGCTGGGTGGTGGCTCGCGCGGCCCAGTTGCTTGGGCTGCAGCGCACCACCCTGGTGGAGAAAATGCGCAAGTTCGAATTGCAGCGTGATTCGGTGCCGTCAGATTCCTGACGCCAGGCGCTGAGCGCGTCCCAGTTGATTCGTTAAGCTATTGATTTAAATATAAATTCTGCTTTGGGCATGGCTCTTGCTTCGACAGCGGCAATGGCGTGATAGCGCTCGGTGGAATTCAATCATGCAGCAGGCTGTACCTCTCGAGAAACACGACCTGGAAGAGGCCTTTCGCAGCCTCGCAGAGGTTTCCCATCAACTGGATGCGTCCTACCGCGACCTCGAGTCGCGGGTAGCGCGGCTCAACGAGGAGCTCGCGGCTTCGCGTTCGGCGCGGCTCGACGAACTCGCCGAGAAGGAACGGTTGCTGGAGCGGCTGGCCTCGCTGATGGCCATGCTGCCGGGCGGTGTGTTGCTCATTGACGAGCGCCAGCAGGTGCGCGACGCCAACCCGGAGGCTCTGGCGCTGTTTGGCGAGCCGCTGCTGGGCGAGGACTGGCCCACCGTGCAGGCGCGCATTCGGGAATGCAAACCGCAGCGGCATCTGTCACTGCACAGTCGCAGCCTGGCACAGCAGGGCGAGACGCTGGTACTGGTGACCGACACTACCGAACTACATGACCTGCAGGCACAGGTGGGCC
>NZ_JAVKCQ010000169.1:0-27231 GCF_040222615.1 Haliea sp.
ATCGCCTACGGCAAGCCCGGGGCCAGCGCAGAAGAGGTGAACGCCGCGGCGAAAGCCGCCCATGCCCACGAGTTTATCCAGCGCCTGCCGAACGGCTATGACAGCGAACTGGGCGAGCAGGGCGTGCGTCTGTCCGGTGGCCAGCGCCAGCGCATCGCCCTGGCGCGGGCCATACTGGCCAACCCCCGCGTGCTGTTACTCGACGAAGCCACCAGCGCCCTGGACAGCGAAAGCGAGCACCAGGTGCAGTTGGCCCTCGAAGAACTGATGCGCAATCGTACCACCGTGATCATCGCCCACCGCCTGTCGACGATCCTGCACGCGGACCTGATCGCTGTCCTGGACAAGGGCAGCCTGGTTGCCACCGGCACGCACCAGAGTCTGCTGCAGGACTCTCCGCTCTATGCCCGTCTGGCGAGCCTGCAGTTCCAGGACCCGCCCGAAACCCCCCGCCCCTGAACGCAAGGAGCCCGCAAGGCGGGCTCCAGAAAATCGCGTGCAGGCGCCCCGGCGGGGCGCCCCGGGCTTAGCTGAACTCGCGGATCAGGCCGCCGATGCTTTCCTTGGCATCGCCAAACAGCATCCGTGTGTTCTCCTTGTAGAACAGCGGGTTCTCAATGCCCGCAAAGCCTGAGGCCATGGAGCGCTTGAGTACGAACACGGTGCGCGCCTTGTCCACGTTGATTACCGGCATGCCATAGATCGGGCTGGACTCGACTTCCCGTGCCGCGGGGTTCACCACGTCGTTGGCGCCGATCACGATCGCCACATCCACGGTTTCCATGCGCGGGTTCACCTCGTCCATTTCCAGCAGCTGGTCATAGGGCACGTCGGCCTCGGCCAGCAGCACGTTCATGTGCCCGGGCATGCGGCCCGCCACCGGGTGGATACCGAAGTTGACCACACAGCCGTTCTCTTCCAGCAGTTCGGCAAGCTCCTTGACCACGTGCTGGGCCTGGGCCACGGCCATGCCGTAACCGGGTACGATCACGACGTTGCTCGCCGCTTCCAGCACGTAGAAGGCATCTTCCACCGAGATCGGCTTGATCTCGCCTTCCACCACCGTCTGCTCGCTGCTGACACTGCCGAAACCGCTGAACAGCACGTTGCTGAGGGAGCGGTTCATGGCCTTGCACATGATCTGGGTGAGGATAATGCCGGAGGCACCTACCAGAGCGCCCGCCACGATCAGGATGTTGTTGCTGATAGCGAAACCGGCGGCACAGGCGGCGAGACCGGAGTAGGAGTTGAGCAGGGAGATCACCACCGGCATGTCGGCGCCGCCAATGGGAATCACCACCATGACGCCGAACAGCAGCGACAGGCCGATGATCAGGTACAGCCACTGGCTGTTCTCCGGCTGCAGGCAGAACATCACCGCGCTGGCAAGGATACCCAGCACGATCAGGCTGTTGACGATCTGCTGGCCCCGGAATTGCACCGCGCCGCTGCCGATCGTCTCACTGAGTTTGCCATAGGCCACCAGTGAGCCGGTGAAGGTCAGGCCGCCAATCAGGATGGACAGGACAATGGTCACCAGCACAAAGGTGCCGCTGGCCGTGGCCAGGGCCGCAGCGCCCACCAACAGGCTGGCCATACCGCCAAAACCGTTGAACAGGGCTACCATCTCCGGCATCGCCGTCATCTGCACCAGCCGCGCGGCGCCCGCGCCAACGACACCGCCCACCACGAAACCGAGCAGGATCCACTGGTACTCAACAATGCCCTGGTCCAACAGAGCCGCCACAATGGCCAGCAGCATCCCCACGGCGGAGAGCAGGTTGCCCTTGCGCGCGGTGGCCGCCGAACCCAGCAGTTTAAGGCCGAAGATAAACAGGGCCGCAGAGATTACATAGGCCAACTGAATGACCAATCCGGTTGCGCCCATGATCACTTACCCCTCTTCTTGAACATTGCCAGCATGCGGTCGGTGACCATGTAGCCGCCAATCACGTTGATGGAGGCCAGCGCTACCGCCGCGGCACCCAGCCAGTTTGACAGGTCCTGTTGCCCGGTGCCCGCGAGCCCGATGGCACCGACCACGGTGATACCGGAGATCGCGTTGGCACCGGACATGAGGGGAGTGTGCAGGGTCGCGGGCACCTTGTTGATCAGCTCGAAGCCCAGGAATATGGCCAACATGAGGATAAAGGTCAGAAATACGGCTTCCATATCAGTTGCCCCCCTCCAGGATGTTCTTGATGGTTTCGTTGGTAACCTCGCCGCCGTGGGTGATGATGCAGCCCGGCAGGATGTCGTGTTCAAAATCGATCTTGAAGTGCTTGCCTTCCTTGTCCCAGGCATCTTCCACCAGGTTGAACAGGTTGCTGGCGTACATGTGGCTGGCATCGCGGCACACTTCATTCGGCAGGTTGCCCTTGCCGATAATGGTGACACCGTTCACCGTCACCACCTCATTGGCTACCGAGCCTTCCACATTGCCGCCGGTTTCGGCTGCCATGTCGACGATCACGGAACCGGGCTTCATGCCCTCCACCATATCCCGGGTAACAATCACCGGTGGCTTGCGGCCGAAGACCTGGGCCGTGGTGATCACCACGTCGGAGTCGGCAATGGTCGCCTTCTGGGCCTCGCGCTGCTTCTGGATCTGCTCCGGCGTCAGCTCGGTGGCATAGCCACCCGCGGTCTCGCCGGTCTGGCCGAGATCGATGTCGAGGAAGGTCGCACCCAGTGACTGCACCTGTTCGGCCACCACCGGGCGAGTGTCAAACGCGGTCACCCGGGCACCCAGGCGCTTGGCGGTGGCAATGGCCTGCAGGCCGGCCACGCCGGCGCCGATCACGAACACCTTGGCCGGCTTCAGCGTACCCGCCGGGGTCATCATCATCGGGAAAATACGCGGCAGGTGGGTGGCCGCCTGCAGCACCATCACGTAACCCGCCAGGTTGGCCTGGGAGCTCAGCGCATCCATCTTCTGGCTGCGGGTGGTGCGGGGGATCATTTCCATGCTGATCGCGGTCACGCCCTGCTGCTGCAGCGTACGCACCAGATCGTGCTCATTGAAGGGATCCAGGTAGCTGATATGGATACAGCCCTGCTTCATCAGGGCGATGTCAGCTTTTTCCGGCTTGCGCAAGCGCAGCAACATGTCCGCTTCGCGGAACAGGGCTTCGCGGTCGCTGCTCAGCGTTGCTCCGGCCTCGGTGTACTCTTCGTCGGTAAAACCCGAGCCCAGCCCCATACCGCTCTCGATAACAAGATCAGCGCCCAGACGGCACAATTTCTTGGCTGTCTCCGGCGTGACCGGCACCCGGTTCTCTCCCGGATGAGTCTCCCTGGGAATTGCGATGCGCATAGTGCTTCCTACCCCGTTGATATAAGCGTGTCGTTGGTACATCTTGCAGATTCAGGCCCGCTGGCGCCGCTGTGGCAGCGTCTTATTCTGACCGTGACCCTCGCCGGCGACGGACTGTAGCACACAGATCGTCGGGACGTAATTATGCCATTTATTCGCAAAATCGATATATTCGCGGTAAACATCAGCAGAAAGCATGGCGAGCGATACCCTGCAACGCCCCAAAAGCGGTGGCTCGAGCATAAAAAAGCCCCCGTCAGGGGGCTTTTAACTTGCTCAACCCGCCTTGAGCTGCAGGAAGGGGTTCATCCAGCGGTACTTCCAGCCGGTAAACCGGAGTGGCGCATCCAGTACCGCCAGGCAAATGCAGTCCTCGGACTGCAGGGCTGTGGGGGCATGGGTATCGCTGGCCTCGCGGTAGATGAAGTCGCCCTCATGGTAACTGCCCTCCGCATCGGAGAACCCGCCCTGTAACACCAGGGTCATTTCCGAACCGCGGTGGTTGTGCTCGGGTATCCTGCCCCCGGCCTTGATGTGGTAAAGGGCGAACTCGTAGCCGGGATCGCCGGTCTTCAGGTGGCTGATCGCGAGCGAAGACGTCAACTTTTTCCAGCTAAGCTCGGAGAAATCGCCCCGCATCAACCGTTGCAGTACCGCCGGCAGGCGCCCCAGGGAGAGGTCGTCGGCACGGCGATAGCTCAGGGGCGGCTCCTCATCGAGGCGCGCCAGCACCCTGTCCAGCATGGCGTCACCCACAGGCAACGGCGTCAGGCCGTCAAAGAGCACGGCGCCGAGATCCTGCAGCCGGGCCGTCTGCTGCTGGCACTGCTGACAGTAGTTGAGATGAGCCGATATACACGCGGACTGTGCCAGAGGCAGTATTCCCGCGGTGTATTCAGTGAGTAAGTCCACACTTGGATGAAATTTGGCCATGATGTCTTCTTTCTTACCTGTCTAACTGAATTTGCAATTTCTGGATTGCCAGGCGCACACGTGACTTCACGGTGCCCAGGGGCAAATCCAACTCCGCCGCCGCTTCCGCGTGCGACTTTCCTTCCATGTATACCTTCGCCAGGATCTGGGCCTGGTCGGGGGGCAATGTCCCCATTAGTTCATGTATCTTGTCGCGACTGCGCCGACTCTGCAGCATCGCAAACGGCTCCGACGGCTCCTGGTCCGGGATGAAGTCGTCCGCCGCCAGGGGGGTGTCAAACTTTTGCAGCCGCCGAAACATGTCTGTACGGCAGTTCCGGGCAATCGTATATACCCATGTACTCGCTGCAGCCTTTTCCGGATCAAATGCCCGGGCTTTTTGCCAGACTTTCAACATCACTTCCTGCACGAGCTCGTCAGCGTGGGTCGCCGACAGGCTCGATCCCGACAGCGCAAACGCCTTGACCAGCGGGGCAAAGTGGCGAAACAGACGGGTAAAAGCCGCGCGGTCCTCGTTGGCAGCGATCAGCGTCAGGCACTCGCTCCATTCATCCGTCCGCCTGCCGGTAGGACCCTGCCAGCCGGAGCTCGCGTTCTTCTCCTGTTCCTCCACACCCTTTCTCCGCTACTTTTCATTGTATTCGGGGCAGTATACGCTTGCTCGAAGGCTGCGGATCACCCCTCTTATATTCGAGTCGCGATGATCCAGCGGCCCGCGGCGGGCGTAACTTGGGCAACATTCATCATTGCGGCAACACGGGGCGGGACAGGCATGCGTGTCAGCTCAGGCAAGTGGCCGGAGGAGAACCGCAGTTGGACATAGCAGTAATCGGAGCAGGCATTTCCGGCCTGGCCTGCGCCCACTACCTGAGCCAGACACACAAGGTGTCTGTCTTCGAAGCCGGCAGCCAGATAGGCGGCCACACAGCGACCGTGGATGTGAAGCTGGGGACTCGTCGCTACGCCATCGATACCGGCTTTATCGTCTTCAACGACTGGACCTATCCCAACTTCATCGCCCTGCTGGACGACCTCGGGGTCGCCAGCAAGGCCACCTCCATGGGTTTTAGCGTCAGCGACGAAAGCTCCGGGCTCGAGTATTCCGGCACCAGTATCGACACCCTGTTCGCACAACGTCGCAACCTGCTCTCCCCGCGCTTTATCGGCATGGTGCGCGACATCCTGCGGTTCAACCGGGAGTCCATTGCCGACCTGGAGGCGGGCCGGCTGGAGGATGGCGAAACCCTCGGCCATTACCTTGAGCGCAAGGGCTACGGAGATGCCTTCACCAGCCAGTACCTGGTGCCCATGGGCTCGGCCATCTGGTCCGCGGACTGCGCCAGCATCAGCCAGTTTCCGCTGGAATTCTTCCTCCGCTTCTTCCGCAACCACGGCCTGCTGTCGGTGAATGAACGGCCCCAGTGGCGCGTTATCGAGGGCGGCTCCCGGGAATACCTGCGCCCACTGTGCCAGCGCTTCGAGCAACGCATCCACACCGGCGCAGCCGTCGCCCAGCTGCGGCGCAGCGCACAGGGGGTCGACATCCTGCTGCGGGACGGCCGCAGCTTCCGCTTCGACCAGGTGGTGATAGCGACCCACTCCGACCAGGCGCTGGCCATGCTGGACGATCCCAGCGCGGCGGAATCCCGGGTGCTGGGTGCGCTGCCCTACCAGAACAATGAGGTGGTGCTTCACACTGATACCCGTTTACTGCCCGGCAACCGCAAAACCTGGTCCAGCTGGAACTACATGCTGGGCGTGGACGAGCAGCGCGCGGTGGTCACCTACAACATGAACATCCTGCAGGGGTTGCAGGCGCCGGAAACCTTTTGCGTCACCCTCAACGATACGCGCTCCATCAACCCGAACAAGATCCTGGGCACGTTCAACTACGCCCACCCGGTGTTTTCCCTCGCCGGCATCGCCGCCCAGGCTCGCTGGCAGGAGATCAACGGCCAACACCGCACCTGGTACTGCGGCGCCTACTGGCACAATGGCTTTCATGAAGATGGTGTGGTCAGCGCCCTGCGCGTGGCCACGGCCATTGACCAGGCCAGCAAGGCCGCCGCGTGAAATCACGCCTGTACCAGGGCCTGCTGCGCCATCGCCGCTTCAGCCCCAGGTCACATGAATTCAGCTACCGCGTGTTTATGCCCCTGATTTGCCTCGATGAACTGCCGGAACTGTTCCACGGCCGCTGGCTCTGGTCCGCCACTCACTGGGCCCTGGCCCGTTTCCGGCGCAGCGACTTCCTCGGCGACCCGGACCAGCCCCTGCAGGACGAGGTACGACGTAGAA
The DNA here is from genome assembly GCF_040222615.1 of Haliea sp. Taxonomy (GTDB): domain Bacteria; phylum Pseudomonadota; class Gammaproteobacteria; order Pseudomonadales; family Halieaceae; genus Haliea. Next base: position 6,548 of record NZ_JAVKCQ010000169.1, read on the forward strand.
TCCGCGAGGAAACCGGCGCCACCCACCGCGGCCCTGTCTACCTGCTGGCAAACCTGCGCTACTTCGGCTACATCATCAACCCGATCACCTGCTACTACTGCTTCAGTGAAGATGAGACACGGCTTGAATACCTGGTGGCGGAAGTGACCAACACCCCCTGGGACGAGCGCCACAGCTATGTGTTGACCGCAGCCGGGGAGGGCCGCTGGCTGCAACAGGATTTCGCCAAATCCATGCATGTCTCGCCCTTCAATCCCATGGGCATGCAGTACCACTGGCGCAGCAGCACTCCCGACGAGCAGCTGTCCATCTATCTCGCCACCACCACCGAAGCGGGCAAGGTGTTCGATGCCAGCCTGTCCCTGCAGGCCTTGCCCATGACTTCCCGCAACCTCAATCGCATTCTCTGGCGCTACCCCCTGATGACCGCAAAGGTGGCGCTGGCTATTTACTGGCAGGCGCTGCGCCTGTATATCAAGGGTGTGCCCGTCCACGCCCACCCCGGATCAGAAACCTCTGGAGTGTAGGATGAGTGATATGAGTGTCAGCCAGGTACGGCTGCAGACCAAGGCTTCCAGCCGTTGGTCAAACACCCAGCTGGCCCGCAAGCTGTTGCTGCGGGTGCTGGACAATTTCACTGTGGGCAGCATGACGATCCACGATGGCGGCCAGGTATTCCGCGTCGGTGATCCGGAGCGCGAGGGCGAACCCCACGCCGAAGTGTACGTGCACAACCCCGCTGTCTACGGCAAGTTGCTGGCGGGCGGCACTATCGGCTCGGGCGAAGCCTACATAGAGGGTGACTGGAGCACGCCGGACCTGACCGCTGTGACCCGCCTGTTCAGCGCCAACCTGGTCACCATGGAGGCCGTGGAGGCAAAACAGTCCTGGCCCGTGCGGCTCGGCCTGAAACTCGCCCACAGCCTCAATCGCAACACCCACAAGGGCTCGCGCAAGAACATCGCCGCCCATTACGATCTCGGCAACGATTTTTTCCAGCTCTTCCTCGATCCGACCATGATGTACTCGGCGGCCGTGTTCGACACTCCCACGGCCACGCTGGAGGAGGCCTCGCTGGCCAAGCTGGACGAAATCTGCCGCCAACTGGAACTGACCCCGGAGGACCACCTGGTGGAGATCGGCACCGGCTGGGGCGGCATGGCGATCCACGCCGCCAGTCACTACGGCTGCCGGGTTACCACCACCACCATTTCCCGGGAACAGTACGAGTACGCCCGCCAGCGGGTGGCGGCACTGGGCCTCTCAGAGCGGATCACGGTACTCTGCGAGGACTACCGCAACCTCGACGGCCAGTTCGACAAACTGGTTTCCATCGAGATGATCGAGGCGGTTGGCCATCACTTCTACAGCAACTATTTTGCCCGCTGCAGCGCGCTGCTGAAGCCCACCGGCAAGATGGTGATCCAGGCCATCACCATCAGCGACCAGCGCTACCGCCAGGCGCGGGACACAGTGGATTTCATCAAGCGGTTTATCTTCCCGGGCGGCTGCCTGCCGTCCATGGCGGTGATTGCCGACCACCTTGCCAAAGACACCGACATGCAGCTGGTGCATCTGCGGGACATTACCCAGGATTATGCGCGCACCCTGGCCTGCTGGCGCGAGCGGTTCATGAGCCAGCTCGAGACCGTGCGCCGGATGGGCTTCGATGACCAGTTCATCCGCATGTGGGAGTTCTATCTCTGCTACTGCGAGGGCGGTTTCCGCGAGCGCATTATTGGTACCGTGCAGTTATCCTTTGCCAAGCCCGGCTATCGACTGCCCGGAGCTGTGTAAGCACGGTAGGACCACCAGGGCGGCAACAGGGCCCGGCAGGCGGGGTCGGCGTAGCGGCTGTCGACCAGCAGTGCCTTGCCGCGGTCGGTTTCCGTGCGCACCACCCGGCCGATGGCCTGGCTGACCTTCTGCAGACCGGGGTAGCGGTAGGCGTGGTCAAAACCGGCGCCGTAGCGGCGCTGGTAGAGTTCACGCAATCGCTCATTGGCACTGTTCACCTGGGGCAGGCCCACCCCGACCACCACCACGCTGCTTAACTGCTCTCCCGGCAGGTCGATGCCCTCGCCGAACGCGCCCCCGAGCACACAGAAGGCGGCGACATTGCGCTCCTGCTGCAGCAGCTCCAGCAATTCCTCGCGCCCCTGGCCCGCACGGTCCTGGACCCACAGCCGGCGCTCGCCCGGCCAGCCCCGGGACTCCATCAGCTGCAGGCAGGATTGCAGGTACTGGTAGGAGGAAAAGTACAGCAGGCAATTGCCCGGCTCCGCCGCCAGCCATTCCAGCAGCAGCAGTGCCAGCTCCGCCAGGCTGGCCTCGCGCTGGCGGTAGCGGGTATCCACATGGGTTGCCAGCACCACCTCCAGCTGCTCCGCGAGAAAGGGCGACGGTGCGCGCCAGGCCACCGCCGACGTATCCAGCCCCAGGGACTCCAGGGCCCACTGTTGCGGCGTCAGGGTGGCGGAGAATGCCACCATGGCGTGCAGCGCCTGCTGCCTGAGGGCCAGCATCCGCGCCGGGTCCAGGCAGTGCAGTACCAGCCGCAGGCTCTGCCGCTCGCAGCTGCGCACCAGTTGCAGGGAGAACTCTTCACCCCACAGCTCAAGCACCCGCAGGCACTGCAGAACGGCGAAATAGCTGTCTCGCAGCGCCGGGCGGCCCTGCAGCAGGAAGGGATCCTGCGCCAGTGACGCCGCCACCGCCTCGGCGAGTCGCTCCAGGCCCCGGCCGAGGGAGCCCGGCACCGCGGCGAGCCAGTGGCTGTCCGGCTGCTGCCAGTCCAGCTTCTGCAGCGCCAGCAGTTCCCGGTTGAGCCGCGCCAGTTCCGCTTGCAAGCCCGCCGGCGCCTCCCGGCGGGCCGCCAGGATGTCCGCCCTGGCCAGCTCGGCACCGTACATCTGCCGGGCCCGGTCCGGCAGGCCGTGAGCCTCGTCCAGCAGCACGGTCCAGCGCCGCCCATCCTCACTGAGCCGGTTCGCGAGGTTGGCGGTGGGGCTGAACACGTGATGAACATCCGCCACGATCACGTCTGCCCAGGGTGCCAGGTCAAGGCTCAACTGGTAGGGGCAGACTTCGTGGCGGCGGGCGATCCCCGCCAGCCCCTCCGGGTCGAGCAGGGCTTGCTCCAGCGCATCCGCCAGGGCATCGGGGAGCCGGTCGTAGTAGCCCCGGGCGTAGGGGCAGTCATCGCCGTGACAGGCCCGCCCCGGGGACAGGCAGACCTGCTCTTTGGCCATCAGGCTCAACGCATTGCCGGCATAGCCCGCCGCCGCGAAGCGGGCCATTGCCTGCTGCGCCGCCCGGCGGCCGCTGATCCGGGTGGTGGCGAACACGATACTGTCGTGGCGGTCGGTCGCCAGCGCCTTCAGCGCGGGATAGAGCACAGCGGCGGTCTTGCCGATCCCGGTGGGCGCCTCCAGCAGCAGGCGCCCCGCCTGGTGCACGCACTTGTAGACGCGCTCCGACAGCTCGCGCTGACCGGGACGAAACTGTGGATGGGGAAAGGGCAGGGTTTGCAGGCTGGCATCGCGTGCCGCACGCCGCGATGCCACCCGGGACAGCCATGCCCCATAGCGCTGCAAGCTGTCCTCCAGGAAGGCGTCCAGCTCCTCGCGGCTGTAGCTCTGCTGCAGGGTATGCTCATCGCCGGTGTCGAGCTGCAGCCAGGTCAACTGCACCGACAGGCCGGGCAGGTCCTCCCGGACCGCGATCATGGCGGCATAAAGACGGCCCTGGGCCAGGCCGAGGCGGCTCACCGTTTCCGGTATCCGCCTCGGGTCAATGCGGCAGGTCTTGATTTCCTCCACCAGCCCGCGCTCGCGATCATAGCCATCCGCACGCCCACGCAGACGCAGGTCCGGGACGCCCGCGCCCGCGCCCGCGCAATTTGCGGCGGGCGGTCCTGCGGCAGGCGATCCTGCGGCAGGCGTCCCCGCGCGGCAGAATTCCACCGCAAACTCCCGCTGGTAGGAGGCCGGCCGGCGCTGGTAGATACGCTGGTGACCGGCAATACCCTCCAGCCCCGTGGGAGACGGTGTAAAACGGTGATCGATGTCACCCCGGCGATGGCAGAACAGCGCCAGCTCACGCACCGTGACCAGGAATTCAGCCATCGCACCAGCTCACCCGTGCCACACAGGCGGGAATCGCCTGTTCGCCAAAGAAGCGTAACCAGCGCCGCTGGCTGTGCTGCAACTGGTCACCGGGCGCCTTCACCTCAATCAGCCGCCAGGCGCCGGGCCGGTCACCCAGCGCAATCAGGTCGGGGAATCCCCGGCGGTTCTCCCCCGGGTCGAACAGTATCCGCTGCCAGATCGCCAGCAGGTGTTCCCGGGGCACACAGGCCAGCACCTGTTGCAGCAGGGCGGGCGTCAGCAGCTGCCAACTGACCCAGCGACACTGATAACCCTGGAAGCTCTGCAACGCCGCCAGCAGTTCCGGGTACAGATCGGCGGCGGCGAGCTCCGCCAGGCGCGCATCCAGCGCGGCCCGGCGCCGCTGATAGAAGCCCTGCTGGTACATATCCGCGGGCACGCTCTGGAAGGCATTGTGGAATGCGCCGGGCACCGGCGTGAAAATCTGGTTCCAGAACGCGAGCCCGAACAAGCTGTTGAACAGGGCATTTTCTACGTAATGAACTGACTGCCAGTCCGCCGCCAGATGCTTCGCTACCGCCAGCTCCACGCCCTCTTCCGCCGGCGGCAGGACCAGGTCCAGGGTGGGCACCGGGTCCCGTCGCCTTGCCGGCGGCTGCTGTCCCAGCTGGCGCAGCAGCCGGGGCAGGATCCGCTGCGCTGCTTCAAACTCTTCCTCGCACCAGGGCTGGTCCAGCAGCTGCCGGCACTGCCGCAGCGCCTGCTCGCAGTCACCGGTATTCTCCAGTACCCGCACATGGCGTTCCCGCGCCGGGTGCAATTCGCTGCACGCATACAGGCGCGCGGCGAGCGCCAGCTCACCGGCCCGCTCCAGGTTCCGCGCGATACGATTACAGAGTTTCCAGTAGCGCCGCTCGCTGGGGGCATGGCGCAGCGGCGTGGCCAGCACCTCTTCGGCCAGCGCGGTCAGACTGCCCGCAGCGCCGGCCTCCTGCAGCAACCAGTGGGCATCGGCCAGCTCCCCCCAATAGCGGTACTCATCCACCGCCTCGCGGCAGCCGAACAGCCGCTGCCCCCGGTCCAGAGAATAGGGATAGTAACGGGCGACACCCAGATCGCTGAGCACAAAGTCCGTCAGGCCCTGCCGCCGGTTGCCAAAAAAGAGCAGTTGCAGCAGGTCCACGGTGTCGCCGCCTAGTGGAGCCACCAGCTGATCCCCCGTCGCTGCCAACAGACGTTCGAGCAGGCGGGCATCCGGCCACTGCAGCTCGGCAATGGCGGCGAGCAGCGCCGGCTTGGTGCGGGGCTGTGGCACCGGCAACTCCGCGGCGAAGGCCCGGCGCCATTCCGCCAGCGTGAACAGCCGCGCCTGCTCATCGAGGCCGAGCTCCGCTTCTGTGACGAGCAGACCCGCCGCAGCCAGGGTTGCCAGGGCATCAGGGATGTCGTCGATTTCCGCGTAAGCCAGCTTGCCGCGGCGAAACCAGGGGCCAACCCGGGAAACCAGGCGCACATAGAGACACTGGGCGGGCTCCGGCAGCTCGCGCCAGCAGGCCAGCAGGGACTGCTCGTCTCGCTGTAGCAGATCGCCATAGAGAGCTTCCACCGCGTTACAGAGCCGCAAGAAGTTGTCCCGGTAGTAGCGGGGCGCAAGCGCCGCGGGTTCGGCCAGGTCCGGTGCCGCCACGCCGCTCAACCCTCCCGGCGCGGCGCGGGGGAGCCCGCCTGCTGCAGCAATACCCCGGGAATGATGAGCGCCAGACCGACCAGGGTCGCCGGGTGTATGGCCTCTCCCAGCACCGTGGCGATCAGTACCAGCGAAAACATGGGCGAGAGAAATATCAGGTTGCCGATTCGGGCCACGGAACTGGCCAGGCGCAGGGCGCTGGACCACAGGGCAAAGGTAATCCCCATCTCGAACAGGCCCACGTACAGCGCCGCCGACAGGCCGCGCCAGCCGCCGGTTGCAGCGGTGGAAAAGATCAGGCAGACCAGCCATGCCGCCGGCACCGCGAGGATGAAATTGAGGCAGAGGCTGACCACCGGGTCTCCCCGGTTGCGCGTGTTCAAGACCCAGTACAGGGCCCAGACCAGGGTGCTCCCAAGGGCCAGCGCCACCCCCGGGAGGCTGGTGAAATTCATCGCCAGGGGTTGCCCCTCGGTGGCGATGATCACCACCCCGCTGTAACCCAGGGCCGCGGCCAGCAGGTCCCTTCTGCCCAGGCGCTGGCCCAGCAGGGGCACCGCCAGCAGCGCCAGGGTGATGGCCCAGGTGTAGTTGATGGTCTGCGCCTGCTGCGCGGGCAGCAGGTCATAGGCGTGCAGCAAAACCAGGTAGTACAGCAGCGGGTTGATCGCACCCAGCAGGAGGAAAAATCCCGGGCGGGCGCGCAGGGAGGACCACAGCAGCCCCTGCCGGCCCTGCAGCCATACGATCGCCAGCAGGGCGACAGCCGAGGCCGTCACCGACCAGGCCACCAGCTGGAACACATCAAGCTCGCGCAACGCAAGCTTGAACGCGGTGGCGGCAGTGGACCACAGCAATACCGCGGACAGCCCCAACAGCAGCGCCTTGCGATCGTTGCTCACAGTGTCTGGAACATGTACTTGGTCCCCGTTGCGGGCGGCTGGCAACTGTACCCGCCGTATATTTTAAGGCATCCTGCGACTCTGCAACCGATGACCCCGCGGTGCGCCGCCCAACCAGAGAGCATCCACACTTGAGTGACGAGCCGCACAACCCGCGCCTTACCACCACCCTGGCGCTGACGCCCGTCATCTTCCTCACCCTGTTGTTGGCGACGTCGGTCTACCTGTTCGGCGCGGACTCATCCTACGGCGCCAACCAGATCGCCCTGATCCTGGCCAGCTGTGTGGCGGCCCTGGTGGCAAAGCGTATCGGCCTGTCCTGGCACACCGCGCAGGAAGGCATTATCCAGGGCATCGCCACGGGCCTGGGACCGACCCTGATCCTGCTGGCAGTGGGCATGCTGATCGGCACCTGGATTCTTTCCGGCACTGTTCCCGCCATGATCTACTACGGCGTGCAGATACTCAATCCGTCGATATTCTACGCCGCCAGTGCGGCAATTTGCGCCATTGTGGCCGTGAGTATCGGCAGTTCCTGGACCGTGGCCGGCACCCTCGGGATCGGCTTGATGGGCATCGCCGGCAGTTTCGGCCTGTCCCCCGCCATCACGGCCGGCGCCATTGTCTCCGGCGCCTATTTCGGCGACAAGCTGTCGCCCATGTCGGATACCACCAATCTGGCCGCCGCCGCTACCGGTGTCGACCTGTTCGACCATATCCGGCACATGCTCTGGACCACCGTGCCCGGGTTCGCCATCGCCATCCTGGCCTTCCTGCTGATCGGCGGTGGTGCGGCGGCAACACCGGAAGAGATCGCTCGCCTGCAACAGAGCCTGACCGAGGAATTCAATATCGGCGTGCATCTGCTACTGCCGCTACTGCTGATGCTGGGGCTGATCTATCGCCGCTTTCCGGCCTTTCCGTCCATCGTCGCCAGCGCGCTGGTCGGGGCGGTGTTCGCGGTCCTGTTCCAGCCTGAGGCGGTCGGCAAACTGGCTGAGAACGCACCCGATCTGGCGCAACCCCTGTTGCTGCTCAAGGGGATCTGGATCAGTCTGTTTGACGGCTATATCTCCGACAGCGGCAATGCCTTCCTGGACGATCTCCTGAGCAAGGGCGGCATGAGCAGCATGCTGAACACGGTCTGGCTGATCATCTGCGCCCTGGGCTTTGGCGGCGTGCTGGAGCGCAGCGGGATTCTCGATCACCTGCTGCAACTGATCCTGCGCCGGGTGCACGGCGCGGCGGGGCTGGTAGGCGCCACCGTCGGCACCTGCATTACCGCCAATATCCTGGCGGCGGACCAGTTTATCGCCGTGGCCCTGCCGGGGCGCATGTTCAAGAGCGAATACCCCCGCCGCGGCCTGTCGCGGCTGAACCTGTCCCGAACCCTGGAGGACTCGGCCACCCTGACGTCGGCCCTGATCCCCTGGAATACCTGCGGCGCCTATATGTCCGCAACCCTGGGCGTGGCGACCTTCGCCTACGCGCCGTTCGCCTTCTTCAACCTGGTCTGCCCGCTGCTGGCGGTGCTCTACGCCCTGTTCCACTTTGCCCAGAAGCCGCTGGAGGCGGAAGCCGGCGCGGGGCAGGGTCGGTGAGCGTGGAGCCATACCACTGGGACCATCCACATCCCTTTACCCTGCCGGCCCGGGTCGGAGCGGCGGACATAGACGGCCTGGAACACACCAACAACACGGTTTACGTCAAATGGTGTGAACAGGTGGCCTGGGCGCACTCGGTTGCGCTGGGCCTGGACCTCGATGCCTACCGGCGCCTGGACCGGGCAATGGCCATCACCCACAGCGAATACGATTACCTGCAGGCTTCGCGCGAGGGGGATGCGCTGGTGGCGGGGACCTGGATCGTCGGCTGGGATCGCAAACTCACCATGGAGCGCCGGTTCCAGATTCTGCGCCCGGCGGACGGCGTTACCCTGCTGCGGGGCATGATGCGCTTCGCCTGCATCGAAATCAGCAGCGGCAGACCGCGGCGGATGCCGCCGGAGTTTATCGCCGGCTACGGGCCCGCGGTGCTGGCTGAGAGCTCAGCAGCGATCCCAGGCAAAGGCGAGTAAGCTCCGCAGATCGGTCTCCCCGGTAGCGAGCAGCAGCAGCCGGTCCACCCCCAGCGCCACCCCGCTGCAGTCCGGCAGGCCCGCCGCCAGCGCCGCCAGCAGGGCCTCATCCAGGGGCCGCTGGGGCAGCCCCCGGTCCAGTCTCTGCCGGTTGTCCGCTTCGAACCTGGCCCGCTGTTCCGTCGCATCGCCCAGCTCGTGATAGCCATTGGCCAGTTCCAGCCCGTCTACATAGAGTTCAAAACGCTCGCCCACCGCATGGCCATCGCGCTCCCCCAGCCGCGCCAGGGCGGCCTGGCTGGGCGGATAGTCGTAGACAAAACACAGGCCCTGCCCCGCCAGCCAGGGTTCGACGGCGTGGGTCAGCAGCAGGTCCAGCCAGAGGTCGCGGTCGCCGTCCAGGGTGCCGACATCCACACAGGCCCGCGCCGCCGCCTGCAAGATTGGCAGGGAGTCGACGAAGGGATCAATACCGGTACTGCGCCGGAACAGCTCGCGATAACTCAGCGCCCGCCAGGGCCGCTCGCCCAGGCAGTTGCAGACCAGGGCTGCCACCTCGGCCATCAGCTGGTGGTGGTCCATGCCCGGCCGGTACCACTCCAGGAGGGTAAACTCGGGGTTGTGCCGAGTGCCCGCCTCGCCGTCGCGAAACGCCTTGCAGATCTGGTAGATCGGGCCACTGCCCGCCGCCAACAGGCGTTTCATCGCGTATTCCGGGGAAGTCTGCAGATAGCCGGTAGCGGCGCCGAGAGACAGCCCGCCGTTGACCAGCAGCGGCTCTATCGCCGGATCGGTGATCCCGCGGGAGCAGAGCAGGGGCGTTTCCACCTCCAGCACCCCGCGATCGGCAAAGAAGGCGCGAATAGCCGCCAGCAGCGATGCCCGCGCCTGCAGGGCAGCCGGAAGGGCGCCCGGGCGCCAGTCAGCCACGGGAGGGGACGGCCCGGAGCTTACTTGCTGACGCGGTTCTGGTATTCACCGGTGCGGGTGTCGACCCGGATAACCTCGCCGGTGGTGACGAACAGGGGAACCTTGACCACGGCCCCGGTACTCAGCTTGGCGGGCTTGTTGCCGCCCTGGGCCGTGTCACCCTTGAGACCCGGATCGGTCTCGACAATTTCCAGCTCGACGAAGTTGGCGGGGGCCACGGACAGCGGGCTGCCGTTGTAGAGCGTCACCTCGCAGTTGTCCTGCTCTTTCAGCCAGAGATAGGATTCTCCCACCGCCTTGGCGTCGGCCTGGTGCTGCTCGAAAGTGTCGGGCTCCATGAAGTACCAGAACTCGCCGTCGTTGTAGAGATACTGCATCGTCCGATCCATCACATCGGCACCTTCCAGGCTCTCGCCGGACTTGAAGGTGCGCTCCCAGACCCGGCCGCTCTTCAGGTTGCGCATGCGCACCCGGTTGAAGGCCTGGCCCTTGCCCGGCTTTACGAACTCGTTTTCGAGAATGCTGCAGGGGTCACCGTCCAGCATGACCTTGAGGCCGGGACGAAACTCGTTGGTGGAAAAATTCGCCATGAAGTTTTACGCCAGTTTTCAAAATGGGCGCCAATAATACCGCACACCGGGCCAGCGGGCGATATTCGGCTGGCGATTGTCGCCCCGGATGGGCTACTCTTGCAGGAAATGGACGTCACCGACAAACCAGCACAGGGAGATCTGGGTCATGGTTGACAAGGCACCTGTCAAGCTGAGGATCCCGCGCCAGGATCTCGACCACTTCGACCTGTTCCCGCTGACCCAGGCAGGGGCGCAATCCTGGACCAACTCCCTGCCGGTGACCAATACCCGTGAAGTCGCCCAGCAGCTGCGCCTGGCACTGGGCGAGCTCAACCGGGTAGCGATGCCTGCGGAGCAGCGCCATGCGATCCTGGAGGAGATGCGGCCGAACCTGACGGTGGCGACCGCCAGCCTCTCCCGCCGCTTCATCAACCAGCCTCTGGTGCTGCCCGAGGAACCGCGGCAGATGGCCGATCTGGCGGACCAGCTGTTCGGGCTGGCCAGTACCGCCTACACACTCGTTGCGGTCCACGCGATTCGCGACCGGGAGAGCATCCGCGACATCAACCCGGCCCGGCTGGTGTGTGAGGCATTGCAGAGGGCCCTCCACTTCACCGGCTGCAAACTGTTCCAGCGTTACCAGCTGTTCCAGACCGGCGACAATCGCGCCTTCCGCACCCTGCACCAACTCTACGCCCTGGCGGAAAGGCAGCAGCTGACGCAGCTGCATGTGACCGGAGCGTCGGCCGATAGCACCACGATTACGGCGACCTGGCTGCAACCTCTATTGCTCTCCTGCTGCAAGCCCAACCAACTGCGCCAGGGCGATCTCGCAGCCATATTCCACGGGCTGCGGCAGTGGAGCGAGCTGGCTACGGTGGGCAGCAACGGCTCGGCCCTGTTCGCCGTGGACCTCGGCGGCGACCAGCCGCCGACCTACGCCAACAGCATCAGGTCAACGGCGGGGGCCGACCTGCGCCTGATTGATACCGGGCCACTGGTTGCCCACCTGCAGGACCTGGCCGCAGCTCGCGATGACGGGGGCAGCCGCCAGGACATCGTGTTCGCGCACGACCTCCGCCTGCAATACAACATTCTGCAGCACATGATTACCTCCCTGTCCTCGGTCAGCATGCGCAACTTCGGCCGCCACGACCTGCAGCAGCCCCTGCATGTCGCTCTGGGGCTGACCAGCACCCACTATTTCGTCGCCGGCGGCCTGAGCTTTGCCGAGGTATTGCATGGCAAGGGTTACCGGCCGCCCGCCGGCGAACGGGTGATCACCAATCCCTTCCTGGTAGAGCGCAAGCGGCGCGATCCCTGGCTGGAAGCAAACGCGGATGATGTCCACAGCGGGGAAGAGGTGGCGGCTCCGGACGACAGCCGCGGTGCGCACAATGTCGAGGTCGACGAGGCAACCCGAGCGGCACTGTCCAGCCTGGAGCTGCCACAACAGGCGGAGGAGGAGCACCGGGAATATGCGGTGACCGCCGTCAACGCCAGTCCCGGAGGCTACTGCCTGGAGTGGGAGCAGGATCACCCGGGTATCTTTCGCAGCGGCGACATTCTCGGTATCCGGGAAGAGCAGGGCGGGGAGTGGCTCATTGCCTCCATTCGCTGGCTGAGTCAGCTTGAGGGCACGAGCAGCATTGTCGGCATTGAGCTGCTGAGCCCGCGAGCCTCAGCCTGGGGAGCGCGGATCCAGCACCGGCAGGGAGGCGCATCGGAGCCGATCCGGGTCTTGCGCCTTCCGGAAATCAAGCTGGTGGGCAAACCGCCGACGCTGATCACCCCGCGCAGCGGCTTCCGCGAGGGCCAGAAAATCACCCTGGTCAGGCACGGCGAAAGCATGCACATCCGGCTGCAGCGGCAGGTCGCCGCTACTGCCACTTACAGCCAGTTCGAGTTCCGCGAAAGCGGCAGCCCGGCACAGAACAAACCCAAGGTGGAGCGCGAGATTCCCGGCTCACCGTTCAAGTCCCTCTGGTCAGAGCTCTGAGCGATCGCCGGCAGGCTGGTAGCGATCGGATATCCCCAGCAGGTAGAGGATCGCATCCAGCCCCAGGGTAGAAATCGACTGTTCCGCCGACTGCTGCACCAGCGGCTTGGCGCGAAAGGCGATGCCAAGCCCGGCAATACTGAGCATGGGCAGGTCGTTGGCGCCGTCACCCACCGCAATGACCTGCTGCAAATCAATGCCCTCGCGGGTCGCTAGCTGACGCAGCAGTGCGGCCTTGCGCTCGCCATCCACGATGACTCCGCTGACCTCTCCGGTAACCTCGCCCTGGGCGATATCGAGCACATTGGCGTGCACGTAGTCGATACCCAGTTCCCGCTGCAGCCGCTCCGCAAAAAAGGTGAAGCCGCCGGAGAGGATGGCGGTCTTGTAGCCCAGCGCGCGCAGCGTGGAGATCAGGTGCCCGGCCCCTTCGGTAATGCGCAGGTTCGCCGCCACTTCCTCAAGGGCCGACTCGGGCAGGCCCTTGAGCAGCGCCACCCGCTGGCGGAAGCTGGCGGCAAAATCCAGCTCACCGCGCATGGCGCGCGCGGTGATGGCGCTGACCTGTTCACCCACGCCCGCCAGCTGCGCCAGCTCATCAATGACTTCGGCCTCAATCAGGGTGGAGTCCATGTCAAAGGCCACCAGGCGCCGGTTGCGGCGAAACATGTTGTCTTCCTGGAAAGCGAGGTCGACCTCCAGGGCGCTGGCCACCTCCAGCAGCTCCTTGCGGAAGACCGCGATATCGGGCAGAGGGCCACGCAGGGAGAACTCGACGCAAGCCTTGCTCAGGGGCGGCAGCTCTCCCAGCGGGATGCGCCCGGACAAGCGCGATATGCCGTCGATCCCCAGGCCGTGCCGCGAAAACACGGCGCTGACCCGCGCCAGCTGGTCGGCGGTAATCTTGCGAGCCAGCAGCGTGGTGATATAGCGGGCCCGCCCCTGGGCGGCCACCCAATCGCCGTAACTCTCCTTGCTGACGTCCTCCCAGCGCAGTTGCAGGCGCTGCGCATCGGCAAACACCTGCAGGGCCCGCTCCAGGCCGGCGCGATCGACATCCGCTGGTATCTCCAGCAACAGACCCATGGAGAGCGTTGCGTGAATGACAGCCTGGCCAATATCCAGCACATTGACAGCGCGCTCCGCCAGCAGCCCGGTAACGCCTGCAGTGAGACCCGGGCGATCCTCGCCGGAAAGGGTAAAAAGGACGATGTCGTTCACGAAAGGCGGTGTCCAGCAGGCGGCAAAGCGGCGTATTCTACCCCCCCTCCCGCTGCGGCGAAACAGTGCGGCCGGCCAGGTGCGGCCGGCCAGGTGCGGCCGGCGAGGTGCGGCCGGCGAGGTGCGGGCGGGGCGCTTCGGGCGGGCGGCTTCGGCCGGACAGGCCCGGACACGGAGCCGGTACGGGACAGGCGAGTACCGATAGTGCCGCGCGGCAGCGACAGCCATGGTTTATACTCGACCGCTTTGCAAACACAGGGAAGCCTACCGGCGTGAGCAACAGATTCCGCGACTCCAGCCTGAGCCACCAACTGGCGCTTGTCGCTGCCCTGGCCTGCCTGCTCATCAGTCTCGCCCTGGTGGTGCTCGCCGCCACCTCCAGCAGGCACATGCAGGAAGTCCAGCAGGCGAGCTTCGGCAACGCCCTGGCGCAGCAGATAGCCCGGCGTATCAGCGTCGCGCTGGAAACCGGCGACCTGCTCAATGTGGCTGCATCCCTGCACCGGTTCGTGGAGTCCTCTTCCGCCGGCAAGGTAGCCATCTTTGACGTTGAAGGCAGGGCCCTGGGCCAGGCCGGTGCCGTAGAGGGGGACCACCGGCGCGAGTATCGCGCTGCCGTGTTGATAGATAACGACCTGGCCGGGGAAGTGGTAATCACCATCGGCACCGATCTGGCGGAAACCGCGCGCACGCGTTTCTTGCTGAGCTTGCTGGGCCTGGCAGTGCTGCTGAGCCTGACCGTCTACGGCGCCACCCGCCATCTCGGCCAACGGCTCCTGGCCAGCCGCCTGCAGCGACAGGCCAGGGCAATTGCCCTGGACGACAACCGCAGCACCAGCCTGCCACCCAATGAACTGATGCAGTTGCAGTATCACATTGACGCGCTGCCCATGGACCTGTTGCGCACCCGCACCGGCACCGGGCCGAAGGAAGAGAACTATCGCGACACTGCGGTCCTGTACCTGCACCTGATCAGCCTGACCGCCTACCTCGACACCCTCGATGAGCGCTCCCTGCACCGCTACACGGACCGCCTGCACCAGATCGTCTATGCCGCCGCCGGCTTCTACGGCGGCCAGCTGCAGGTGGTGCGCCAGTTTGGGCTGGCAGTCTTCTTCAGCGGCAATACCAGCGGTGGCAGCGCCGCCTTTCGCGCCGCCTCCTGCGCCTGGCTGGTGCGCGCCATCAGCAAGGAACTGGAAAAGCAGATGACCCTGTCCCTGAACATCGCCATGGCGGTGGCCCAGAGCGAACTGGGCCGGGGCGACGAGACGGACATCTATCCGGGCCTGTACATCCAGTCCACCCTGGATGAGCTGCAAACCCTGTGCGCCAGCCAACCGCCGCAGGTCATGTTGTCGCCGTCAGTCTGCGAAGACCTGGACGTCAGCAGCCGGCTCGAACAGCGCCCCAGCGAGCTGGGCGATTACAGCATCCTGGAAGAGTTTCTCAACCCCTGGGACGACCTGCTTGAACGCCAGCTGCGGCTGACGCTCAAGCGCCTTGGAGCGCCGCTCTGACAGCACCGCCATCCACCCGGGCAAAGGCAAGCGCGCGGGACGACTGCTAACGCGGCGCTCAGGCCGCCGCGGGAGCCAGCATGGTCCCGGGACGGGCGTCAGTGCCCTGCTGGCCGTCGAAGGTCACCTCGCCGTTTACCATGGTCAGACGCATCGGCGCCGGATCCCGGCTCCAGCGCCAGGTAAAGCCGCCCTTGCCGTCGGGTACATCGTAGACCCGCTTCATCTCGCGCTCCTGCACCTCGTCGAGGTTGAACACCGTGATGTCCGCACGCTTGCCCGCGGCCAGGGTGCCGCGATCACGGAACCCGAAGTGGTCGGCCAGCTTGCCGGTCTGGATATACACCGCTTCCTCCAGGGTCAGCTCGCCGGAGCGCACGAAATCGGTGAACAGCTTGATGTTCTCGCCGCCGCCGCACAGCATCTGGCCATGGGCGCCGGCATCGCTGATATTGCCGACGGAGTAGGGATCCCGCATCAGCTTGAGCACCATCTCCCGGTCGCGCTCAAAGGGCGGCATGGTCACAGTGGACTGCAGACCATTGGCCAGCAGCCATTCAGCCATGGCGTCCGACGGATGCACCGCCCCGATCTGTTGCTGGTACTCTCCCAGGGTCAGGTGGGTGGGGCCTGCACCGTTGTCAGAGTTCATCAGCAGCAGATGTTCCGCCCGTCCGCTGGGAAAGGGGGAGAACTCAAAGGTCTTGGTATCCCAGGATTCGCGCGCGCGCTGGCGCCAGTCCGGATCGCGCAACAGGGCGGCCTTGGCAGCGTCGCCCTCGGCGACAACCACCTCGTGCCAGACATAGTCATTGGACTGGGCAAAGATCAGTGAACTCTGCACGCTCAGGGTTGAAGTCACCGCAATGTGGGCGTAGCCGGTCCAGAAGTCGCGGCCCTCGGCTTTGAACTGTTCGTGGAGCTCCACCAGCGGCGCCTGGATGCCCATCATGTCGCGCTGGAACACCAGCGTCGGCAGGCCGGCCCACTGCACGCGAATGGGCATGCCCTCGGCCAGGCGACCGATGCGACGCATGGTTTCCGGTGCGGTCATGTTGCGGAAAGTATCCACGATCACCTGCAGGGTTGCCCCCGGATGACGGCTGATCACTTCCATCAGCGCACCCAGTTCGGCGTCATCCGCCTGCAGCGAGGGCACCGGACGATCCTGGCCATCGTGGTCGAACAGGTTGGAGGACATGCCGAGTGCGCCCGCGCCCAGGGCCTCGTCCAGCAGGGTGCACATCTTCTTCACTTCCGCGGGGGTGGCCGCACGGTCCCAGGCCTCCATCCCCATCGCCGCCAGCCGCAGGGCAATGTGGCCACAGAAGGCGGCGTAATTGGCGGGCAACTTCACGTTGCGAATCATGGATTCCTTGTACTCGGGCCAGCTGCGCCAGTCCCAGGGCAGCTCCTTGAGGAAAGGCTGCTCGGGAATATCCTCGAAGAAGGAGAAGATGCCCACCACCTCGCGGCGTGCCGCCTCGTCATCAGAGACCGGGGCAACCGAGAAGCCGCAGTTGCCCATGACCACGGTACTGACACCGTAACCGGGCAGGGGGTCCAGTTCCTGGTCCCACCACATGGCGCCGTCGAAGTGGGTGTGGCTTTCGATAAAGCCCGGCGCGACGTGGCAGCCGCTGGCGTCGACCACCTCCTCGCCGGGTTCTGGCTGCAGGCCCGGCGCAACCGCCGTGATCACGCCATCGCGGATGCGCACATCCGCCGCGAATGCTGGAGCACCCGTGCCGTCAACGACCATGCCGTTGCGAATCATTGTCTTGTTCATTCGTCGCTACCTCGTGGATTATGGTTTTTATCCCGCGGGGTAACGGGCGCCTGCACGCCCGAGCACCCCCACTGCCACCAGTGTAGGTATTTTTAATAAGTATTTCTATAATTATTTCAGGGGGCGCTGCAGGTGCCGTTCAAGTCCGTCAACCATGGCCTGGAAACCCAGCTCCAGCACCTGCTGCCGCTGCACTTCGGGCAGGCGCCGGTTGAGCGCGGCCAGATAGGGCGCGTCCTGTTCCACCGCCGCCGCGGTCAGCGGCGCCAAGCGCCGGGCGGGGTCTGCGAACTCTTCGATGTAGATCAGGCCCAGGGCCTGGCTGGTGATCCAGGCCAGCAGCAGAGCCGCATGCTGCTCGTCCGCCCCGGTGGCCTCCAGCACCGCCAGCAGCGGCGCAAGGATGCACCGCCACGCCGGCGTGGCGCGCCCCTCGATGGACATGATCCGCAGCGCCACCGGGTGACGGTCGCAGTGCCGGGCCAGTTCCCGCAACCAGTCCAGCAAAACTGTCTGCCAGGGGGCGTCCGCGGCCGTGCGCGGGGCCCTGAACTGGCCAAAGGAATGGTCCGCGACGGCCTGCAGCAGGACACTGGTGTTGGGGAAATGGTTGTAGAGAGACATGACCGGGCTACCCAGCCTGGCGGCCACTTCCGCCATGCTGATCTCTTCCGGCGCGCGGTCCTCCAGCAGAGACATGGTGGCTTCAATCACCTTTTCACGGGTGATTTTCGGCGGCCGGCCGCGACCGCGGCGGGGGGGTGGCACTGGTTTCTGGCTGGGCACCAAACCTCCTTGCGCGAGCCGGGCCGGGTCAGCCCTCCACCCGCATCCCGTCTACCTTCTGGAAACCCCGCGGCAGCTTGTTGCCGCGGCGGCCGCGCTCGCCCCGGTAGTGCTCCAGCTCACTGAACTTGAGGGTGAGGTGGCGCTTGCCCGCCAGGATCACCAGCGCCTGGACCTCGCTGATCACCTGCACCGCGACCAGGAACTCGTCGCGGCTCTGGACCCGGGCGGAGGGAATCCCCATGATCTTGTTGCCCTTGCCCCGGGCCAGTTGCGGCAGCTCCGCCAGGGGGAACACCAGCAGGCGACCCTCGTTGGACACCGCCGCCACCCAGGCGCCCTCGTCCTGGGCCGGTACCGGTGCCGGCTGCAGCACCTGGCCGCCCTTGGGCAGCGACAGCACGCCCTTGCCGGCGCGATTCTTTCCCTGCAGGTCGGAGTACAGCGCAACGAAGCCGTAGCCGGCATCGCTGGCGAGCAGGAATCGCTGGCTGTCGTCCGCCAGCAGCAGGCCTTCAAACGTGGCTCCGGACGGGGGACTGATGCGCCCGGTAACCGGCTCTCCCTGGCCCCGTGCAGAAGGCAGGTTGTGGGACGGCAGGGTGTAGGCCCGACCGGTGGAATCCAGGATCACAGTGGGCTGGTTGCTGCGGCCGCGAGCCTCCAGCTTGAAGCCGTCGCCGGACTTGTAGCTCAGGCTGGCGGAGTCGATATCGTGACCCTTGGCCGCGCGTATCCAGCCCTTCTCCGAGAGCACCACGGTAATCGGGTCCGCGCTCATCAGTTCCAGTTCGCTGAAGGCGCGGGCCTCCTCGCGCTCCGCGATGGGCGAACGGCGGTCATCGCCAAACTGCTCGGCCACCGCCTGCAGCTCCTTGCGGATCAGGGTCTTCAGACGCGCGTCACTGCCGAGGACCAGCTGCAGCTGGTCGCGCTCCTGCGCCAGCTCATCCTGTTCGCCGCGGATTTTCATTTCTTCCAGCTTGGCGAGGTTGCGCAGCTTCAGCTCCAGGATCGCCTCGGCCTGGGTGTCGCTGAGGCCAAAGCGCGCCATCAGCGCCGCCTTGGGCTTGTCCTCGGTACGGATGATGTGGATCACTTCGTCGATATTGAGGTACGCGACCAGATAGCCTTCGAGGATATGCAGGCGCTTGAGCACCCGGTCCAGGCGGTATTCCAGGCGCCGGCGCACCGTGGTGGTGCGGAACTGCAGCCACTCGCGCAGGATGCGGTCCAGGGATTTTACCCCCGGGCGGCCATCGGTGCCGATCATGTTGAGGTTGACCCGGTAGGTCTTCTCCAGATCGGTGGTGGCGAACAGGTGGCTCATCACCGCCTCGAGATCAACCCGGTTGGAGCGCGGCACAATCACCAGCCGGGTCGGGTTCTCATGGTCCGATTCGTCCCGCAGGTCGGCCACCATGGGCAGCTTTTTCGCCTGCATCTGCTGGGCAATCTGCTCCAGTACCCGGGACCCGGACACCTGGTAGGGCAGGGCGCGGACAATGATGTCACCGCCCTCGCGCTCCCACACCGCCCGCATGCGCAGGCCGCCGCGGCCGGTTTCGTACAGTGCGCGGATCTCCGCCCGGGGAGTGATGATTTCCGCCTCCGTGGGAAAATCCGGGCCCTGCACATGCTCGCACAGCTCGGCTACGGTGGCCCGGGGTGATTCCAGCAGGCGGATGGCGGCGGTCACCACTTCGCGCAGGTTGTGCGGCGGGATATCCGTGGCCATGCCCACGGCGATGCCGGTGGTACCGTTGAGCAGGACGTTGGGCACTTGCGCCGGCAGCACCGACGGCTCCTCCAGGGTACCGTCGAAGTTGGGCACCCAGTCGGCAGTGCCCTGCCCCAGCTCGGCCAGCAAAACATCGGCATAGGCCGTGAGGCGGGATTCGGTATAGCGCATGGCGGCGAAGGATTTGGGATCGTCGGGAGAACCCCAGTTGCCCTGGCCGTCCACCAGCGGGTAGCGGTAGCTGAAGTTCTGGGCCATCAGGACCATGGCCTCATAGGCCGCGCTGTCGCCGTGGGGGTGGAACTTGCCGATCACGTCGCCGACTGTGCGCGCGGATTTCTTGAACTTGGCACTGGCCTTGAGGCCCAGTTCGCTCATGGCATAGATGATGCGCCGCTGTACCGGCTTGAGGCCGTCGCCTATGTGGGGCAGGGCACGGTCGAGGATGACGTACATGGAATAGTCCAGGTACGCCTTTTCCGTATATTTCTGCAACGACACCTGCTCGATGCCGTCGCTGTCGATTTCCACTACTTCAGACATGCAAAAAGAACCTGTAACTGTTTACCCGAGACCCCGGCAGGCGCCCTGCCAGTGCAGGGCGGGGCAGCGCACTCAGCTGCCGCCGGGCCCGTTGCGCAAGCCTACCAGCTGCTCGTTGAGATTGACGATGGAGTTGGCCATGTCCACCAGCAGGCTGTGGATCGTGGCCGGGTTGCTTCTGATCAGATCGGCGAATTGCTCTTTCGGTACCTTCACCACTGAACAGCGGGTCCGTGCGCGCACCGTGGCGCTGCGATCGGATTGGGTGAGCGCCGCCATGGCACCGAATATCTCCCCCTCGCTGATGCGGCCAACGATAACGTCGTCGACGATGACCTCCGCCGTACCGGAAGAGAGGTTGAACACGTAATCTGCCCGCTCACCCTGGTTGATGATTACCTCGCCCGGCTGGTATTCCTCAAAGCCGGGAGTCGCCACCGCGTTGTCCCGGGCGTTGGCGGCTGTTATCCGCAACAGGAGGCCGGCATAGGTGATCATCAGGCGCGTCCAGAGCTTGTTGGCACCGGGATCGGCAAACACGCGCTGCATGAATTCAAGCCCGGGATAGCCGTAGAGACTGGCGCCGGCCTCGCTGCCGTAGAACACCGCCATGCCCGACTGGCTGGCGCCCGCGATATCGGGCAGGAGCAGGTCCCCCTCATCCAGGATATAGACCGTACGACCCCGATAGCGGGCCGACAGGGAGCCGCTGTCAACCAGATAGAACCGGCCACTGTCGAAGCCGCGGAAGTTTCCCTCCCTGACAGTTTCCACTTCCACTCTGACAGGGGGGATATTGACGATCTCA
>NZ_JAVKCQ010000170.1:0-32754 GCF_040222615.1 Haliea sp.
CTGGGGTGCCAAAGATATTGATGACTTCATGAAGATTGCCGAGGACGTGCATCTCGATGGTGTAGTCGAGAAAATCAAGGTGCCGTTTCTGGTTACGCATGGCGAGAAAGACTCACAAATTCCGCTCAAGTGGGCAGAGCGGACTTATGAGCAACTGACCAACAGCCCCAAGCGGGAATTAAAAATATTTACCGAGCGTGAAGGCGGAGTACAGCATTCAAGCTTTGATAACAGCATTAACGCTGGACACTACATTGCCGATTGGGTCGCAGAAACCCTGGGCGGCCGAGTCGAAAAATCTTGAGGAGATGAGCATGAATATTGTTGGACCCGATGCGCTGATTTTTGGTGTAGACGATTTTGAAGCCTGTAAGCAATTCCTGCTGGACTATGGTCTGGATGACGCGGGTAATGGTCGCTTTGAAGCCTTGGATGGCACCGCGGTCATAATTGCCGAGAGGGATGATCCATCCCTACCTCCCGCTCTGGAAACCGGCAGCATGTTACGTAAAACGGTTTATGGCGTTGCTGATCAGGCCACTCTCGATGCTATTGCCCAAGAATTGGGCACAGACCGTGAAGTCCACAAACTCGATGACGGCTCCCTAGAGACAGTGGATGACCTGGGGTTTGTGCTGG
Organism: Haliea sp.; assembly: GCF_040222615.1. Lineage (GTDB taxonomy): Bacteria > Pseudomonadota > Gammaproteobacteria > Pseudomonadales > Halieaceae > Haliea. The sequence goes on from NZ_JAVKCQ010000170.1 coordinate 640, forward strand.
GCTTCCAGGTTACGGTAAGGAAAAAACTGTCGCTGCCCGCAGTAAAGACCAACCTCCCGGGTTCATCCGATCTGCGGCCGATCAACGATGTAGCCGTCAGCACCGACGCACAGCCCAAGCCGGTCAGTCTTTCCCATGTGGTTTATTTTGTGCCTGATTTCGCTAAGGGTGAGGCTTTCTACAGCGAGCGCCTGGGATTTGTCACCACCGATCGCTTCACCAACGTCGGGCCCTTTATGCGCCCAGCCGGCACCCAGGATCATCACACAATGTTCATGATCCAGACACCACCGCATATGCAAGGCTGCGAGCATTTTACCTTTCACATGACTGGCCCCAGCGACGTTATGCAGGCCGGAACCAATATGGTGGATAAGGGCTACCAGAGTTTCTGGGGGCCTGGCCGTCATATTTTTGGATCAAACTGGTTCTGGTATTTCAAGAGCCCGCTGGGCTGCAACATGGAATACGACGCGGATATGGATCTCCATGATGAGAGCTGGACTGCCCGAGAAGCAGGTATGGCAGCCGATAATTCGCAGGTGTTCCTGATGGAGTATCGAGAAAAGTGGGCCCCCATGGGGCCGCCTCCCGGGAAGAACTGATTGTTTTGGACGATAATGTTCCAGTGCGTGATGTTGCCTCGCCGGTAGATTCTCAAAGTGAGGTCAGGCTGTGCCACCTTGATAAGCTATCGGAAGGGCGTGCGACCGGATTTGACCCATTCGGAAATGGGCGGCCCAGCGTATTTGTAGTGAAAAAGGACTCTGCTTTGTATGCATACAGGGACCTGTGTCCGCATTACGGGACTACCCCATTGCCCTGGAAAAAAGACGAGTACCTGGACAGGGCCGGTGAAGTTATTGTCTGTGCGGCACATGGTGCACGGTTCGATATCGAGTCCGGAAAGTGCCTCTCCGGGCCATGCCTGGGACAGTCGCTAACGGCAGTGGCGCTGCATGTCAGTAACGATGGTTATGTGACGGCAGAACTCGATTCATAACTCTGATTGGAGGAGAAGCCCATGAGTGCTTCAGTTAAAAAAGTTTTGATTATCGGCGGTGGTTTTTCGGGTATGTCCGCAGCCATCAAGCTTTGCGCGCAGGGCGTTGACACGCACTTGCTGGAGATTGACCCCAACTGGCGTGCCGATGGCGCTGGTATCAGTGTCGGCGGCGCAACCTTGCGTGCCTTCGCCGACCTGGGTGTGCTGGAAGAGTTCCTGGAACAGGGCAGTGCTCAGGAAGCGCTTGAGGTTATGGCGCCTACCGGGCAACTACTCCAGAAAATACCCAATCCCCCCGTCGCTGGCGCCGATGTGCCCGGTGGTGGTGCTATCATGCGGCCCGTTCTTGCCCGGATTCTGTCCCGGAAAGTGGTACAGGCGGGTGCGAAGGTAAGGCTGGGCTATACCTATAGCAGTATCGATCAGGACGACGACGGTGTAACCGTATCCTTCGAAGATGGTAGTAGCGATCGCTTTGACCTGGTGATTGGTGCCGACGGGCTCTACTCGAAAACACGAGAATGGCTGCTGCCTGATGCGCCCAAGCCAGGATATAGCGGGCAGGGGGTTTGGCGAGCCGTGTTGCCGCGCCCACCAGAAGCAGAAAACACCATGATGTGGGTGGGGCCACACCTCAAAGCAGGCATTAATCCAATGTCGAAGGACGAGGTGTATCTGTTCCTGACGGAAGACAAGAAGGTGAAAGAGCGTGTTCCGGAGGAAGAGTTGGTGCCCCGTCTTAAAGAATTGATGAGCACGTTTCCGGCGCCGTTTTTACAGTTGTTGCGCGACCAGGTGGATGAAACGTCACAGGTCCTGCTCAGGCCGTTGGAAGGATTGCTGGTACCTCTGCCCTGGTTTCGTGGTCGTGTGGTGCTGATCGGCGACACGGTACATGCCACCACACCGCATCTGGCGTCTGGGGCATGTATTGGCATTGAGGATGCCATTGTGCTAGCGGAAGAATTGGCCGGCAGGGATGCGCTTGAGGGCGCTCTGGATGCTTTTCAACAGCGTCGTTGGGAGCGTTGCCGCATGGTCGTGGAGAACTCAGGCCGCCTTGGCCAGATCGAAATTGAAGGCGGTGATAAACAGGAACATGCCAGAATCATGCAAGAGTCAATGCAGGCCCTGGCCCAGCCCATTTAATCACCCGCTGGCTCACGTGGTGGTCGAGTAGGGTTCCATAAAAGCAGGGCAGAATAATGTTGTATCTGTACCACAACGACATGTCAGTCTGTGCCCAGAAAGTGCGCATGGTCTTGGCTCACAAAGAACTTGATTGGGAAGGAAGCAACCTGAACTTGCGAGCCGGGGAGCAATTTGCCCCGGATTTTCTAAAAGTCAGCCCCAAGGGCCTGGTTCCTGTATTGGTTCATGATGACGCGGTTATTCTCGAGTCGAATGCGATCGTCCAGTATCTGGACGAGGTCTTTCCTGAATCGCCCCTTATGTCCCCGAATGCGGTGGAGCGAGCGCAGATCCGCGGCTGGTTAATTCGGCTCGATGCCGGCTTGCACGAGCAGTTGGCAGTTATCAGTTTTTGCGTGGCGTTTCGCCATCAGCTGTTGCAACGCCATGCTACCAGCGAATCGCTGCAAGTTTTTTTTGAGAAGATTTCCGATCCTTCCCGTCGCACTGTCATGGAGGATATTGTGACCAATGGTCTGGAGTCTCCGCGGCTCCGATTGGCAGCCCTGGCTTATAAAAAACTCATTGGCGATATGGCTACGGCATTGGCCGATAGCGAGTGGTTGGTAGGTGGAGAAATCAGCCTGGCGGACTTTGCGATGCTCCCTTATATCGAGCGTCTGGAGCAGTTGCAGCTATCCGGTTGGTGGGCGGCGTATCCGCAGCTGGACCAGTGGCTGGCCCGGCTGCGAACCACTCAGGCTTACCTGGTAGGTATTAACGAGTGGAGCAACCCCTCTTATATCCAGTTGATGAACGATTCAGGCGCGGAGGCGTGGCCTCACATGAAGGCGCTATTGGGGTAAACCCAAATCAATACGAGGAGCCAATGATGAAAATACCAACGATGCATATCCCCGGTGTCAGCGACACGACTGATGATACAAGAACCCCTTTCCCTCTGGATCAGTGGTACGTGGCGGCACTCGGTAAGGAGCTGACCGATAAACCTCTGGCCCGTACCCTGCTTTGTAACAAGGTCGTAATGTTTCGCGACGGCGAGGGCAAGGCATTCGCGCTTGAAGATCGTTGCTGTCATCGCGCCTTACCCCTGTCCTCAGGTACCGTCGAGGCCTGTGGTATTCGCTGCGGTTACCACGGCATGCTCTATAACGGGCAGGGCCAGTGCCTGGAAGTTCCCGGGCAGGATATGGTACCGCCACGGGCCAAGGTGAAGAAATATCATGTGGAAGAAAAAGACAGCATTATCTGGATCTGGTTCGGCCGCGATGAGGCCGCAGCGCCCAGCTGTGCACCGCCAGACTACACCGTCCACAGCAGTGGCGATTACATCTGGGACGGTTCCGCCTTTCATTACGAGGCCCCGTATCAGCTGATTCACGATAACCTGCTTGACCTGAGCCATCTTGGTTACGTCCACCTGAAAACCATCGGCGGCGATGCCAAAACGCACATGAATGCCGAGATGAAAGTGAAGGCGGAGGCCAAGAGCGTGCGTGTCGTCCGGCACATGCTCAATTCAGCACCGCCACCTACGTATACTGCTGCTTACCCCTTCAAGGGTCTGATCGACCGCTGGCAGGAGATTGAGTTTTACCCCAGCCATCTGCGCATCTGGACGGGGGCGGTTGACGCTGGCAGTGAAGATATCAATAACCCGTCGAGAGGAGGCTTTCATATGCGGGGCTTCCATGGCGTCACTCCGGAAACAGAATCTACTGCTCACTATATATGGACTATCGCGACTAATCCCGAGTCCAATGAGGAGGAGGTGCTGAAGAAGGTTGTCGATCAGACCGCGATGACTTTCGACGAGGACAAAGTGGTTATCGAAGACCAGTATGCCAATATGCTCAGCTTCGGTGAGGCGCCTTTGGTAAGCATCCACGTAGATGCCGGTGCAAATAGGGCCCGTCGGATTATTGACACGCTCAGGACGGTGGCCAACTAGCCCCGTATGTCGCGTTGTAAGGAGACAGCTATGGATTTGGGTTTATACAGCGGTTTGCCGGTATTCGGCACCGGATACCGCCTGCCGGCGAATTACTTCGCAATTGGCGCCATGCTGCTGGTACTCGCTTTATTATTGCCGGGCGCTGGTTGGGCCACCGAAGCCGAGGAGCGCCCTAATGTTCTTGTGATTCTGGCGGATGATCTCGCTTATACCGATCTCGGGGCTTACGGCGGCGAGATTGACACCCCGAACCTGGACCGTCTTGCCCAGAAAGGTGTGAAGCTGACCAGCTTCTACACGTCGCCTACTTGTTCTCCGACAAGGGCCATGTTGCTGACCGGTCGCGATCCTCACGAGGTTGGACTGGGCACGATGGCCGAAGCGCTCTACGCTACTCCGTCCATGCGCAAAGCTCCGGGTTACACTGGCCATCTCGATCCCAGCGTCAAGACACTCGCAGAGTTTTTTGCGGAAGCGGGCTATATGACCGCCATGACGGGGAAGTGGCATCTGGGAATGCGTCCTGAGCACGACCCCTCCACCCGCGGGTTCGAGCGCTCCTTTGTATTGCTGCAGGGAGGTGGAGACCATTTTGGTGCTTACCAGGCGGAGCTAGGTAAGAAAGGCCGGCCAGCGGCCTCCTATCGTGAAAATGGCGCACCGGCACGCTTCCCGGTGGGACAATACAGCAGCGATTTCTATACCTCCAAGATGATCGAATATCTGAACGCCGAGGAGCGTGGCGAGCGCCCGTTTTTCGCTTACCTGGCATTCACTGCACCGCACTGGCCCGTACAGGCCCCGGAAGATGTGATCGATAAATACAAGGGGCGTTATGCTGATGGCCCCGCAGCTTTGCACCGTTCGCGCCTCAAGGCGATGCAGACGCTTGGTATTGTCAACGAGGATGCACTAACTGCCCCTTCACCTGGTGCCGCCGAATGGGAGTCTCTTGATGAGAATGCGCGGGCCGTCGCCTCCCGGGGGATGGAAGTCTACGCGGCTATGGTGGACAACCTGGATCAGAATGTCGGGCGTGTTCTTCAGGCGCTGGAGGATCGCGGTGAACTGGATAACACCATTGTGCTTTTCATGTCAGATAATGGAGCCGAGGGGCAGACTCAACAAAGCCTCTCGCACCTGATCAAGGCGATGGGTGTACCAGACGCTGCGCGGGATGCTTTTCCGCGTCTCAATAACGACCCCGATACGCTCGGCAGAGCAGGTAGCTTTTATACGTATGGACCGGCCTGGGCCCAGGCCGGTGCTGGCCCCTATAGCCGTTTTAAAAGCTCAACCTATGAAGGTGGTGTACGCGCACCGGCCGTTATCTCCGGGCCTGGTATTGCCGCGGGTAGGGTAGAGCGTGAGCCGCTATCAGCACGCGACGTGCTGCCAACCCTGCTGGAACTGACCGGTGTTGATGCTGGTGTTGATGCTGGTGTGGACGCGCAGGCAGATGATGAAACGGCCGGTATCTCCTGGGCGGCCCTAGTCGATGAGAACGCAGATACTGTGAATGTTGAACAGCGGATTCTAGCCTGGGAGCTGTTTTTTCGACGGGGCGTGCGCATGGGCGACTGGAAGGCGGTTTATGCGAGTATGAACCCCCGCTTTCGCAGCGACCCGGGCAGGGGGGCAGCGGGTGTGCAATGGCGCCTATACAATCTCGCTGATGATGCCGGCGAGCAACATGACCTCGCCGACAAACACCCGAAGGTGCTGGATAAGCTCATTGCTGCCTGGGATCGTTACGCTGCAGCGAATGAGGTGACATTGAGGCCGCCGTCTACGGCGCCGGCCGAATAAGACGACGATTTCATGGACGGTTTTTCAGGGCCTCAGAGAGCGCCCGGTAAGCGAGTTATACTTCCTGCTCCAGCCTTTCGATAAAGCGCTGTTGCACCAGAGTCGGCTTCCAGCCTTTGCGGTGTGCGATGCCTATAGTGCGACCGGTGTCCTGGAGGTGCCGGGAGCTGACGCTCAGCAGACCAGAGCTTACGTCTACTTCCACCTGTCGCGCGGAGAGTAGGGCAGCCCGATCGCTTTCCATCAACACCCCTCGGGTAGCTACCAGGGAACTGCACTCGATCACGTGCTCCGGAGGTGATAGTCCGTTGTTCTCAAAGAACTGGGTGAATGCTTCTCTGCCGGGGGTATCCTCTCGAGGGGCGATCCAGTCCAGGCGCTGCAGTTCACCGGCGCTGACGCTGCCGCGTTTTTCCAGAGGGTGACCGGGGCGCACCACAATGCTCAGGGAATCCTTAAACAGCGCTCGCTGTTCGATGTCTGGGCTAGGGGGGGGATCCCTTAGAGCACCGACAATAATATCAAGCCGACCGTGCAGCAAGGCGTGGAGTTGCTCCTCATAGGGGCCGTCGATAATGCTGAGCCGGGCTTCCGGGTACTCATCGAGGAGATTTACCACCGCCCGCGGTACCATGCGGGTTCTCGCCAGAGGGAGGCAGCCAATTCGCAGGCGTCCCGTCATTCGCCCGTGATACTCCTGTACTTCTTCAATGCCCTGGGACAGCTCGGCGAAAAACAGGGCAATGTAGCGTGCCAACTGCCTGGCGTGCCAGCTCGGCTCCAGTCCCGATGGAGACGTTGAGAACAACCTATGCCCGCAAATGCTTTCGGCATCCTGTACGGCCCGGTGCACGGTGGGTTGGGCCAGCTTGAGGTGACGGGCGGCGAGGGTGTAACTGCCCTGCTCGACGACAGTCAAAAGCGCGCGTAGTTGACTGGCGGTGAGCGAGCGATAAAGCGGGGCGCTTTTGTTGTCTCTTTTTCCCAGCAAGCTATCCATTCGGCGCAGGAAGTTAATGGCTGTTTGTGTCCGTTCAAGAAAGATGTCGCCTGCTGGTGTCGGATTCAGGCCATCATGGGAGCGCGCGAAGATCTCGAAGTTGAGTTCTTTTTCAAGCTTGCTCAGTCCTTGTGTTATAGCTGATTGTGACAGGTGAATGGTATCGGTTGCGCGACTGATGGAACCCAGTTGTCGTATTTCCAGCGCGGCGCTGAGGTGGCGTAAGTTGAGCAATGGGGTCATGCTGATACCTCGCTTGGGTTTCTTACTATAGTAAATTCTAATACCCTAAGGCAAGAATTGAACATCCCAAACCCCGGCGCTGCTTGTATCCTGTCCAACCTGTGCAATCCAGTGAGAGCTTGACCATGCCTGTTTGTGTAACAGACATTGAACGTGTAGCGGAAGCAACCGTTGCCCTGTACCAGGGTGCTGAATCTGCCACCGTCCACGAGGCCCAGGGCCGTAAGGGCCTGTTGGCCAGCCATATGCGGCCGATTTACCGGCCGGCGGCCATCGCCGGTACCGCGGTTACCTGCGAAGTGGCACCCAACGACAACTGGATGCTGCATGTTGCGGTAGAGCAGTGCCGTCCTGGCGATATCCTCGTGGTCACCCCCACCAGCCCCTGCACTGACGGCTTCTTTGGCGACCTGCTGGCCACATCGCTCAAGGCGCACGGTGTACTGGGTCTGGTCATCGATGCCGGTGTGCGCGATATCGCCACCCTCACCGAAATGAAATTTCCCGTTTGGTCAAGGGCGGTCCACGGGCAGGGGTGCGTGAAGGAAACGGTCTGTAACGTCAATGTGCCGATAGTGTGTGCCGGCGCCCTGGTGAACCCGGGTGACCTGATCGTTGCCGATGACGACGGCGTGGTGGTGGTGCACAGGGAAGAGGCGGCAGAGGTCCAGGTCAAAATGGCCCAGCGGCTGGCCAATGAAGAGGCTAAGCGGGAGCGTCTTGCCAACGGCGAACTGGGGCTTGATATCTATAACATGCGCGAGCGCCTGGCAGAAAAGGGCCTGCGCTACGTGAAGACACTGCAGGACATCTGATCAATGCAAGCGGCGATCCCCTGTATGGTCATGCGAGGAGGTACGTCCAAGGGACTGTACTTCCTCGCCTCTGACCTCCCGGAGGCGGAGGAGAAACGCAATCGAGTACTGCTGGCGGCCATGGGGTCACCGGATGCCAGGCAAATCGACGGGATGGGCGGTGCCCACCCACTGACCAGCAAGGTAGCGGTGGTCAGCCCCTCGCAGGATCCTGACAGCGATGTTGACTACCTGTTCCTGCAGGTGGTGGTGGATCGGGCGGAGGTGTCAGACGCGCAGAACTGCGGCAATATCCTTGCCGGTGTCGGCCCCTTCGCCATCGAAAGTGGCCTGATATCCGCTAATGATGGTATCACCGACGTGCGTATTCACATGGTTAATACCGGTGCCCGGGCGATTGCCAGGGTGCAGACGCCGTCCGGTCAGGTCGATTACCAGGGTGACGCCCGCATCGATGGCGTGCCCGGTACCGCTGCGCCAGTACCTATCGACTTTCTGGATATAGCGGGGTCCAGTTGTGGAGCCTTACTGCCGACCGGCAACGTGGTCGACACCATTAACGGTGTGACGGTGACCTGCATCGACAACGGCATGCCCGTGGTTTTGTTGAAAGCCGAAGACTTTGGCTTGAGTGGTATTGAATCCCCCGCCGAACTGGAAGCAAATGAAGCGCTTAAAAGTCGCCTGGAAGATATTCGCACAGTGGCCGGCCCGATGATGGGACTGGGTGATATCAGCAACAAAACTGTCCCCAAAATGTGCCTGGTGTCGGCACCAGTTGCAGGTGGTGCAATCAATACCCGCACTTTCATTCCCCATCGGGTGCACGAGGCGATTGGCGTTCTGGGGTCTGTCAGCGTGGCAACAGCCTGCGTGATGCCCGGCTCCATAGCCTGGCAGGTGGCTGGAGAGCAGCCCGGCAGTGGACAGCTGACGCTGGAAGTAGAGCATCCCACCGGATTCTTTACCGTCGAGATGGAAGTCGACAGTGCTTCCGCAGTGGGCGGCGTAGAGGTAAAACGGGCTGCCCTGCTGCGCACTGCGAGGCTGCTGATGCGCGGTGAAGTACTGGTGCCACGAGCCAACGGCGGTCCGGTTTGATGATCGGCTGTGTTGGCATCATCGGCCTCGGTGAAGTGGGCCGTATCCTGGTGGAGGACCTGCTTGAGCAGACCACCCTGGGCGTGCGGGTCTGGGATTACCAGTTTGATAACGCCGCCAGCGCAGCTGCGCACAATCGTGCCGAGCTGGAGGCTGATACCAAAGTCAGCGCGGCATCGAGCGCAGCCCAAGCCGCACAGGGCTGCCAGCTAATACTGTCTGCTGTTACTGCCGATCAGGCCCGCAGTGCCGCTGAATCGATTCTACCGGGCCTAGCCCAGGATACGCTTTATGTGGACCTGAACTCGGTGTCGCCGGGAACCAAGCACAGCGTCTGTGAACTGATAGAAGATGCCGGGGGGCTTTTTGTGGAGGCGTCGGTAATGTCGCCGATCATGCCACAGCGTTCAGCGTCTCCAATTCTGCTGTCCGGTCGTCACGCGGCGGGATTCGCCGACCTCAGTAGTCAACTATGCTTCAGCAACGTGCAGGTGGCCTCCGACTCTCCCGGCGTGGCTGCTGCTACCAAGATGTGCCGCAGCGTGATCATCAAGGGCATGGAGGCGCTGGTTACCGAGTCGCTACTGAGCGCGCGTCATTACGGCGTAGAAGCGACTGTACTGGCGTCATTGCAAAACCTGTTTCCAGGGCAGGATTGGACAGCCCAGGCCCGCTACCTGATTTCGCGTTCACTCGAGCATGGCGAGCGCCGGGCCGCGGAGATGCGCGAGGTCGCCAGGACGGTAGAGGAGGCCGGATACACGCCCTGGATGAGTGAGGGCTGCGTCCAGCGCCAGGCCTGGGCGCCGCAGTTTGCAGCAGCACTGGAAGAAGAATCCCTGGATGCAATGCTGGATTCCATCCGCATACAATCAACGACCAAACAAGCTGAGAAACCACAATGATTATCGATTGTCACGGCCATTACACTACCGCGCCCGAACCTCACCAGGTGTTCCGGGAAGCACAGCTGGAAGCCCATGCCTCGGGCAAGCCGCTTCCCGAGCTGCCGCATATCAGCGATGACCAGATACGCGAGAGTGTGGAGAAAAACCAGTTGCGGTTGCTGCGGGAACGCGGCGCCGACATGACGATTTTTTCCCCCCGTGCCTCTGCCATGGCGCACCACCTGGGCGACCGGGCAGTGTCAGAGCAGTGGACCATGGCCTGCAATAACCTGATCAAACGTGTCGTCGATCTGTTTCCCGATTACTTTATCGGCGTCTGCCAGCTGCCCCAATCGCCCGGTGTATCCATCGAGCACTCCATTAGCGAGCTGGAACGCACGGTAAATGAGCTGGGTTTTGTTGGCTGTAACCTGAACCCGGATCCCTCCGGTGGCCACTGGACCTCAGCCCCACTGACTGATCGCAGCTGGTACCCGTTTTTTGAGAAAATGGTAGAGCTCGATGTCCCTGCCATGATTCACGTGTCCGGCTCCTGCAACCACAATTTCCACGCCACTGGCGCGCACTACATCAATGCCGATACCACCGCCTTTATGCAGTTTCTCCAGGGCGACCTGTTCAATGACTTTCCCGAGCTGCGCTTTATCATTCCCCACGGCGGTGGTGCAGTGCCCTATCACTGGGGGCGCTACCGGGGCCTGGCGGATATGCTCAAGCAGCCGCCCCTGGCTGAACATGTGATGAAAAATGTATTCTTCGACACCTGCGTCTATCACCAGCCGGGTATAGATTTGTTGTTCCGGGTGATCGACATCGACAATATCCTGTTTGGTTCGGAGATGGTGGGCGCTGTGCGGGGTATTGATCCGGAAACGGGGCAGTATTTCGACGATACCAAACGCTATGTGGATGCGCTGGATCTCTCAGCCGAGGACCACTACAAAGTTTACGAGGGCAATGCCAGACGGGTTTATCCACGCCTGAATGCCGCCCTCGAAGCGAGAGGTAAGTGAGCCGTGAGTGAATTCACCATGGATTTCGGCTGGCGGGTCTATCACCCGAACCCGAGCAAACCCGCTTTTGTCGCCCCACCGGGAGCAGTGGATGCCCATTGCCACGTATTCGGTCCCGGTGACATTTTCCCCTATGCAGCCGAACGCAAGTACACGCCATGCGACGGCCCCAAGGAAAAGCTGTGGGCGTTACGGGATCACCTGGGGCTGAGCCGCAATGTGATTGTGCAGGCCACCTGCCACGGCGCTGACAACCGGGCGCTGGTGGACGCCCTGCAGGATTCCAACGGCCTGGCGCGCGGTGTAGCGACGGTTAAGCGAGACATATCCGCAGATGAACTGCAGGCCCTGCACGATGCAGGTGTGCGTGGGGTGCGTTTCAACTTCGTGAAACGGCTGGTGGATAAATTACCCTTCGATTCCCTGGAGGAGATCTCGGCGAAGATCGCGCCTCTGGGCTGGCACGTGGTCATCTACTTCGAAGCGCCGGAGTTACCGGAGCTGTATGAATTCTTCACCGCACTGCCCACCGATGTGGTGGTGGACCATATGGGCCGGCCCGATGTCAGCAAGCCTGTCGATGGCGAGGAGTTCAGCCTGTTTCTCAAGTTGTTGCAGGAGAAACAGAACTTCTGGTGCAAGGTGAGTTGTCCCGAGCGACTGACACAACAGCAAGACTACCGTTATGACGATGTCGTGCCTTTTGCCCGCAAGGTGGTGGAAAGCTTCCCGGACAGGGTGCTGTGGGGTACCGACTGGCCGCATCCGAATATGCGCTCGCACACACCGGACGAAGGCTTGCTGGTGGACTATATTCCGCGCATCGCCACCACAGCAGAGTTGCAGCAAAAACTGCTGGTAGATAACCCCATGCGACTCTACTGGCCCGAAGAATCGACATCAGCTTAGAGATTAATCAGGAGACATAGAATGAAAGTATTGCTCGCTGGCCCGGGTGCCTTTGGTATCAAGCATCTCGATGGCATCAAGAATATAGATGGCATGGAGGTGGTGTCATTGGTCGGGGACGTTCCCGAGCAGGTTGAGGCGGTGGCGCAAGAGTATGGCATTGGCCACGTATCCAGCGATCTCGGCGAGGCGCTGGCCGCCACCGAGGCGGAGGCGGCAATCCTTTGTACGCCCACTCAGTTGCACGCGTCGCAGGCCATCCAGTGCATGCAGGCCGGGCTGCACGTAGAGGTGGAGATCCCCCTGGCGGACAGCTGGGCTGATGCCGAGGCGGTGGTAAAAACCCAGAAGGAGACCGGACTGGTCTGCATGGTGGGCCACACTCGCCGCTTCAACCCGTCGCACCAGTGGCTTCACAAGCGTATTACGGCAGGCGAACTCAATATTCAGCAGATGGATGTGCAGACCTATTTCTTCCGCCGCAAAAACATTAATGCAAAGGGTGAGCCCCGCAGCTGGACAGATCACCTGCTTTGGCATCATGCGGCGCATACGGTTGACCTGTTTGCCTACCAGGCAGGGTCTCCCATCGTTAAGGCGAACGCAATCCAGGGCCCCATCCACCCGGAGCTCGGCATTGCCCTGGATATGTCGATCCAGCTGCAGGCTGAAAACGGCGCGATTTGTACCCTGTCACTGTCATTTAACAATGACGGTCCGCTGGGCACCTTCTTCCGCTATATCTGTGATAACGGCACCTATATCGCCCGATATGATGACCTGGTGGACGGACGGGAAGAGGCTATTGATGTTTCGCAGGTCGACGTCTCCATGAACGGTATCGAACTGCAGGACAGGGAGTTCTTCGCCGCTATCAAGGACGGTCGCGAACCCAACTCCAGTGTCAGCAAAGTGCTGCCTTGCTACAAGGTACTCCACGACCTCGAACAGCAACTGGCCGGCTGAAGGACTCGAAGATGCACCAGCGAAAAATAGGCGAGCGGCAAGTCGGGGCAATCGGACTCGGGTGTATGAACCTGAGCCACGCCTACGGTCACCCGCCGGCAAAGGACGATGCTGTACGGCTGCTCCACCATGCCTTCGAAATCGGTGTGCGACACTTCGATACCGCCGCGCTTTACGGCTTTGGCAGCAATGAAAAACTGGTTGGTGAGGCGCTGAAGGAGCGGCGTAATGATATCTTCCTGGCCAGCAAGTGCGGTATGACTGGCGTCGATGGTGTGCGGGTCATCGATGGCCGGCCGGAAACACTGATGAAAACCGTGGACCAGTCGCTGCAGCACTTGCAGACCGACCATATCGATCTTTACTACCTCCATCGTTGGGACAAGACGGTTCCCATCGAGGACAGCATGGACGCCATGTCGAAGATGGTGCAACAGGGCAAGATAGGGGAGGTGGGCCTTTCGGAAGTATCTGCCGATACGCTTCGAAGAGCACATGCCGTACAGCCTGTAGCCGCCGTGCAAACCGAGTATTCACTGTGGACGCGCAATCCCGAAATAGCCCTGCTGCAGGCTTGTAGCGAGCTGGGCGCCGCCTTTGTGGCCTTTAGTCCGCTTGCCAGGGGGTTTCTGAGCGGTGGCGTAGAGGGTACTGATGCCATGGCCGAGAAAGACATTCGGCGTGGTATGCCTCGCTTTCAGGAACCGAATTCCTCTGCGAACCAGGCGCTCTACGAGTCATTCAGGCAACTGGCCGCCGAGGCCGGCTATACACCCGGGCAACTGGCGCTTAACTGGTTACTGTCACAGGGTGACAACATTATCCCGATTCCGGGAACCCGATCAGTGGAGCACCTGGAAGAAAATGTAAAGGCAGCTGAAATTAATATCGATTCGACGATACTCGCCAGGGCAGGCGAACTCATTGACCAGAATTCAGTGGCTGGCGAACGTTATCCCGCCGCGACCCAGGCAGAGATAGATACAGAGGAGTTTTGACAGATGGTTTGGAAAAAGCACGATTATGAAGATATCCCCGGGAGCTACGTGTTCGATGGCAAGATTGCGCACAACGCATACGCCCTGAACAAGCTGTTCTACTCATTTAACGAGGAAAGCTGCCGGGACGAGTTCAATGCGGACCCAGCGGCCTATTGCGACAAGTTTGGCCTGACCGAAGAACAGAAGGAACTGGTGGTGAACCAGGACTTTTTGGGGGTTTTGCGCTCCGGCGCAAATATCTATTTCATGGCCAAGTTTGCAATTCCCCGGGGTGTGAGTGTCCAGGATGCCGGCGCGGCATTTCAGGGCATAACGGGTGACGAGTTCCGCGAAAAGTTGCTTGAGAAGCGGGAAGGACTGGAAGAGAGACTGGAGCAAGAGGGCGGTTACTGGAATGGCTAAAATTATTGGTGGCATAACCACATCACATATCCCGGCGGTGGGCAATGCCATCTCCGACGGACTGACCCAGGAGCATTACTGGAAGCGCTTCTTCGACGGCTATCAGCCGGTGCACGAATGGCTGGAAGAGAAAAAGCCGGACCTGATCATTGTGGTGTACAACGACCACGGTCTGAACTTCTTCCTCGATAAAGTGCCCACATTCGCAATTGGCTGCGCCGACGCCTATCAGAATGCCGACGAGGGCTGGGGGCTCAAGCCCACCGCACCCTTTGACGGTGATGCGGAATTTTCCTGGCATGTGGCTGAATCCCTGATCAACCAGGAATTCGATATGTGCACCTGTCAGGAAATGCTGGTGGATCACGGCTTCGTCAATCCCATGCGCGTGCTGTTCGGCGATCACGAGGTTTGGCCGATTAAAGCCATACCGCTCGCAGTGAACACGGTGCAACATCCGCTGCCTAGCGCCCGGCGTTGTTACAAATTGGGGCAGGCGCTCAAGGTTGCGATCGAGTCCTATCCGGAAGACATGAAGGTAGCCATTGCTGGTACCGGCGGCATGTCCCACCAATTACAGGGGGAGCGCGCCGGCATGATCAATGTCGATTACGATCTGGAAACTATCGAAAGCATCATCAATGATCCGGACAGCTTTGCCGACCAGAGTACCAGTCACATCATCGAACAGGCGGGCACCGAGGGTATTGAGACCATTATGTGGATGGTGATGAGGGGTGCGCTGGGCGAGAAGGTCACTTGTCTTCACAAACACTATCACGCCCCGATATCCAATACCGGGGCGGGCGTACTGTTGCTGGAAAGTGACGCCTGAAAAGTGTTGCGGGGTTCTTTGAGTGAGTAAAGATAGGTAAATCTGATTGCTTTGAACTGCTCTGTTGGCAAAATATTGGCTTTTCACGGTAAGGCGAATTTGGCACCATGATCTCACAGAAAACCGCAAGTTCATTTCGAAAGTACCACCGCTATCTCGGATTCTTTCTCGCAGGAATCATGGTCGTTTACGCTACCAGTGGCTCCCTGCTGATTTTCCGAACTACCGATTTCCTGAAGTACGAACAGACAATCGAGCGCGCTGTTCAACCGGGATTGCAGGGCAAAATGCTGGGATCTGAATTGCGTCTGAAAGGGTTTGAGATTAGTGGGGAAGACGAGAAAACGGTAACGTTCAAACAGGGTACTTACGACAAAACAACGGGCCAGGTGGTGATGCGTATAGACGAGTACCCGCCAGTACTCGCCAAAATGGTGAAGCTGCACAAGGCAACGACCGACAGCCCGCTGTACTTTCTGAATTTGTTTTTTGGCGCTTCGCTACTGTTCTTTGCCGTTTCGGCATTTTTTATGTTTGTGTGGAGGCTGCCCACCTACAAAACTGGCCTGAAGTTCGCCGCTTCCGGTTTTGTGCTGGCAATTGCTCTGGTACTGATGGGGTAGCAGACGGCAACACTGTTGTTGCACAAATGCCTTTCCGAGAGTTGGTTTGTTCAGCTTGAGGGGGCAGCCCGATTGCCTGCTTCCAGTTCCAGCGGGTGAGTTTCGAGTGTGCCGAACAGCCAGTCATAGAGCAGGGTTATGGTGGCATAGTTGCCCCTGTGTGTTGATTTGCAGTGAAATCTGACCCCCGGTGGGTCAATTTTGGGCGGCAATCAACACCCGGGACGCCGGACCGCCCCATGTGAGAGTAGGTCACACCCGGTGAAGCGGGGCAGGCTCTCGCCAGGCTTTAATACCAACCCCAGGGTACCTTGTGCCCTGGGGTTTTTTATGGGCGCAGGTTGGGGCCTTGCACAGGCGCTGGCACGCGGTGCCCGAAAAGCGGGGCAGGCCCTCACACCGGATACAGCGGGATGGCCTGATTGGTAGGCAGTTAAAAAAGCCGCGGGCGACGGACTGCGCCGCCGGCGGCTCCAGCTGAGAAGTGGAAATAGCCTTGCTCAGTCAGCTGCGGTCTTGCTTCGGCCAGCGCGACGCCGACCACCCAACAGGAGTCCCAAACCTGTTGCAAACAGGGCGAGCGCGCCGGGCTCCGGCACCGCCCTTGCAGAACCGCTGAGGCGCAAGGTGAATGTGCTCTGGTTGGCCGAGTCAAAATCCACAGGATCAATAAAGTAGGTCACATTAAACTTGGCCAGGTCCTCAATTTCCCCGGTGCCAGCAAGGCAGGCAGTTCCCGAAACTGGCACGTCAGGACATGTCGCTAGAACAAGCCCACTCACCAGGGCCTGTTGCTTTAACGCATTCTCTACATCAAGAATGCTGTCATACTGAACGCCTTCGTTGCCAACGGCGGTGGGCACAATATTGCCGTCTGCATCGATAGCCCGGTTCATGATCCATTTGTCGAGGCTGGCATCGTAGTGCGCCATCAGGACATTGTCGGTAGCCGGGTTGCCGTCATCGTCATAGAAGTAGCCATCGGGCGCCATGGAGTAGGACATCCAGTCACCGAACAGAGCTTCATAGCCATACTGGCCGCCAAACAGGCCCGTGGTCTGGAACAGGTCTTCGTTCACCCAGTCCAGATTGAAACCGCTGCGTTCACCGCTGAAATAGCCCCGCAGGCGGTCACGTTCCTCGTCCTCACCAAACAGCCCCTCGGCAAAGACTGAGCTGAATTCGCTGCCCTTCGGATCAGCGCCGAAGTTAACAAAACTCAAGCCATCATTGGCGCTGGATGCGATGAAATCACTCCCGATGCCAAATCCCAAGCCGATATTGAACCCGCCAAGAGCGCTGCCCGTATTGTTGCCGTACTTCTGGAAGACCCTGTAGAGCCCGTCATTGCCGTCGGTGAGCGAACCGGTGCTCAAATCAAATACCAGGTCGATCGGGTCGAAAGCCGTCCTGTCCAGCTTGAAGCGCTTGCCGCTCTGGAACGGGCCATTACAGGTTGCGGCGCCAGCTGCCATGATGCAGTTATCCACCTGAGCACCTGAATCTCCAGCCGGCGCATCGTTGACGACCTTTAGTCCGGGGGAGGCTCCTTCAGGCTCCTCCCATTTGATATAGCCGCTGCTGGCGGCGGTGCTACCCACCGGAGCCTGGTCGTAGATTGTGCTGACACCACCACTGACTCCGTCGACAACATTGGGGACCACCCCGACATTGTCCAGGTTCCAGGAGTCAATTGGCGCGGCGGACGCGGACCCTGCCGAAAGCCCGGCGATAGCGAGGGCCAAAGTTGAATATAAAAAGTGATGCGGTGGCTTCACAGTAAATTTCCTCTTGTTCATAATGGATACAAATCCGCCAGAAAAGCGATTTCCGCCGGCTACAGTGCATTAGCACGTTTAATGCCAAGATATTAGAACTCTCTTAATTACATATGGTTATACGGTTTTTGGTGAAGCACGCTGCAGGGTGTGCGACAGCGATCGGTTGCAGGTGTTAAAAATTTCGACAGCCGTTCAAAAAAGCATCGCGCGGTGCCTGTTGCATCAAAAGGCGCCCCAGGATCGGGGTGGAGGCCCTGGTCGCGTGTTTCATGTCACGATGGCCTCGCGATCAGCGAAGAGCATGGTAATGTCTGAGGTGTCAGAACAGCATATCGTGAAGTTTGTGACTATTTTTACCGCAACGTTGACGGCAGGACCGATTTCGATGAATTTGCAGTCTGGTTTCAAATCCGCGAAGTTGGCAGCGAGCCTTGAGCCTTTTTGTCTCAGGTATCCGCGCCGGGTAGGCTCTGTCCCGCGGCGAGCGTTGCAACCGTTGTTGCTAAGCAGAATGAACCATGTTGCGGATTAGCCCCACCCTGGCCATAACGTTGGAGGAAGTGGAGCTGAGTGCCATCCGCGCTCAGGGCAGTGGCGGGCAGAATGTCAACAAGGTTTCCACGGCGATCCATTTGCGTTTCGATGCAGTCGCGTCCTCACTGCCAGCGGAGTGTATAGCGGCAATCATGGCACGTCGCGACAGCCGTATTTCCCAGGATGGCGTTATCACCATCAAGGCGCAGCGGTTTCGCAGCCAGGCCAAGAATCGAGAGGATGCGCTGCAGCGACTGGCCGAGCTTGTCAATGCCTGCTGCAAACCGCGCAAAACGAGGCGACCGACGAGGCCGACGTTGGCTGCAAAAAGGAGGCGTCTCGAGGACAAGACACGGCGCAGCAGCGTCAAGGCACACCGGCGCGGAATCAAGGGCGGTTTGGAAAGCTAGGGTTTCAACCCTGAGCTGGCTGGATGGCTTGTGTTTCCGGGTGGGGCTGCCATCATGCCCAATCAGGCTATTCAACGGAGCACAATGCGGTATGGGGCAGCGAGCTGTATTGCCGGGTAGCAGCCGCGATTTATCTCTACAGGCAGCGGGCCTTATTCTCCTGATCTCCAGTTTACTCATGGGCGTGGGAGCGCTGTCGCTCGAGCTGTTCCCACAATTCACAGCGCCGCCCTGGCTGGCCTTGAGCTTCGACGGAAGTATCGCGATATCCCTCACCGGAGCCTGCATGACTGCCGCAGTGCTCGACAACCGGCGTGGGCGCCATATTGCCGGCGCGCTCATGTTCCTGTTTGCGGCCTATAACCTCGGGCACAACTTGCTGCAACCCGCGGACAACCTCTCACTGTTGACCGGTCACGCGCGGCTGCCAGCTGTCCCCTCTGCGTTGATTCTGATGGTGGCGATTAGCTGCCTGGCGGGCACCCATGACCCGGGGCAGAGGCTGCTGTGGAATATCTCCGCGGTCTTTTCGTTGCTAACAGGTCTGGTGCTGGTGGCTGCTCACTTTGATCCTGCCCGGCGCTGGGTCCATCTGGTCAATACCCAATTCATGCCGCTGGGTGCCGCGTTTTGCCTGGTCCTGGCCAGTGGCTCTCTGGTCATTGCAAACTATCCGCTGCGTCCAATCCTGCGCCTGCGGCGCGATGCTTTGCTGATGGCCCTGATGGGCGTGCTCCTCAGTATGACCTGGTGGTTTCTTGGCAGTTGGGTCCAGCACGATGAGAGGCTGCAGGCAGCGCAGGACCTGCTGGACAATTATGCGCTCCTGGTGACCCGCGAGCTGGAGTCGCAAACAGAGCTGTTGCGGCGCATGTCTGCTCGCTCGGAGGCGCAGGGTAAATTACCCTCGGGGCCGCTCGCAGAGGCGGATATCGGCAGTTATTTTCGCGATATTGCCGACCTGCGCAGTCTGGTTTTCCTTGATAAGCAGGGCAATGTCTGGAGTCGGTCCCGCGACACGGTATCCGGGCGCTGGCTGCAAATGGCCCTCGATGATAATCGAACAGCACGCTGGCTGGAGGACTTGCGTGCAGGCAATGTCCCGATCTCCTGGCAGTTCCCGGATGCAGCGCATCCACAGCTAGCCCTGCTGGCCGTCAGTCCCGGCGAGGACGCGCGGCAGCGGTTGGTGGCTGCAGTGGACCTGGCAATTCTCGCCGACTATCAGCTGCAGCAGAACACCGGAGAGTTCGCGTTACAGATTACGCACGAGGGCTCCTCGCTGGCTCGAGCGGGGACAACTGTTCCCTCCTCTGGAGACAATCCGTACATCAAGGTGAGTACGGAGATTCGCCTGCCTCCCGGACAACATGTTCTGACCCTGGAGGCCACCGCGGGGGCGCCCCGGATGAGCACCCCGAATGGCCTCCTGCCGATAGGCGGCGGTCTGTTTGGCCTGCTCTTGACTTATCACCTGGTGATCGGACGCGCTTTGCTCGAACGGCTCAATAAACAGACATCGGCTCTTCGAGTGAGCGAACAGCGTTTCAGGTCACTTTTTTCGCAAAGTCCGGATGCCGTATTTGCGCTGGACCGGGATGGTAGCTATGCGAGCACCAATCCGCTTACCCAGCGGATCCTGGGTATTACGGAGGCAGACCTGCTGGGGCGGGGTTTCGTGGAGGTGTTGTCCAAGGACTCGGTGTCAGCGGCGGACATGAGCAAAGCCATGACCGGGTTTCGGCAGGCCCTGGATGGGCGCCCGCAGCGCCTCTCCATCACCTTCAGCCCGCCACAGTTGGGCGAGCCCCGCTTTTTTGAGGTTGCCCTGCTGCCAATTGTGGTCGATGAGCAGATTGTGGGGGTCTTTGGCATTGCCAAGGACACCACGCAGAAAATGGCGGACGAGGAGCGTTTGCGGGTTCTTGAGCGCAGCCTTGAGGCCAGCAGCAATGCGGTCATTGTTGTCGATGCTCGGCACAGCGGCTACCCTGTGGTCTATGTGAACCCCGCGTTCACTCGCATTCTTGGCTATTCAGCAGAAGCGGCAATGGGTAATGATGGTACGGTCTTTCTCACCGGGGAGTACGTGACGGAAGAGGACCGGGAGGCGATAACCAACGCCCTGGCAACCGGCCAGACCCTGTCTCGGACCCTGCGTAACCAGCGGCGCGACGGATCGCCCTTCTGGAACCAGCTGTCGTTCTCCCCCGTCCTGGACGGCAGTGGCGAGGTGACCCATTTTGTCGGGATCCTCAACGATATTTCGGAGCGCAAGGAACAGGAGAGCCGCCTGGCCTTCCAGGCCACCCACGATGCACTGACTGGTCTCGCCAACAGGTCCCTGTTCAACGATCGACTGGAACACGACTTCTCCCTGGCCCGCAGGCAGCGCAATTTGCTCGCGGTGCTGTTCATCGACCTGGATGAGTTCAAGCCGATAAACGACACGCTTGGCCACAAGGTGGGGGATCAGTTGCTGGTCGGTGTGACCGCGCGCCTGAGTTTAGCCCTGCGCCCGAGTGACACACTCGCCAGGCTTGGCGGTGATGAATTTGTGCTGTTGCTACCAGACCTCAGCAACCGCGGCCAGGCAACGGATGTCGCTGAGCGATTGCTGATGGAGTTGTCGCGTCCGCACCGGGTCGAGGGCCAGGAGCTGCATATTTCAGCAAGTATCGGTATAGCGATACTCACTCCCGATATGCAGGATCCGGAAAAGCTAGTGCAGCAGGCAGACATCGCCATGTACCAGGCCAAGAAGGCCGGCCGCAACACTTTTGAGGTCTTCACCGGCGATATGGACCAACAACTTTCCGAGCGGCTGGTTCTTCGCAATGCTCTCCAGGAGACCATGGACAATGACGAAATGGAGGTGTTCTATCAGCCCCTGCTGAACGCTGCGGGTCGCCTTGAGGGTCTGGAGGCACTGCTGCGCTGGCACCGGCGCGATGGTGACGCTGTCCCCCCTGCCACCTTCATTCCTCTCGCCGAGGAAACCGGCCAGATTATCCAGCTCAGTCGCTGGTTGATGGAACGCGCCTTCCGCGATGCGGTGGGACTGCAGCAACAAGGCCTGTTGCGAGGCAGGCTCGCGCTCAATGTATCGCCGACACAGTTCCATCGGGAGAGCTTCCTGCCAGTCCTGAAATCGGTTCTGGAGAGCAGCGGTTTAGGTCCCCAGTGCCTGGAGCTGGAGATCACCGAGGGCGTGTTGATGCGGGATGCGGAGGGCGCCATAGCCACCCTTGAGGCACTGGCGGCCATGGGTGTCGGTGTAGTCATCGATGACTTTGGCACCGGGTTTTCCAGCCTGAGCTATATCCGCACATTACCTGTGCACAAAATCAAGATCGACGGCAGTTTTGTCCGCGGTGTGATCGACAATGCAAAGGATGCCGCCGTGTGCAAAGGCGTCATCGCGCTGGCACGGGAACTGGAGATGCAGGTGGTTGCCGAGGGTGTAGAAACCTCTGCCCAGTATGCGTACTTGCAGAGCCACGGCTGCGAAGTGTTCCAGGGCTTTCTGCTCGCCCGTCCCATGAGTCTTGCTTCGGCTGCCCTGTGGCTGCGGGAGCGCCCCGACCTTTATCGTTAGGCCAATGTCGCGGCGGTGGCCGGTCGGGAAGCACCTCAGTTGTTGTTCAGGGCAGTTCTGGCCCGCTCAATCGTGTACTGGCGAATATTCTCCGACTGCTTTTCGTCGAGCACCCCGGCGAAGCCGACCATGCCATTTTGCCAGTGTGAGCCGCCGCGAACGATGCTGTCCCAGCGCTCGTGCGTGGCTGCCGTCATGGCGCGGAGGTCCGGCGTGGCTCCGCCGCTGACCGCACCGTCTCCGTGACAGAACACGCAGAATGTCAGGTAGTTGCGCTGCCCATCCAGTAATTCCGCGGCGCTGGCCGTGAGCTCCGGAGGGTCAAAGACCAGCGGCGTGGTGGTCGGCGCTGGCAGCTGTTCGCTGGCGCCGAGCCTGAAAACCAGCAGTCGACTGCGGTTGGGAATCGGCCCGGCTTTGAGCGCCTCGCCGCCCACCAGCGCGAGGGACCCTCCCCAGCCGGCAACCACCGCAACGTACTGGACTCCGTCCAGGCGGTAGGTGACCGGCGCTGCCATCACACCGGTCTGGGCATCAAAGCGCCACAGCTCTGCGCCGGTGTCGGCGCGGTAAGCGGCAAAATGCCCCCCCGAATTGCCCTGGAACAGCAGATTGCCGGCCGTAGTCAGCACGCCGCCGTTCCATGGGCCCGCGTGCTGGATCTCCCAGCGCGGGGCTGCGGCTACCGGGTCCCAGGCGACGATGGCACCCTTGACCAGCTCGAGTACAGCTGCCTTGGTCTCCGGGTCGTCCGGTATTGCCGCCGGCAGTGGGTCGGTGCCGGTGTTCCAGTAGCCCGGACGGTAGGTGAAATCACTGTCATTGGCGAACACATACGGCACATCCTGTTTCGGGATGTACACGAGCCCGGTGTCCGGGTTGTAGCTCATTGGATGCCAGTTGTGTGCGCCGATCGGCCCCGGCAGATGCAGGCCGGTGTCGCTATCCCCATAGCGGGCGGCTGCGCGTTCCACCGGCCTGCCGGTATCCAGGTCGATATGCGTGGCCCAGGTGACCCCGGCATAGGGTTCCGCGGACAGCAGCTCGCCAGTGCGCCGGTCCAGAACGTAGAAAAAGCCGTTCTTGGGCGCCTGCATGATAACCTTGCGCTCGCGACCGTCGAGCTCCAGATCGGCCAGAATCATATGCTGGGTAGCAGTGTAGTCCCAGCTGTCACCGGGTGTGGTCTGGTAGTGCCAGACGTAGCTGCCGTCGTCGGGGTCGAGGGCGACGATCGACGACAGGTACAGGTTGTCACCGCCACCGGGGCTGCGGAGACTGGCATTCCAGGGGGCGCCGTTGCCGACCCCGATGTACAACAGGTCCAGTTCGGGATCGTAGGCCATGGAGTCCCAGACCGTGCCACCGCCGCCAATCTCCCACCAGGGTCCGCCCTTCCAGGTCTCGGCGGCGACCGCCATGGCTTCGTTCTCGAAGCCGTTTTCCGGATTGCCGGGTACAGTATGGAAGCGCCAAGCCATGTCGCCGCTGTCCAGATCGTAGGCTGACACATAGCCCCTGACGCCGAGTTCGCTGCCCCCGTTGCCGATGATTGCCCGGCCCTTGACGATGCGGGGAGCTCCTGTGATCGAATAGGGCCGGCTGCGGTCCGTGGTCTGAACTTCCCATATTGTCTTGCCGGTGGCGGCATCGAGAGCGATCAACCTGCCGTCCAGGGTACCGGCGACGATCTTCCGGTCTGCGTAGGCGACGCCCCGGTTCACCACATCACAGCACAGGTGCACGGCCCACTCCCTCGGTACTTGCGGGTCGTGAAGCCAGAGCAGTTCACCGCTGCGGGCATCGTGGGCGAACACCATGCTCCAGGAGCCCGTGGTATAAATGATACCGTCAACAATCAGGGGTGTGGCTTCCATGCCGCGGGCGGTGGGGTAGTCAAAGTACCAGTCCAGTCCCAGGGTTGCGACGTTGTCGCTGTTGATCTCGCGCAGCGTACTGAATCGGGTCTCCGCGGCGTCCAGGCCATGCTGGCGCCACTCCACATCGGCAGTATCGGCTCCGGATACGTTTGGTCGGGCCGTGGACGTGGCGCTGGCGGCGTCGCCGACACTGCTCCTGTCGTCGCAGCCGGCAAGTAGCAGGAGACCGAGCAGCATGGGCAGAAGCATGTTGAGGCTCATTGGAGGTTCCTTATTATTGTTGAATATGTTCAAGTCTAGAGCATTGGCGCGGCGGGTGAAAATTCCTTTGGCAGACTCTGGTGAACAACGAGTGGGCGTTTGCCTGAATCCGGAACGCCTGGCGGTGACGTGCTGCATCCTGCTGGCCTTGTTGGCTCCGGGCCTGGCAACAGCTGCGGAGCTGTCCCGGTTCCAGCGACTGGCGATCAGTCTGGTGGATGCCGAACCCGCAAGTCGCAGCCGTTTCGCGCGTATCGCCTTGCTGGAGATGGCCGAGATTCATCTCGCCGAGGCCGGTCTGGCGCGCAATCAGTCCACCCAGGGCTCGCAGCCTGAGCGCCTGCTTGGCTGGGCCCGCGCTGTGGAGGGCTATGCTGGCGAACTCCTGCGCTTGCACGAGGCGGTTGAGGAGGGCGTTCCGGTTGCAGTGTTACCCGTACCAATAGCAGACACCGGGATAGTTGTGGGAGAGCGCAGCATCATCATAAGCCACCCAAGGAAAGACCAGCAGCAGGTGCTGGAGCAGGCCATTTTGCAGTCTTTCTGCGGACAGGAGGATTGCCTGTTGCTGTTGGCGGCGCAGGTGGAACCGGCCCTGAAGCCAATCCCCGAAACCCGTTCCAGCAGGCCACCCGACTGGAGCTTCACCGCCTCCGGGCCTGTCTGCGAACAAAGCGGGCTACGGGTGCGGTTTCCGATGGCCGGCGCTCGCAGCCCCGGCAGTCTCGTGCAGTACCGCTCACTCTGCCGGCAATTGTTCGCGGAACTGCAGCTGCTGGTCGCTGAACTACGCTGGCAACAAGAGCAAGGTGTCGTACCTGACTGGAGCGCCATTGTCATCAGCCCGATCCCTCATCGCACCGAACACAGCGTTGTTCTCAACGGATCCGGGGACAGCCTGTTGCTCGCAGTTCCCCTCTTGTACGGTACCGCGGGCCTGCTGCCGCGCATCCTGCCCTGGTTACAATCCCTGGTTGCCTCGGGTGATCCCGAGCTTGTGCTGCTGGAGGCCGGGGAACTGGGCTGGTTGGGTTCGCCCTGAGGGCCGCAACGGGCTATCATCCCGCCACAGCGCCTCTGATTCCTGTTGTTGTCGGCTTGTGCACGCCCGGTCGACCCGGTAACCAAATGATTGAAGTTGTAAGCAAATGATTGAGATTGTAAAAGTCCAGACAGCCGACCTGGAGCTGGGCATGTATGTGTCCGGACAGGACCGGCCCTGGCTGGAAACCCCATTTCTGTTGCAGGGTTTTCGGATCGAGGCAGAGGAGGACCTCCGCACACTGCGCAAGTTCTGCCAGTTTGTCTTCGTTGACACTGTAAAAAGCGCCAAGCAAGGCTACGCCCCGCCCAGGAATGTTCGCGTTCAGCGGCCCAGAGTCCCGAAACAGACCCTGTTTCCTACTCGTCAGCTGAAGAGCTATGCCGATAACAGCGATTGGACTGAGGAGTTCCCCCGGGCGGAAACCGCAGTCAAGGCGCTCTCTTCCGGTATCGAAGAGATCTTCAAGCAGGCTGCGGGGGGAGCGGCGCTGGACGTGGTGCGAGTGAAGCGCTCGGTTGAGCCCATGATCGACAGTATCGCCCGCAACCCGGATGCCTGCATCTGGCTGGCGCGTCTGAAACAGCAGGGCAAATATACCTACCAGCACTCACTGGGTGCCTCCATATGGGCGGTTGCCCTGGGCCGCCAGCTGGGGCTGCCCCGTTCGGATCTGCGGTCCCTCGCGATAGGCGGTTTACTGTTCGATGTCGGGAAGCTGCGCGTGGATCCGGAGCTCCTGAATACGGATCGCCCGTTGACGCCGGACGAGTTGCGCGAGGTGCGCAAACATGTGCTTTACGGCGTGGAAATGATCGGCGAGACCGGGCTCATGAATACCGATGTCATTGCGATGGTTACCCACCACCATGAGCGCCACAATGGTTCCGGCTATCCCCGGGGCTTGAGCGGCG
Source organism: Haliea sp. (assembly GCF_040222615.1). Classification (GTDB taxonomy): domain Bacteria; phylum Pseudomonadota; class Gammaproteobacteria; order Pseudomonadales; family Halieaceae; genus Haliea. Next base: position 26,797 of record NZ_JAVKCQ010000170.1, read on the forward strand.
ATTCGATTCCAATATTTGCCCGTATAGCGGCTATCGTGGACTGTTACGATGCCATTACCAGCCACCGGTCCTACGCCCGCGCGATCTCGCCTTCCACGGCGATCAAAATGCTCTACGATGCCAAGGACATAGACTTCCAGGCGGAACTGGTGGAAGAGTTCATCCAGGCAGTAGGGATCTACCCGGCAGGTACGCTGGTGGAGCTGTCATCTGGCGAGGTCGCGGTGGTGGTTGCGGAGTACCGAACCCGGCGTCTGCGGCCCAGGGTCATGGTATTGCTGGATGCGCAGAAGCAACCCCTGGCCAGTATGCGAACGGTAGATCTGCTGCACGAGACCCAGGACGCCAGCGGTCAGCCCCTGGATATAGCGCAGGCGCTGGAACCCGATGCCTACGGTATCGATATGTCGGGCATACATCTCTGAATGGCAGTGGCAGAGTGACAGAGTCACAGTTGGTGCTGGACCGCGATGGATTTGTGGCGGCGTTGGGCGGGGTCGTTGAGCAGGCGCGCACCACGGGGAATCATTTGGGCCTGATGCTGGTCGATCTCAGCAATTTGCGCCTGATTAATCATCGCCACGGTTATGAAATTGGCGACCTGCTGCTGACGGAGGCCGGGCGGCAGCTGGTAGCCACCAGCAAGCTGCCAAGCACCGTGTTTCGCATCGGTGGCCATACTTTCGCTTTTATCCTGCCGCAGCTCAATACCCCCGCGTTCATTGCCCTGGCGCTCAACCGGGTCCAGCGCCTGCTGGATGAATCCCTGTATATCGATGATGCGATCACGCCGGTTCAGCTGCGCATAGGCCTCGCGGTCAATCTCGAGGGGAAGCATTCATCGCTGGCGACACTGTCGCGTGCGGAAGCGAGCCTGGCGCGCGTCAAACGGGGTGCTGTGCTGGAAATCGATTCCCTGATTGTCGAGGAAGAGAGCTCCCAGACAGACATCGCGCTGGAGCAGCACTTCTCTGAGGCCCTCTATGACAACGCCTTCGAACTGCACTTCCAGCCCAAGGTGGATCTTCGCAGCGGGCGCGTCTGCAGTGCCGAGGCTCTGCTCCGCTGGCACCTGCCGGGCTACGGAGCGGTGTCGCCCGAGCGGGTTGTCCAGCTGGCGGAGGACTCAGGCCAAATGTATGAACTGACGCGCTGGGTGGTCAACCGGGCTCTGCGTGCCTTGCGCGATTGGCCCGATACAGCGGGCTTTCCCCTGGCGGTGAATATCCCGGCGGGACTGGTCAACAGTCCGGACCTGGCGGATATGCTGCAAGGGGCGCTGGCGATCTGGGGTGTCGAGCCGTCAATGCTGATCGTGGAGGTCACGGAGGGTGCAGTGATCGAAGACAAGGAGGCGGGTTTCAACAACCTGCAACACCTGCGCGAATTGGGGATAGGCCTGTCCATCGACGACTTCGGGACCGGTTACTCCTCCCTGTCCTACTTTAAACATATCCCTGCAACCGAGATCAAGATTGACCAGTTCTTTGTCCGCCGCATTCTCAATGACAACCAGGATCGTGCACTGGTGGGTATTATCATCGATATAGCTCACCTGTTCGGTTTTTCGGTGGTAGCCGAGGGCGTGGAAGACGGTCAGACCTTGCAGTGCTTGCGGGAGCTTGGCTGTGATGTCGTGCAGGGCTACTATTTTTCCCGTCCCCTGCCAGAGACTGAGTTGCTGGCCTGGCTGCGGGAATGCGACGGGCAGCCAGGGATTACGGCCAGCTGACGACCAAATTTGACTTTGCCACGGGGCCCTGCAATGACTGAGCCGCTTTATGCCATGGACGACCATGACAGCCTGCCGGCTGCCGGCGCAGTGCTGCTGCTCGCCAGAACCACTGGTGCCCGCCTCAGCGTGACAGCGGATGTGGCTGTGGCGCTGCAACAGTGTACGGCCTTCCGTTCCCTGCAAGACCATGCCAGGCAGCTGGTGAGGCAGTTTCCCCAGCTCGGTGGCAATGTGGCTGATGTGACGCGGGTGCTGCAGCAGGTCAGGGATGTCGGCATGCTGTTGCCGGCAGCGCGGGTTTGCGCGCACGTCAATGCGCCCACAGCGGCCTCTCCCGACCTGGATCGCACGGTGGCCTGTATTATTACCTGTGATCGGCCCGCGGCCGTTGAACGCCTGCTGGAGTCGCTGTTGCGCAGCGCCAGACTGGCGCGGCAGAAGCAACTGATACTGATTGATGACTCCCGCGACGCGGCAAACTGCAGCGCCAATGCAGCGGCGGTGGAGCGGTTCAATGTGCTGAGCCCCACCTCGATGCACTATTTCGGTCCGGAGGAGCAGGCGCAGCTGACCCGGGACGCCATTGCCAGGCTGCCAGGGCATGAGGCCGGAATCCGGTTTCTGTTGCAGCGCGATTCCTGGCAGGGTATGCCGACCTACGGCCGCGCCCGCAACCTTGCGCTGCTGCTGACGGCGGGAGAACGCTGCATCATGCTCGACGATGACGTCCTGAGTGAGGCCTACAGACTGCCCTATGGACAGGCGGGCGTGGCTTTCAGTGACGGCGGCCGCGAGGCGGATTTTTACCGCGATGCCAGGGACTGGCAGCAGATTGCCGTGAAGCAGGAATTCGACCCCCTGGTGGGCCACGGCCGCTGCCTCGGCATGGGCCTGTCCCGGGCGCTGCGCACGCTGGGGCTCGATACCATGCAGGAAGCCTGTCTGGAGGCGGCCAGCGCTGCCTGGTGTGGCCGAATCAACGCGGATTCGCCGGTACTCGTCACCCAGAGCGGATCCCTGGGCGACCCGGGAACCGGCAACAACGCCTGGCTTCCCAATCTCGAATCGGCTTCGCTGCAACGCATGCTGGCCCGGCCGGGTGGTCTCGGCAGCGCTCTGTCGCTGCGCCAGAACTGGTTGGGCCAGGCGCTGCCGACCTTTACCGTGCGCCCGGTCATTTCCCAGGTAACCGGTTTGGATAACCGGGCGCTGTTGCCGCCATACTTTCCCGCCCTGCGCGGGGAAGATCAGTTGTTTGGCAGCATGCTGGATTTCCTGCACCCCGACTCGCTGACCCTTGAGTACGACTGGGCTGTGCCGCACCAGCCGCTGGAGGAACGCAGGGGCAATCCCGCGGGCGATCCAACAGTTCCCAGGGGTGGGCTGGGCCTGCTTGCAGGGTTTATCGACGAGATTCAGCCGGGGGACCCGGAAGTGGGGCTGGCGACGCGCATGGCATTGCTGTGCTGTCGCTTTGAAGAGCTCGGCGAGCTCTCGGACGCGGGCCTTACAGCCCGTTTCCGTGCCGGCCTGGCGCGGCTGCAGGTTGTCCACCTGCAGACTCTGGAGGAAGGAATCCGGGACTCGGCCGCTCTCGGGGAAGATTGGCGGCTCTATCTCGAGCGCAACCGCCAGGCCTGCGTCGCCGCATTGCAGCAGTCGCCAGAGCTGGCGGAGTTACCGGGTGTGCCCGAAGCTATGGGCAGCGCCGCGGTGGCTGCCGCAATCCGCGAGCGCGCTGCCGGGTTTGCCGCAGGCCTGCGTGCCTGGGATCAACTGCGGGAAGTCTGCCGGCTCTGCTAGCCGCCCGCCAACGTGCCCGTTCCGGCAAAGCCGAGTCCCGCGCAGTATTCCGGTCCGCTTGATCAGCGGTCCTTGCGCGCGCTGGCAAAGGCCGCGGCCAGCGCGGTGGCGGGCGCCTTGCCGCTGTCGCTGTTTCTGTGGGAGCCCTTGCCAGGCTTCCCCTCCGGCCGCGGTTTGCCGCCGCCGGGGCGAGTACCCTGGCGCTGCTCCCGCGGTGCAGCTTCAGCCTTGTCGTTCAGGCGCATGCTCAGGGCGATGCGCTTGCGCGGCTGATCGACCTCCATCACCTTGACCCGGACCACATCGCCGGCCTTGACCACGTCCCTGGGATCCTTGACGAAACGGTCCGCGAGGACTGATATGTGTACCAGTCCATCCTGGTGCACGCCGATGTCCACGAAGGCGCCAAAATTGGTGACGTTGGTGACGGTTCCCTCCAGCACCATGTCGGACCGAAGGTCGGATATCTTCTCCACCCCTTCCTGATAGCTGGCCACCCGGAATTCAGGCCGCGGGTCGCGGCCGGGCTTGTCCAGCTCCCGGATGATGTCCGTCACGGTGGGCAGGCCCACGCTCTGGGTGACGTAATCCCCTGGGCGCAGGCCGCGGAGGAAGCCGGAGTCGCCGATGATGCTGGCGAGCGGGCGCTGCTGGCGCGAGGCGATGGCCTCGACGACAGTGTAGGACTCAGGATGCACCGCGGATGCATCCAGCGGGTTGTCCCCGTTGCTGATACGCAGGAAGCCCGCCGCCTGTTCAAAGGTCTTGTCGCCGAAGCGGGCAACCTTGAGCAGTTCGCGGCGGCTGGCGAAACTTCCGGCCTGGTCGCGGTGGGCGATGATGTTTGCAGCCAGGCTCTGGTTCAGCCCGGAAACCCGGGCCAGCAGCGGTATCGAGGCCGTGTTGACATCCACCCCGACCGCGTTCACACAGTCCTCCACCACCGCATCCAGTTGCCTCGCCAGTTGCACCTGGCTGACGTCGTGCTGGTACTGGCCGACGCCGATGGATTTCGGTTCGATCTTCACCAGTTCAGCGAGGGGGTCCTGAAGCCGGCGGGCGATGGAGACCGCGCCGCGGATGGTGACATCCAGGTCGGGGAACTCGCGGGCGGCGAATTCCGAGGCGGAATAGATGGAGGCCCCGGATTCGTTAACCATGACCTTGCGACAATTCAGCTCCGGCTGCTGTTGTAGCAGCTCGCCGACGAATTTGTCGGTTTCACGGCTGGCGGTGCCGTTGCCTATGGCGATCAGCTCCACATTGTGGCTGCGAATCATCCGCAGCAGTTCTGCGGCTGCTTCCCGGGTGCGGTTCTGGGGTTGATGGGGGAAGATCGCCCCGTGATCCAGCAGTTTGCCATTGGCATCGACCACGGCCAGCTTGACGCCGGTGCGCAGGCCCGGGTCCATGCCGATAGTGGGCCGTGCCCCGGCCGGGGCCGCCAACAGCAAATCCTTCAGGTTGTTGGCGAATACTTCGATCGCCTCCTGCTCCGCCCGCTCCCGCAACTGGGTCAGCAGGTCGGTCTGCAGGTGGGTCAGGAGCTTGACTCGCCAGGTCCAGCGCACGGTCTCCGCCAGCCAGCGGTCTGCCGGCCGGCCCTGGTCCCGGATCTGCCACCAGGTGCCGATCATGGCCTCACAGGGATGGGCGTCGGTGGGTTTTTCCTCCGCGTCCAGCACCAGATTGAGCTGCAGAAAGCCCTCGTTGCGGCCCCGGAACATCGCCAGGGCACGGTGAGAGGGGACTCCCGACAGGGCCTCGGTGTGCTCGAAGTAATCGCGGAACTTGCTGCCATCGTGCTCCTTGCCTGCGACCAGGCGGGAGGCCAGCAGCGCGTGCTGCTGGAGAAATTCGCGTAACTGCGCGAGCAGGTCAGCGTTCTCGGCAAAACGTTCCATGAGGATCTGGCGGGCCCCGTCGAGGGCCGCCTTGGTGTCGGCTACACCCTGGTCCGGATTGAGAAAAGCCAGCGCTTCCTGCTCCGGATCCAGGCCGGGGTTGGCCAGCAGGGCATCCGCCAGCGGCTCCAGGCCCGCTTCGCGGGCGATCTGCGCCTTGGTGCGGCGGCTGGGCTTGTAGGGCAGGTACAGGTCTTCCAGCCGGTTCTTGGTGTCGGCAGCCAGCAGTGCCTGCTCCAGCTCCGGCGTGAGCTTGTCCTGCTCGGCGATGGACTTGATGATGGCGCCGCGGCGCTCGTCCAGCTCTCGCAAGTAGCGCAGGCGCTCATCCAGGTAGCGCATCTGGGTGTCATCCAGGCCGCCGGTGACTTCCTTCCGGTAGCGGGAGATAAAGGGCACGGTGGCGCCCTCGTCGAGCAGGCCGATGGCGGCGGCAATCTGGCTTTCCTTGACGGCGAGTTCTTCGGCAATACGCTGGGAGACTGTGCTGGTCATGCTGGTTTCGGGTATCCGGAG
>NZ_JAVKCQ010000171.1:0-20359 GCF_040222615.1 Haliea sp.
GTATAGGCGAGGCCCGCGTTGAGCATGTACTCCACTGCCGGATTGCCGCGGGTCATGGCATTGCCGACGACCACCATATCCGGCGCCGGCTGCAGCTGCCCTGCGGCATAACCTTCGGCCAGGGTTATCCCGGCCGCCTGCAGCTGGGTGCTCATGGGCGGGTAGACGTTGGCATCGGAACCTGTCACCCGGTAACCGAGCTCGCGCGCCAGCAGGGCAATACCGCCCATGAAGGTACCGCAAATACCGAGGATATGTATGTGGCCTTTCAAGGTCCGCTCCCTGAGACGAAGGCGGCGAGTTTAGCATGCGGGCCCGGCAGCACGCAGTAATGGGCGGTAATACTGCCCATCGCGGTCTACAAGCCGGGGACTTTGCCGTATCATCCCCTGCCAATAAATTTCTACTGCGCCCGACCCGCCGGGCGCAGGCCTGACACGGATCTTCTATGCCAGCCAAGAATGCCTTTTACGCCCAGTCCGGTGGTGTCACCGCTGTCATCAACGCCTCCGCCTGCGGCCTCATCGAAACCGCCCGCGCCCACCGCGGCAAGATAGGCAAGGTCTATGCGGGTCGCAACGGCATCATTGGCGCCCTGCGCGAAGACCTGATCGACACCAGCAAGGAGAGCAAGGCGGCAATCCACGGCCTGCTCAGCACGCCTGCGGGCGCATTCGGGTCCTGCCGCCACAAGCTGAAAAGCCTGGAGGAGAACCGGGCCGAGTACGAGCGCCTGATCGAGGTGTTCAGGGCGCACAATATCGGCTACTTCTTCTATAACGGCGGCGGCGACTCTGCCGACACCTGCCTCAAGGTGTCCCAGCTCAGCGCGGCCATGGGCTACCCCCTGCAAGCCATCCACATTCCCAAGACCATCGACATCGACCTGCCCCTGACCGACACCTGCCCGGGCTTCGGCTCGGTCGCCAAGTATGTTGCGATTTCGACCCGCGAGGCCGCGCTGGACGTGGCCTCCATGTGCGAGACCTCGACCAAGGTGTTCATCCTCGAGGTCATGGGCCGCCATGCGGGCTGGATCGCCGCGGCGTCCGGTCTGGCCGCAGAGGAAGAAGGCGATGCCCCCCACATCATCCTGTTTCCGGAAGTGGCATTTGACCGCAAACGATTCCTGGCCAGGGTCCAGCGCACGGTCAAGCGCTTCGGCCACTGCGTCATTGTCGCCTCGGAGGGCACCCAGGACGCCGACGGGCGCTTCCTCGCCGAGTCCGGCCTCACCGACGCCTTTGGTCACAGCCAGCTGGGCGGGCTGGCCCCGACGCTGGCGGACATGATCAAAAGTGAACTGGGCTACAAGTATCACTGGGCGGTAGCGGACTATCTGCAGCGCTCCGCACGCCACATTGCCTCCCAGACCGATGTCGATCAGGCCTACGCTGTCGGCAAGGCCGCCGTGGAATTCGCCCTGCAGGGCAAGAACGCGGTCATGCCTGCGATCCAGCGCGGCAAGGGCAAACGCTACAGCTGGCACATCGGCGAGGCGCCGCTGCAGGACGTGGCCAACCGGGAGCGGAAAATGCCCCGGGACTTCATCTCCCGGGACGGCTTCGCCATCACCGAAAAGGCCCGCGACTATCTCGCACCGCTGATCGCCGGGGAAGCCTATCCGAACTACCGCAGGGGCCTGCCGATCTACACCCGGCTCAAGCTGGTGGCCGTGCCGCGCAAGCTGAAGACAGCGTTCAAGGTTTGAGCAGAGCCTGCTATACTCCGCACCCCCAAACAGCAACCCTTTATCACAGGAACTCCCATGAGCCTGAACCTTGTGCCTGCCGGGAAGAACATTCCCGACGAAATCAATGTCATTATCGAAGTACCGGCCCACTCTGATCCGGTCAAGTACGAAGTGGATCACGTCAGCGGCGCCATCACCGTCGACCGCTTCATGACCGCGGCGATGTTCTACCCCTGCAACTACGGCTATATCCCCAACACGCTGGCCGACGACGGCGACCCGCTGGATGTGCTGGTGCATACGCCGCACACGGTGATCAGCGGCTGTGTCATTCCCTGCCGCCCGGTCGGCATCCTGCACATGTCCGATGAGGGCGGCGGCGACGCCAAGCTGATCGCGGTGCCCACGGACAAGCTGAGCAAGGCCTACAAGGACATCAAGGAAGCCACCGATCTGCCGCCGCTGCTGATCCAGCAGATCCAGCACTTCTTTGAACACTACAAGGATCTGGAACAGGGCAAGTGGGTGAAGATCGACGGCTGGGGCACCGCGGACGAGGCGCGCCACGCCATCGTCGAGGCCGTGCGCAACTTCGACGAGACTTCAATGATCGAACGCTAGACCCCGAGCGGCGGGGCCGGCCCCTGGCCACGCCCTGCCCGCCATCACCCTCTCCTAGCTGCCGCCGGCATCCCCATCCACGAACGGGGACGGGCACCAGTCCGCCGGCACCTCCACATAACGCTCCAGCAACTCCGGCAGCCGGGCCTCCAGTTCCGACCGCAACAACAGCGGCTCCCGCTCGCAATCCCAGCAATCCCGCAACAGCGCCGCCGTCACCCGTCCACCACAGCCGGCCGCCAGTGGGGCGTAGCTCAGGTGCCAGCGCTCGGGGGCCACCCCGCCGCGGTCAACACCATAGGGCCGGTAAAAACCGTGGGATGTCCCCGCGGCCATCTGTGCATCCAGCCAGCGATGCAGCCGGTCGAACACCCCGCCGGGGGCCACCTCCTGCGGGCTCAGCTGCAGCACGTAATCGTCGGGTACCGCGGCCGCATCGTAGACGTCCAGGTCCGTGCCCCAGTGGTGGCGGGAGGTTCCGGGTAGCGCGGAAAAGCGCAGGATAGCCCGAATCCGCTCGGCAGCAGGCAGAGCGAGAATGGCAACGGCATTGCCGACATCATCGTGGACCGGGCGTTCGCCCCCCGCCTTGCCGTTCCAGATCAGGCGCTGGCGTTCAAAGGAACGGTAGCTGCTGGCAATCGCCAGATCGAAGCCCGCCTCCCGGGCATCCCCCCGCAGCCGGGCAAACGCCGCCGCTGCCAGGGGCTGCAGTCGATGCCCCCGGGCAAGCGCTACCAGATGGCGCTCGTCACGGCCGGTGAGCTGTTCTGTCGTCAGCACGGCACCCCCCCGGTCACAGTGGATCCAGACTGAATGGCAGGGCCTGCTCCAGCGCCAGCCCCTGCGGTGACACAGAGGAGCCCCAGGCCAGCACCTCGACCCCGGCGGCCTGCGCCGCGGCCAGGGCTTCCCGGTAGGCCGGGTCGATATCCCCGGCCGCGCTCACCCGTTTGATGCCGGCGTGAAGCACGCAGAAAAACAGCACGCTGCGGGTTCCCGCCTCCAGCACCCCCTGCAATTCCTGCAAGTGCTTGCGCCCGCGCTCACTGACCGCGTCCGGGAACAGACCCTGTCCGTCCTCGCGACACAGGGTCACCGATTTCACCTCGACAAATACGCGGCCCGCAGGCCCGCTCAACAGCAGGTCGGCGCGACTGTTGCTGCCGTACTTCACCTCGCGGCGGATGTCCGGGCAGGCACTGAAGCCCGGAATGCGCCCCGCCTCGAAGGCCTCGCCCACCACCCGGTTGGCCAGCGCGGAGTGAATGCAGGCCATGCCACGGGAGGTCGCCACCAGTTCCCAGGTATGGGGGTATTTACGCTTCGGATCATCCGCGCGCGACAGCCAGACGGGCGCGCCCTCCTCCACACAGCCGGTCATGGCGCCCGTGTTGGGACAGTGGGCAGTGAGTACCTCGCCGCCGGGCAATTCCACATCTGCCAGGAAGCGTTTGTAGCGGCGCAGCAGGCGGCCTTCAAGCAGCGGCCCGAAGCGCATCAGGCCAGGACCCCGGCCAGTCGCGTCACCGCCTCCTCCAGCCGCTCCATGCTGGTGGCGTAGGAAAAGCGGATATGCTCATTGGCGCGCACGTGACCGAAGTCGATACCGGGGGTGAGCGCCACACCGTGCTCCTCCAGCAGCCGCCAGCAGAACGCCTCGCTGTCGTCGGTGAAACGGGCGGCGTCCGCGTAGATATAGAAGGCGCCGTCCGGCCGGCAGGGGATAGTAAGGCCGATGCTCTCCAGTGCCGGCAACAGGAAGTCCCGACGCTGGCGGAAAATGTCGCGGCGCTGGTCGAGGATTTCGCGGGTGGCCGGCTCGAAACAGGCCAGGGCCGCGTGCTGGGCCATCGTGGACATGGAGATGAACAGGTTCTGCGCCAGCTTTTCCAGTCCCGGGGCTGCCTCTTCAGGCGCGACCAGCCAACCCAGCCGCCAGCCGGTCATGCCGAAGTACTTGGAGAAGCTGTTGACCACGAAAGCCTGCGGGTCCACCTCCAGCACCGAGCGGGTGGGAGCGTCGTAGCCCAGGCCGTGGTATATCTCGTCGACGATAAGATGACCGCCCCGGGCACGCACTGCAGCGGCCAGCGCTGCCAGTTCCTCCGGGCTCAGCGACGTGCCCGTGGGATTGGCTGGCGAAGCCACCATCGCACCCACCGTATTCGCCCGCCAGTGGGACGCAACCAGCGCACCGGTAAGCTGGAAGCGGGTGCTGGCATCCACCGGCACCAGCTGGCCGCGACCCTCGACCAGGCGCATGAAATGGCGGTTGCAGGGATAGCCGGGATCCGTCAGCAGCATGCCGTCTCCGGGGTTCAGCAGCAGCGCGCTCAGCAACAGCAGGGCGCCGGATGCCCCCGGGGTTACGAAGATGCGCGCGGGGGCGATATCCAGCCCGTACTCTGTCGCATAGTGCTGCGACAGGGCCTCCCGCAGGGCCGGCAGGCCCGCGGCCTGGGAGTAGTGGGTATGGCCCTCCGCCAGCGCCCTGCGCCCGGCTTCCACAATTGGCGCAGCGGTGCTGAAGTCGGGCGCTCCCGCCGCCAGGTGAACGATGTCGCGACCGGCCGCCGCCAGTTCCGTGGCCCGGTTCAGGACCTCGACGACCCGGAAGGGCTCAATATCAGCGACCCTGTCGGCAAGGCGCAGGCTGCCCTGTGTGTGTTCCATGACTATCCCCGGCTATCTACAGTGAGCGCCATTCTAGCAACGCCGGGCGACGCTTGTTAGCGCCCCGCAACGGCAACAAACGGCACCCGGAACAAGCGCCGAATTTTGTGGCGAAGCCGGGGGATATCTGGTAGTTTCTCCGCGCTCAGCCGCCGGGCCCCAGGCCTCGCGCACTCACTTTGGTGGGTTTTTTCGTATCACCCTATCCGTATGGGGCTACAGTCATGCCAAAAGCAGCAGAAATCAACGCGCCAGCCAAACCCGGCCGCGCGACCACCCCGGTTTCCACTTCCGAATTCAAGAACTTCGAGCCGTACAAGCCCAAGCGTGGCGAAGAGTACATGAGCGAAGGCCAGCGGGAGCATTTCCGCCAGATCCTGCGGAACTGGAAGTCGGAGTTGATGCAGGAAGTGGACCGGACCGTCACCCACATGAAAGACGAGGCCGCCAACTTTCCCGATCCCGCCGATCGCGCCACCCAGGAGGAAGAGTTCAGCCTGGAGCTCCGCACCCGCGATCGCGAGCGCAAGCTGATCAAGAAAATCGATGTCACCATCGAGCGCATCAACCAGGACGATTACGGTTTCTGCGATGCCTGCGGGGTGGAAATCGGCATCAAGCGCCTGGAAGCACGCCCTACGGCCACCCTGTGTATCGATTGCAAGACCCTTGATGAAATCAAGGAAAAACAGGAAAAGGGCTGACCTTCCGGCGGCGGACCGGCAAACGGTCCGCCACCGCCGATGATCCCCACGCCACCGGCCGGTTATCGCGGGCGCTTCGCGCCATCTCCCACCGGCCCACTCCACCTGGGATCACTGATAGCCGCGCTCGCCAGCCTGCTCCACGCCCGCAGCGCCGGCGGCGACTGGCTGCTGCGCATTGAAGACATCGACCCTCCCCGGGAGCGGACAGGCGCCACTGCCGCCATCCTCCACAGTCTGGTGCAGCACGGACTGCGCTGGGACGGCGACATCCTCTGGCAGAGCCAACGCAGCGCCGCCTACGACGCCGCGCTGGATGCGCTGGACGCCGACCACCACTTGTTCGCCTGTACCTGCAGCCGGCGCGAGCTTGGTGCCAACGGAGCCTGCCAGCAGAACTGCCGCGCCCGGCGGGCGCCGACCGGACGCCCCAGCGCGCTGCGCGTCGCCGTGCCCGCCGATTTTGTCAGCCGCTGGGAGGATCCCTGGCAGGGCCCGCAGTACTGCGCCCTGGGTCGGGAGCTGACGGATTTCATCGTGCGCAGGAAGGACGGGCTGTATGCCTACCAGCTCGCGGTAGTGGTGGATGATGCCTACCAGGGAATAACCGATATCGTGCGTGGCGCCGACCTGCTGGATTCCACACCGCGCCAGCACCTCCTGCAACAACTGCTGGGCTACCCGCAGCCGCGCTATGCCCACATTCCGGTATTGACCGATGACCAGGGCAGGAAACTCAGCAAGCAGACCCTGGCACCGGCGCTGGATGACGCCGCCGCGCCGTCAAACCTGCGCCTGGCCCTGCACTACCTGGGGCAGCCGATGCCGCCCGCGGCCGCGGACAGCGCCCGGGCCCTGGTGGACTTCGCCGTGGCGCACTGGTCTCCACTCGGCCTGCCGCGGGCGCCGGCCGTAACCGCGGACCAATGACGCGCTTTACCCGCTGACAGGCCTTCAGTAGTATCCATGGCCACGGCGGCCGGGGGCACCCAGTATGTACATCAACCGGGCCCTGCTCCTGCTCATGGGGCTGGCCTTTATTTTCATGCCTGCGATTGAACAGTGGCTGTGGGCGCCGGACTCGGGCTGGTACCGGCCTTTTGTCCTGTGGCTGGCCGCAATAGTCGCGGCCTGGTGGAACCAGTTCCGCAGGTATCCGGATGAGCTTTAGTCTGCCGGAAATCCTGCTGGCGATTGTCGCCTACCTGCTGGTCCTGTTTCTGGTCGCGCACCTGGCGGAGCGCGGCATTCTGCCCCGCGCCATCACCCACCACCCCGCCACCTATGTGCTGTCGCTGGCAGTTATCGCCGGGGCCATGGCCAGCAACGCCATCTTCGAACTTGCCTATCGCTATGGCTATGGCTTCCTCCTGTACTACGTCGGTGTGGTGCTGATGTTTCTCATGGCCACCCTGCTGCTGTTGCCCCTGCTGCGCCTGTGCCGGGTATACCAGCTCGCTTCGCTGGCAGACGTGCTGACTTTCCGCTTCCGCAGCCATCGGGTGGGCGCGGCAGTCACCGTAGCCATGTGCCTGACCCTGATGCCGCTGCTCGCCCTGCAAATCCAGGCGGTGGCGGACAGCATCCATATCCTGGCCGGGGCCCCGGACCGGCTGATGCCATCCGCGCAGCGCCAGGACACTCTGGCCCTGATGTTCTGCGTGATCATCATTGTCTTTGCCATCCTTTTCGGTACCCGCAACCTGACCTCCGAGCGGCGCAATATCGGCCTGGTGACCGCGGTGGCGTTCGAGTCCCTGGTCAAGCTGGCGGCGATGCTGGCCATGATGTGGCTCGCAGTGAACGAGATTTTCGGTGGTTTCGAGGGACTCAATAGCTGGCTGGCGGCCACCCCCGAGGCACGCACGCTGGTCGAACAACCGGTCGCGGGCGATGCGGCCCGGGTGCTGCTGCTGGTGTTCTTTGCCGGCGCGGTCTGCATGCCGCACATCTTTCACATGGCCTTCGCCGAGAACAAGGAGTCCCAGGACCTGCGCGCCGCCAGCTGGGGGCTGCCCCTGTACCTGCTGCTGCTGGCGTTGCCGGTGTTGCCACTGGCCTGGGCCGGCATGCGTCTGGGGCACGACCTGCCTGCGGGCTATACCGGGCTGGCCATCGGTATTGGCCTGCAATCCCCGGGCTTCGCCGCCCTGGCCTTTGTCGCCGGGCTGTCGGCCGCCAGTACCGCCATCATCGTGGCGACCCTGGCCCTGGCCAATATGTGCCTGAATCACCTCATTCTCCCCCGCCAGCTGCTGCAGATTCGCACTGACCAGAGCCTCTACGACCAGCTGAAGTGGCTGCGGCGCAGCTTGATCACGCTGCTCATCTTCGCGGGCTACGGCTTCTTCATGGCAGTCAACGGCAAGCAGAGCCTGGCGCAGCTGGGGCTGGTGGCCTTTACCGGTACCCTGCAATTCCTCCCGGGCATCGTCGCCACGCCCTACTGGGCAGCGGCCAACCGCAAGGGCCTCATAAGCGGCCTGGTCGGCGGACTGGCGACCTGGTTCCTGCTGCTCTTGCTCCCGGCGCTGGGTTTTCCCCAGCCCGAATGGCTGGCAACCCTGGCGGCCCAATGGCTTTCCAACCAGGACCATATCTGGGCCGCGACCAGCCTCGCGGCACTGGGGGTAAACCTGGCCCTCTTCGTGTCGATATCGCTGCTTTCCAGCACCACTGAGGAGGAGCGGGTGGCGGCGGAAATCTGCTCGATGGACGTGCTCAACCGTCCCTCCCGTCGCACCCTCACCGTACACAGCGCCAGGGAGTTCAGCGAGCGCCTGGCCACGTCGCTGGGAGAGGCGACTGCCCGCTCGGAGGTCGCCCGGGCGCTGGAGGAGCTGCAGTTTGATGAAGACGAGATCCGCCCCTACGCCCTGCGCCGGCTGCGCTCCCGGATTGAAGCCAATCTGTCCGGGCTGCTGGGCCCGGCAGTGGCCTTCAGTATCGTCAACCGCTGCATTCCCTTTGCCGCCAAGCCCGGTGGCAGCACCGAGGACATCTTCCTGATCGAGCGCCGACTCGACCAGGCCGGCGGCCAGTTCACCGGCCTGGCGGCGGAACTGGACAACCTGCGCCGGCACTACCGGCAGACCCTGGACAACCTGCCGATCGGGGTCTGCTCTCTGGCCCCTGACGGTGAACTGCTGCTGTGGAACCGCAGCATGCACAGGATCACCGGCATCCCCTCCTCCGCCGTGCTGGGCTCTGTGCTCGATTCCCTGCCGACACCCTGGCGCCAGATCATCGGTAACTTCCTGCGCGAGGACGCCGATACTATCCTGAAACGGGAGGTTGCCCTGGGCGACGGCGTCTCCCGCTGGATCAGCCTGCACAAGGCCAGTGCCGGCGGCGATCCGGATGGAGACCAGATCCTGCTGATTGAAGATATCTCCGACTACGAGCGGCTGGAGCAGGAGCTCCTGCACAGCGAGCGCCTGGCCTCCATTGGCCGCCTCGCGGCCGGCGTCGCACACGAGATCGGCAATCCCATCACCGGTATCGCCTGTCTGGCGCAGAACCTGGAATACGTCGAGGATCCCTCCGAGGTACATGAGACCGCGCGCGATATTCTGAAGCAGACCGGTCGTGTCAGCCGTATCGTCGATTCCCTGGTGAATTTCTCCCACGTCGGCTCCGGGGCCGGGGATACTCACCTGGAGCCCTGCAACCTGGCGGACTGTGTCGACGAGGCGGTCCATTTGCTGCAGCTGGACCACCAGGCCAAGCCGCTGCATTTCGATAACCACTGCAACCGTGAGCAGCTGGTGCTGGCCGACGCCCAGCGCCTGCTGCAGGTCTTCGTCAACTTGCTGGGCAATGCCCGCGATGCCAGCGAGCCGGGGGGCCGGGTGCAGGTACGCGCCGGCAGCAGCGAAGGCAGGGTCACCATTGAAGTCGAGGACGAGGGCCCCGGCATCCCCGCGGAGCTGCAGACGCAGGTATTCGAGCCCTTCTTTACCACCAAGGAACCGGGGAAAGGGACCGGCCTGGGGCTGGCGCTGGTGTACAGCATCATGGAAGACCTTGGCGGCAGCGTCCAGATCCAGAGTCCGGTGGGGCCGCCGGAACACCCGGGAACGCGGGTCATCCTGCAACTGCCGGTGAGCAATTACCCCCGCGATTTTCGGCTGTAACCCCGGGTGACAGTTACAACCCCCTGTTCTGAGTGGAAAAAAAACTCTCACAAGGGTATGTTGGTAACCCTTCTTCCAAGAGGTAACACTGCATGCAACAGATTCTGGTGGTGGAAGACGAGTCAGTGATCCGGACCGCCCTGCGGCGCCTGCTGGAACGCCATGACTACCAGGTTGCCGAGGCGGCCTCGGTGCAGGAAGCGGAATCCAAGCACTCCCTGACCGATTTCGACCTGATCATTTCCGACTTGCGCCTGCCCGGAGCCCCGGGAACCGACCTGATCAAGAAAGCAGGCGATGTCCCGGTACTGATCATGACCAGCTATGCCAGCCTGCGCTCGGCAGTTGACTCCATGCGCATGGGGGCCGTGGACTACATCGCGAAGCCGTTTGACCACAGCGACATGGTGGCCGCGGTGGAGCGGATCATCGCCGATCACCCGGCCAGGAAGGGCGAGAGCGCGGGCAGTAGCAGCGCCGACAACCGGGTGACCGGCATCATCGGCAATTGCCCGGCCATGGTGACGCTGTCGGAACATATCCGCAAAGTGTCTCCGACCGATTCGACGGTGCTGGTGCTCGGCGAAACCGGAACCGGCAAGGAACTGGTCGCCCGCAGCGTGCACCAGCACAGCAAGCGCGCGGACAAAACCCTGATCTGTGTGAATTGCGCCGCCATTCCCGACACTCTGATCGAGTCTGAGCTGTTCGGCTATGAGAAAGGCGCGTTCACCGGCGCCAACGCCAGCCGCATGGGCCTGATTGAGGCCGCCGATGGTGGCACCCTGTTCCTGGACGAGATCGGGGAACTGCCAATGGAGGCTCAGGCGCGCCTGCTGCGCTTTATTCAGGAGGGGGAAATCCGCCGCATAGGCTCGGTCCACTCGCGCAAGGTCAATGTGCGCCTGATCTGTGCCACCCACCGCAACCTGCACGTTCTTTCGGCCGAGGGCCTGTTCCGCCAGGATCTCTACTACCGGATAAACGTGCTGCGTCTCGAGCTTCCTCCCCTGCGCGAGCGGGGCAAGGATATCCTGCATCTGGCGGAAAAAATGCTGCAGGTGCAGGCCGAGCGTCTGGGCAAGGGGGCGATGGAGCTTTCACCCCGCGCCATCCAGGCGATTACCACCTACCAGTGGCCGGGCAATGTGCGCGAACTGGAGCATGCGATCGAGCGCGCGGTGGTGCTGTCGGAAAGTAGCGAGATCGACAATGAAGCCCTGGGTATAGATCTCGAACTGGTCAATATCAACCGGATTCGCGGCCAGGGCATACAGGCACCCACGTCCTATACACCCCGCAGCATCACCTCGGACCCGAACGAGGATTTGTCTCTGGAGGACTATTTCCAGCGCTTCGTGCTGGAACACCAGGACTCCATGAGCGAAACCGAACTGGCCCAAAAGCTGGGCATCAGCCGCAAGTGTCTGTGGGAGCGACGCCAGCGCTTCGAAATCCCCCGCAAGAAGGCCTCGGGCAGCAGCAGCCGGCGCCGCAAGACCGCATCCTGAGCGTTACCACCCTCGACGGCTGTAACACGAAGGGGAGTAGAAGGGTAACAACCAGCGGCTTTCAGGCGTATTCAAAGCCAGCATGATTTTATTAACTATATGATTTTTAAGAATTTATCTATTTCTGGCACAGGCTCTGCATTACTAAACCCGGCAGCAACAATAAAAATAACACCAAGGCCGCAATAACAATAACAGAGATACTATGGACCTGGACGGGGAAGAATTCTTCCCCCTCAATTTCAGGCCCCACGGCTAGCATAAAAACAATATTATTGCCCGCATAACAATAACGTACAGCTGAGACCTGGATGGGGAAGACACTGTCTTCCCTGTCACTTACTTTATGAATGTCTCCCGACACACCGGAAACGAGCCACTGTGCTAAACTCCGCCCTGTTTTTCGTCTCGCACAAGGCAACCATCGTTTGAAGGTGATACCCAGGGATCAGCACTGCATATCCCGCAAGAACATCAGTGACGGCGCACTGAAGGTCATGGCGCAGCTGCGTCGCAACGGCCACCAGGCCTATCTGGTCGGCGGCGCCGTGCGCGATCTGCTGCTGGGCGGCCATCCCAAGGACTTCGATGTCGCCACAGATGCGACACCGGAGGAAGTACACGCGATATTCCGCAGTTCCCGCATCATTGGCCGACGCTTTCGCATCGTCCATGTGCGCTTCGGACGCGAAGTCATAGAAGTGACGACGTTCCGCGGCCACCATGACAGCGAACCCGATACCAGCCGCGGCAAGTCCCAGTCGCATCAATCCGATCAGGGGCTGTTGCTGCGCGACAACGTGTTCGGCACGCTGGAAGAGGACGCCGTCCGGCGTGACCTCACCGTGAACGCGCTTTACTATGACGCCGCCAACTTCGCGGTCTATGACCACGTCCACGGCATGCAAGACATGCTCCGGCGCAGCGTTTGTATTATCGGGGATCCGGAAGTCCGCTTTCGCGAGGACCCGGTTCGCATGCTGCGCGTGGCGCGGTTCGCGGCCAAGCTGGAGTTTACTGTCGAGGCGGAAACTGCCGCTGCCATCCCGCGCTGCGCCCACCTGCTGCGGGAAATCCCTGCCGCGCGGCTGTTTGATGAATTTCTCAAGCTGTTCTCCTCCGGGTATGCCGAGCGCACCCTGGAGCAACTGCTGGAACACGACCTGCTGCGCTACCTGTTTCCCGACAGCGACTATGAAATACGCCAGGACAGCGTGTCCAGGGGGCTGGTGGAGGCAGCCATGCGCAGCACCGACCAGCGGATTCGCGACGACAAACCGATCACTCCGGCGTTCCTGCTGGCGGCCCTGCTGTGGCCCGTGGTGGACCGCCTGGCGGACCAGCTGCGCGACCGGGGCGACCCGCCGATGACGGCCATGCACAATGCGGCCCAGCAGGTCATCGCCAGCGCCGTGCAGACGCTCGCCATTCCGCGCCGCTTCACCATGCCGATGCGCGAGATCTGGGAATTCCAGCTGCGCCTGCAGCGAGGCAACAGCCGCAAGGCCCGGGAATTGCTGCAGAATCGCCGTTTTCGTGCCGCCTACGACTTCCTCTTGCTGCGCGAGCAGGCGGGGGAAGAGACCGGGGATGTGGGGGCTTTCTGGACCGAGTTCCAGACCCTGCCCGAGAACCAGAACCTGCCCATGATTGACAGCGAAGAGCCCGACGATGGCGCAGGCAATCGACCGCGTCGGCGCCGTCCGCGCAAGCGGCGCCCCGCCACCTCCTGATGCCGGTCGCCTACATCGCGCTCGGCAGCAATCTCGAGAATCCGGCGCAGCAGTTGCAGGCTGCCACCGATGCCCTGGCGGCGCTGGCGGAGGTACGCATCATCGCCGGCTCTTCCGTGTTCCGCAGTGCCGCGGTCGGCCCGGGAGAGCAGCCGGACTATCTCAACGCGGTCGTGGCGCTCGACACCTCGCTGGCGGCAGAAGACCTGCTGGATCGACTGCAGGCTATCGAGCAGGCCCGCGGCAGAGAGCGCAACATCCGCTGGGGGCCTCGCACCCTGGATCTGGACATCCTTCTGTACGGCGACCAGCAGATCTGCTCACCCAGGCTACAGGTCCCGCATCCGGCCATGGCGCAGCGCCATTTCGTCCTTTATCCTCTCGCCGAAGTCTGTCCGCGGGAATGGGTACTTCCCGGCGGCGACACACTGGCGGCGCTGCTGTCCCGCTGCTCCACCGACGGACTGGCTGACACCGGCCTGGCACTCAACTACCACCTGCAGCACTGACGGGAGCTCCGGCCTTGAACACAGACAAGCCACCGACCGGCGTTGACCTGAAAGGCCGAACCCCGCCACCCTATATTGCCGTGGAAGGCCCGATCGGCGTGGGCAAGACCACCCTGGCCCGGCGCCTGGCGGCCACCTTTGGCCACGACACCCTGCTCGAGGATGCAGACCACAATCCCTTCCTGGAACGCTTCTACGGCAACCGCCGCCACGCGGCGCTGGCCACCCAGCTGTTTTTCCTGTTCCAGAGGGCGCAAAAGATAGAGGATCTGCGCCAGACCGACATCTTCGCGCCGGTGCGGGTAGCGGACTTTCTGATTGAAAAAGACCCGCTGTTCGCCCGGGTCAACCTGGACAGCGATGAGTTCCAGCTGTACCAGAAGGTCTACCGCCAATTGCTGATCGAACCCCCGCGGCCGGACCTCGTAGTCTACCTGCAGGCACCCACCGACGTCCTTCTGGACCGTATCCACGTTCGCGGTATCGTCCACGAAAAGGCCATCCAGCGGGACTATCTCGAGCGTCTGAACGAAGTGTACAGTGAGTTTTTTCTGTATTACGATGATGCCCCTTTACTTATCGTCAACGCCAGCGAGATCGACCTCGCCAATGACGAGCAGGACTACCGGCACCTGGTCGATTATCTTCTGGATATTCGCAGCGGCCGCCACTACTTCAATCCCACGTTCTTTGGATAATGCGACGTATGGGCAAGATCACCATCAGCACCCTGGACAAGATGAAGGCGGCGGGGGAGAAGTTCGTCTGCATTACAGCGTATGACGCCACCTTTGCCCGCCTTGTCTCCGAAGCCGGCGCCGAGACCATTCTCGTCGGCGACTCACTCGGCATGGTACTGCAGGGCCACGACAGCACTATTCCCGTCACCGTGGACCACATGGTCTACCACACCGAGAGCGTGTGCCGCGGCGGCCCCGACTCACTGGTGATTGCCGATCTGCCCTTCATGGGTCACGCAACCCCGGAAGTGGCCATGGACAATGCCGCGCGCCTGATGCGTGCAGGCGCGCAGATGGTCAAGATCGAGGGCGGCACCTGGCTGTCGGATACCATTTCCATGCTGGTGGAGCGCGGCATTCCCGTCTGTGCCCACCTGGGCCTGACCCCGCAATCAGTGAACGCGATCGGCGGGTTCCGGGTACAGGGGCGCACTCCCAAGGAAGCCAAGTCCATTCTTGCGGATGCGGTGGAGATCCAGGACGCCGGCGCCAGCCTGCTGGTGCTGGAATGTGTACCTGCGCCGCTGGCGACGGACATCAGCGAGAAACTGGATATCCCGGTAATCGGTATCGGCGCGGGACCGGGCACCGATGCCCAGGTCCTGGTCCTGCATGACATGCTCGGCCTGTCCAGCCACAGCGCCCGTTTCGTGCAGAATTTCATGCAGGGCAGCGACAGCATCCAGGGCGCCCTCAAGGCCTTTGTCACAGCGGTAAAATCCGGCACCTATCCTCGGGATGAGCACACCTATAGCTAGCCTAGCCTCAGGTTTGCAAGCGCTCACTATTATTTTTTGTTACCGCCCTGCCAAGCGCTTCTTTGGGTAACACACCCCACTTAACTTTTCTTTTGCATCCATTGCCCGGGGCATTGGCTTGGGGCATACTGCCGGTCCGCTCCCGCTCCGGCAGCGATTTGCGGCACCAAACGACCTGTTTGCTCCGGTCTTGCGTCACCCTTACCGTGTTACGGGGGTCATGAAGATATGCGGACTTTTACCAGCATCGCACCATTACAGTCAGCCCTCCGGGGCTGCCGCCAGCAGGGCCAGCGAATTGCCTTCGTACCGACGATGGGCAATCTTCACGAAGGGCACCTGGAGCTTGTGCGACGGGCGCGGCATATCGCTGACATCGTGGTGGTCAGCATATTCGTCAACCCCCTGCAGTTTGGCCCCAGTGAAGACCTGGATGCCTATCCCCGCACACTCGTTGCAGACAAGGAAAAACTGTTCAGCGAGGGCGTGCAGTACCTGTTCTTTCCCGACGTCCATGAAATGTACCCCGAGGGCATGGCGCTACAGACCCAGGTCCAGGTGCCCGACCTGTCGGAAACCCTGTGCGGCAGCAGCCGCCCCGGCCACTTCACCGGGGTGACCACGGTGGTCAACAAACTGTTCAACATCGTCCAACCCGATGTAGCCGTGTTTGGGGAAAAGGATTTCCAGCAGTTGTCCATCATTCGGAAAATGGTCAAAGACCTGTGCATGCCCATCGAGATCGAGGGTATCGCCACGGCTCGCGACACCGACGGCCTGGCAAAGAGCTCCCGCAACGGCTACCTGTCACCGGAGCAGCGCCGGCTGGCGCCCCTGATTCACGATACGCTGGTGAGTTGCCGCGAGGCCATAGCCTGCGGTTTCGACAACTTCCTGCAACTGGAATCACACGCCCGTATGCAATTGCTGCAGGCGGGCTTCGAACCGGATTACTTCGCCATCCGCGACGCGCGTACCCTGCGTGCCGTCAATGAACAGACCGAGGAAATTGCCATCCTCGCCGCTGCCCGCCTGGGCTCCACCCGCCTGATCGACAACGTCAGGCTGACCCTGAACCCGGTATCCGACTGGGGTATGCTCGCCTCCCCCTGAAACCAGCGCAGGCACCTCCCCCGCGCACCCGGGGCACCAGCGCCCGCTGGCCCTGTCAGCTCACCCCAGGGCCAGCGGCGCAACGCGGGCATCAATCAGGTGTGGCCCCGGGCTTGCCAGGGCGCTCTCCAGCTCGCGGTTGAACTCCTCCGCCGTGGTGGCACAGCAGGCACTCACTCCCATGCCCCGGGCCATGGCGACAAAGTCCATATCCGGGTTGCCGATATCCAGCGAACTGGCGGCCTTGGGCCCGGGCTTGCCTCCCCGGGCCCCGGTGCGCAGGAACTCCAGCTCGAGAATGCTGTACTTGCGATTGTTGAATACCACCACCGTGACGTCCAGGTGCTCCCGCGCCATGGTCCACAGCGCCTGAATGGTGTACATGGCGCTGCCGTCACCTTCCAGGCAGATCACTTTGCGCTCCGGGCAGGCCAGCGCAGCACCCACGGCTGCCGGGAGGCCCCAGCCAATCGATCCGCCCGTCTGGTTCAACCAGTCGTGGGGCTGGGCGCAGGCAGTCAGCGGGAAGCAGGCCAGACCCGCGGTAATCCCCTCGTCGACGACGATGGCATCCTCGGGCAGGAAGTGAGCCAGGGCCAGCGCCACCGCGTTGGCGTCCAGTGTTCCCGCGGGCAGGTCAGGCAATTGCAAGGGATGTACCGAGGGCGCCGCGTCCACCGCGCCCAAAGACTCCAGCAGGGTCTCCAGCGCCATCTCGATATCGTCTTCCGGCCCGGCCAGCAACAGCTGCTCGCAGCCCCCGGGAGCGATCACACTGGCCACCCCGGGGTAGGCAAAGAAGGCCACCGGACTGTCGGCCCCGACCAGGATCAACTGTTCCAGGTCCTTGAGGCTGTCGATAGCGAGCTCCGCCAGGTAGGGCAGGCGCTCCACGACGCCGGAGCCGGCGCCACGTCTCACCCGGGAAGGGAATGTCTCGGTCAGGACGCGTGCCCCGGTGGCAGCGCCGATACGGCTGGCCAGCAGGGTGACCTCGCCGCTGATTTCCCGCCCGCCGAGCATGATGGCCGTGCGCTTGCCGGACCGCAGCATTTCCTGCGCCCGGCTCAGGCGATCTTCGGCAATCGGGGCCGGGCCGGACACGGTCACCGGGCCCTCGGCCCCACCGGGGTTGTCACCCCAGGATACATCTGCCGGCAATAACAGCGTGGCAATCTGCCCTGTTCCGGCCTGGCGCACTGCCTCCGCGGCGTCCCTGGCAATGGCTTCGGGGGCCGTGGAGGCGCGCACCCAGTGCGACACCGGCCCTGCGATACCGGCTATGTCCGAGGTCAGGGGCGAATCGTACTGCAGATGGTAGGTCGCGTGGTCACCGACAATATTGACCATGGGCACGTGGCCTTTCCGGGCATTGTGGATATTGGCCAGGGCATTGCCCAGGCCGGGTCCGAGGTGCAGGAGGGTCGCGGCCGGCCCGCCCGCCATCCGCGCGTAACCATCAGCAGCGCCGCTGACCACGCCCTCAAACAGGCACAGTACACAGCGCATTCCCTCGACTTCGTCCAGGGCCGCCACGAAATGCATCTCCGAAGTACCCGGGTTGGTAAAACACATGCTGACGCCGTTGTTGACCAGTGTCGCTATCAGGCTTTCTGCACCGTTCATTGTTTGGTTCCCTGCCGGTTTGCGCGGCATGCCACGCCTGAAAGCCCACAGTATACTGATACCGGAACACGGATAAAAAGCACCATCGGTAGTGACGATCAGCTTTCTTGGCGATTCAACCCCGGTGACTGAACACCCACAGCCGGGCGCTGACAAAGTTGAACAGTAGCGCGGTTGCGGACCCCAGCGCCAACGGGATGACCGGGCAAGAAGCCAGTGTCGGCACAGCGGCAATGACACTCACATAGACCCCGAGATTGATCAGCGCCCCTATCGTCTGTGTCGACAGGTAACGGCCGTATTCGCGCCCGCGACCCGCTCTTGCGTGGCTTGCAAACGTGATGCGGCGATTGAGATACCAGGTCGCGGTAACCGCCAGACCGAACGATATTGCCCGCGCGCTGTATAGACCCCAGCCCTGGCTTGCGACCAGCCAACTCAACACTCCCGCGTCGACCAGGAAACCGACAGCGCCAATACCGGCGAAACACCATGCCTGGCGGCGCAGGCCGGTCATCGGGGCGGATTGTCGGGGAGGTCGAAAGCAGAGCCCGGATCCAGCGCGGGGGTCGCCAGATAATGCAGCCGCCTGGCTTCGCGCCGGCCCTTGGAAACCGTGTCCAGGATCATGCCACAGGCCAGGCACAGGAAACCCAGCAGCATGGTACCTGTGGCCAGGATTGCTGTGGGGAACCGGGGTACCAGGCCAGTCTCACGGAACTCCACCAACACAGGGAAGGCCAGCAGCAAGGACAGGCTCGCCAGTGCCGCGAACAGGCTTGAGAAGAACATGAGCGGACGCTCGTCCTTGACCAGGTAGGCGATGGTGCGAAGAATCCTCCAGCCATCGCCGAAAGTACGCAGCTTGCTGGTAGAGCCCGATGGACGCTCGAAGTAATCGGTGAGCACCTCCGCCACCCGCATCCGCATTTCCAACGCGTGAATCGTCAGCTGCGTCTCTATTTCAAAGCCGGAGCTGAGGGCCGGAAAGGATTTTACGAAACGCCGCGAAAACACGCGGTAGCCGGTAAGCATGTCACTGAACTGATTGCCAAAGATCCAGGAAACCATGCCGGACAGAAGCCGATTGCCGGTTCTGTGGCCCAGCCGGTAAGCGCTGGGCGCATCGGCTCGCCGGGCGGCGCACAACATGTCCAACTGTTCCGCCAGCAGCTGCCGCACCAGGGCTGGGGCGACACTGGCGTCATAGGTTGCGTCACCATCCACAAGCACATACACATCCGCTTCGATCTCGCTGAACATCCGGCACACCACGTGCCCTTTACCCTGCATGAGCTCTCGCCGCAGCACGGCGCCCTCCCGTTCCGCAACAGCCGCTGTTTCATCCGCGGAGTTGTTGTCGTAAACGTAGACTTGCGCCGCCGGCAGCGCCCGGCGGAAGTCGCCCACTACCTGCCCGATGGTCGTCGCCTCGTTGTAGCATGGAATCAAAACCGCCAACCGCAATTTCATTCCCGGTACCTCCCTCTCGGCGCCACTGGCGGACCCAGCGCACACCACCGTCCTGTTCATTTTCCAGTCACCCCCTGCACTGACACCGGGCCGCGCTCCCGCGGGCCGACCCGCAGGTAAAGCGCGGCCTGATCGCTGCGCGCCAATAACTGAAAATGTTCCTCCATTCCCGGGTTATCGTCGAACGTGGGGAACTCTGCGCGGCGCAGGTTTACCAACAGCATGTCTGCCCCGAGCTGCTCCAGGTGCCGCGCCAGGGCCTGGGCATCCCCGCTCAAGGCCATGACGTCGGCATAGCGGGCCGGGCCGAACCAGTCGCCTATCGTGGCGCTGGGAAGATAATATATTTGATCCTCAAAACCCAGCTGGTAGAGGACTCGACCGGGCAGCTCGGGGAGCGAGGCAAGCAGCGCATGGCCCGCGTGCTCAGCGACAAGATACCGCGCCCTGCTCTCGCCGTCGGGATGCAGCCTGGACAGCTCCTTCGCCAACTGCAGGCCCGAAGCCAGCAACAGCACCAGCAACAAGGCAACACCCGCGCCCCTCGGCAGACGCCTCCAGAGTATCGCCGAGGCTGTAACCGGCCACAGCTGGGTCCCTACCCAGGCCGTCAGCAGGGCGAGCATGGGGTAGATTGGCACCGCGTATCGCCAGTAAGCAGAGCCCGCGTACCAGATCAGCAGGGAGGCGGCTGCGCAGACTACCAACCCGCGCAGGAATGGCGAGCTCTGCCGCCAGAGAAATACCGCCAGCAGCGCTGGCAAATACACCCAGTGCCGCCACAAGGCGGCCCTCCCGATGTCGTCGAACTGACTGGCCAGGTCGCCGGCATCCCACAGCCAGAACCCGAAGACGGGACCACCCACCGGGTGTACCGGATCCCCGCTCAGCAGGTAATTCCTCAGGTACCAGTATCCGCCGGTCACGGCAAACACCAGTATCGCGCAGACGACCACCCGGAAGCGTCGCTCCAGCACCAGTGCGAGTGCTTTGCGGCGCATTTTTTTCATCAGGCGAAAGAGCAGCAGACTGACCGCCAGCATGAGAATTGCCGAAACGGAAATCA
>NZ_JAVKCQ010000172.1:0-10217 GCF_040222615.1 Haliea sp.
GCAGCCGCTGGCACCAGGTCATCAGCGGGATGGCGCCGGACTTCTGCAGCAGCTTCGAAACCAGGGTCATGGTGCGGATCTCGATGCCGAAGAAGGGCGCATAGGCAACGCCCGCGGCCCGCGGGCTCTGGTCCGGCAGGATGCCCGCGACTTCGCCCTCCCGCAACATACCGATCAGGCGACTGAGCCCGCGGCGGTCACCGGGCACGTACTCGGTGCCCTGGCGGCCGCGCTGGGCGGTCATGTAGGCCTCGAAGCCCGGCAGGGAGGGCGGGCTGTAGAGTGCCGCCATGCGGTAGCGCGAGGAAAAATACAGGCCGCACATTTCCCAGTTGCCCAGGTGGGGGGCGAGCAGGAGCAGCCCCTTGCCGCTGGCGCGGGCCTCGGTCAGCAGTTCCTCGCCCTCGACCTCGCGCACCAGCGCCAGGCAGCGTGGTACCGGCCACTCCCAGATCAACGGGATCTCCATGCCCACCTGGCCGGTGTGGCGCAAACTGTCACGGACCAGTCGCTGGCGCTGTTCCGCACTGAGTTCCGGGAAGCAGAGCCGCAGGTTGACCTCGGTGACCCGGCGCGAGCGATTCGGCAGCCAGCTGGCCAGAGTCCCCATGGCGCTGCCCAGGCGCTGGGCAGCGGGCAGGCTCAGCTTGCTGACGAGCCGGATCAGGCCGATGAGAAGTCGCGCGCGAGTGATGGCCATGGTGCGGGTGGCTCCAGGTGCAGGGTCAGTGGGCAAAAACTACCATCCCGGGACAGGCAAGGCTATTGGCTGCTGCGGTAGGGGTCGGGATCATCCGCCGAGGGGCGGGTCTTGAAGCGCCGGTGCATCCACAGGTATTGCTCCGGATGGCGCCGGACCTCCCGCTCGATGGTGGCGTTGACCAGCGTCGCGTCCGCCAGGTCATCGGCCGAGGGGAAGTTCTCCAGCGGCGGGTGAAAGTAAATGTCGTAGCCCACCGCATCGCCGCGCCGGAAATGGCTGTAAGGCAGCACGGTGCAGCCGCTGTGTTCGGCGATGCGCGAGGTGGCGGTGATGGAGGCAGTGGCGATACCGAAAAAGGGCGCGAACACAATGCCCTTGCGTCCGTAGTCCTGGTCGGTGGCATACCAGACCATGCGGTTTTCCCGCAACCTTCGCAGCAGGCCGCGCAGATCCTTGGCCGACAGTGCGGCGCCGTAGTGACGTTCCCGGGCCCGGGTCATGAACGCGTTGAGCAGGGGGTTGTTGTGGTCGCGCTGCATGACGTCGGCCTCAACGAAGCAGGTGACCAGTGTGCCGCAGAGATCCAGCGAGCTGTAGTGGCCGCCCAGCACGAGAATGCCCTTGCCGCGCTCGAAGGCGGCCTCGACATGCTCGAGGCCGTGCACACGGGTGTGGCGCAGGAAGTGCTCGGGCTTGCGGAACCAGGCCAGCCCGATTTCCAGGATGCCGATACCGTTGGAGTGAAAGGCGCGGCGCACCAGCACGCGCTGCTCCTCCGCCGTCAGCTCGGGGAAACACAGGCGTATGTTTACCTCGGCGATGTGCCGCCGCCGCGGCAGCAGGCGCCAGGCCAGATCCCCGACCCCCTTGCCCAGCCACCACTGGGCCCGCAGCGGCAGCTGCGCCAACAGCCACATCAGGCCGACCAGCAGCCAGGTGGGCCACCAGCGCGGATGCAGGTAGCGGCTGTAGCGGGTATCGCGGGGCATTTTCCGGCGCTTGCTCACGTCGCGGGGTGCTCACTCTGGTTGCGGTTCAGGGCGCAAGTTTACCAGCCCGATCGCGGTCGGCGGGAATACTTCGGCAGCAGTTGCCTGCCGCTTTCGGTAGAATGCCCTCTGCTCACGGTTGCGGACCTGTCATGTTGCGCGCGCTTTACTCCCTGCTGTTTCGCCTGGCCCTGCCCTTCGTGCTGCTGCAGCTGTGGTGGTCCGGTCGTGACAATCCCGGGCTCCGCAGTCACTGGCGCCAGCGCCTGGGCTACCTGCAGTCCGCGCCGCGGCAGGTGATCTGGATCCATGCGGTGTCAGTGGGCGAAACCATCGCCGCAGTCCCCCTGGTCAAGGCCCTGCTCCGGGCCTATCCGGACCAGCAGATACTGATGACGGCGATGACCGCCACCGGCGCCGCCCGGGCCCGCGCCCTGTTTGGCGGGCGGGTGCAGGTGGCGTTCTCTCCCTACGATACCCCCGGTTCGGTGCGTCGCTTCCTCGACCGCGCCCGGCCCCTGGCCCTGGTCATACTCGAAACCGAGCTGTGGCCGAACATGGTCGGCCTGACTCGCGCCCGGGGCATCCCGGTCATGCTGGTCAACGCGCGGCTGTCGGCGCGCTCCGCCCGCGGCTATCGACGTATCGGTGGCCTGGTGCGGCCGATGCTGGCGAGCCTGGACTGGATCGCCGCCCAGGCGGAAGAAGATGCGCGCCGTTTCGTCGACATTGGCGCCTCGGCGCAGACGGTCACTGTCACTGGCAGTATCAAGTTCGATGTCGAGATCGACGCCGGGTTGCGTCGCCAGGCCGCCAGTCTGCGCCAGGCCCTGGGCGACAGCCGGCCGGTGTGGATTGCCGCCAGTACCCACGACGGCGAGGACAGCCAGATCCTGGCCGCCCACCGGGCGGTGCTGGCCCACTACCCGGAAACGCTGCTGATCCTGGTGCCGCGCCACCCGGAACGCTTCGAACAGGTGGCGGTGGAGGTGGCGGCGGCAGGCCTCAAGCTGGCCCGGCGCGCCCGCGGTGACAGTGCCCGGGAAGCCCAGGTGTACCTCGGTGACAGCATGGGCGAGCTGCTGTTGCTGTACGGCGCGGCTGATCTGGCCTTCGTAGCCGGCTCCCTGATCGAGCGCGGCGGTCACAACCCGCTGGAGCCTGCGGCCTGGGCCCTGCCGGTCATTACCGGGCCGCACGTGTTCAACTTCGAGGTTATCTACGACGCCCTGCAGCGGGGAAACGGCTTGTTCCGGGTGGCGGACAGTGCCGGTCTGGCAGATGCGGTGCTGGCGCTGCTGGCGGATCCTGTACAGCGCCAGCTCAGTGGGCGCAACGCCCTGGCCATTGTGGAGGCGAAGCGGGGGGTGCTGGAGAATGTCCTGGCGGGGATAGTCGCCCGCCTGCCGTTCTAGAGTTTGCCGAGCAGGGCCTCGCGCAGGGCGGGGCGGCTGGTATCCGGCGACAGCCAGATGGCAACAAAGTGTTCGCCAAAGTCAGCGTCTTCCATCATTCCAAGCTTTTCGCCGTTGAGATAGAAAGTACTGCGATTCTGCGCGTCAAGTTCCAGGGCGATGACATCGTTCTTGCCCACGTCCGGCCACAGCGCGGTGAGTTCCGCCAACCAGGCGTCGCGCCGCTGGTGGTTCACCTGCAGGTGATCCCATTCCGCCCCGGTCTGCTCTACCAGCGCCTTCGCCTTGATGTTGCGCAGGTATTCGATTTCCAGGCGCAGCGGGCGCTGGTCGGGCTCGTAGCGGCCGTCGGTGGTGTACAGGCGGGAATCGTACACGGAGAAGAACATGACGTTGAGCCGGGCCTCCCCGACCATTTGCAGCGGCTCGGAATACGCCGCGGCGGTGGCCGCAATGACCAGGGAAAACGCGAGACTAGCCAGGTAGCGGATCATGACTCTCAAGCTCCATGGGGCTGAAAAAACGCCGATACAAATAGTATAGCGCGGGCAACAGAATGGACCATACCAGCGCCATGATCAGCAGGCTCTGCCACAGGGGCCAGCCGAACTCGACCGCGCCCAGACGGGAGCCGGCATAATAGTTGAAGGGTACAACGAGTGCGCCGGCCAGAGCCGCCAGCCAGGGCCGGGCGCCGAGGAAGGCCAGGCTGCGCCCGGGGGTGGTGGCGAAGGCCAGCCACAGGCAGCAGAGCCATCCCGGCATCAGTATCCCGCCCTGGAACTGGAACACACCGATCAGGCTGAGCCCCGTGTCGACCGCGATGCCAATGCCCCCGAGCAGGGCCAGCTGGCGCATTTCCAGGCGCCGCCGTGGTACCAGCAACAGGTGCAGGCCGATCAGCCCCAGGCTGACCGCCAGCAGGTCATCGCGCCCCAGCACCGTGCAGAACCAGGTACTCTGGAACCAGAGCGCGTTGAACCAGGCCTTTTCGCTGAGTTGTCGGGCGAAGGGCAGGGGGGCGGCGGCGCTGTCAGCAAGCGGTGTCGTCATGCCATTTGGACCACGAGGATGGACCTTTGTTACGCCCCGCCTGGCTCCGCGGATCAGGCCGGTCCCTCAGCTGCCGTGGACACCCAGGTAGTGGGAGCTGAGCTTGGGCGCCTTGTCCAGGGTCTCGTTGATCTCGTAGAGCCGCTCGTAGCGGGTCTCGCGGATCAGCCAGCGACCATCGACCTTGACGTAGCGATCCCAGTACAGGGCAGTGCCGGTGGTGAGTGCATTGTGTTCCAGCAGCCACATGTGGTCGGCCAGATACCAGATGCCCGTGGCCTCGGCGTCGCCGAGGATCTGGATCTCCGGCTGGTGGCCGTTGTGGTGACCGATGGAGCGCGCGGTGAAGGACTGGCCGATATTGGCCAGGTAGTCGGCCTTGCCGCTGACCTTCCACTCGTAGCTGCCACCGATGAAATGCACCTCGACATCATCGTGGAACAGGCCGCCGAGTTCGTCCAGGTTGGCGGTGTCGATGCAGCGGAAGTAGGCGTGCTTGAGCTGCTTGATGGCCTCGATGTCCATCAGGCGCTGGACATCCCTGCGCAAGCCCTCGATATCGGTACCGGTGGCCACCAGGGGCAGTCCCTCGCGGATACCCATGGTGGTTTTGTTCAACTGCTGCCGCTGCGTTGTCATTGTTCGCTCCCTCCAGGCTGTTATTGCCGGAAAGTGTAAGCGCCGCATGTTCGGGGGTCATCTGCCGGGGGCTGAATAGTTAGGCCCGGCAAGAGAACCGTTGGCGTTCACCGGCGAGCTCAGCGCCCGCGGTGCTTTTCGGCGCTGCGGATCACCCCCTCACCCAGCAGCAGGGTCACGATCACGCCGATCAGGACCGGCCACTGCACGCCTTCTGCGGGTGTATACACGAACAGCACGATAGATACTGCCAGCACCAGGAAGCAGGCCCAGGCGCACAATCGGGCCAGCGGCATGCCGCCGGGGATGCGGTAGGGCCGGTGCCGGTTGGGGTCCGTGCGCCGCAGTTTGAGGAAGGTCAGCAGCATACCCAGGTAGGGCAGCAGGAAGATTACGGCGCTGAAGGTAAACAGGGACCAGAACAGGTCCTCGTTGGAGAGCGCC
This sequence comes from Haliea sp., assembly GCF_040222615.1. Taxonomy (GTDB): domain Bacteria; phylum Pseudomonadota; class Gammaproteobacteria; order Pseudomonadales; family Halieaceae; genus Haliea. Next base: position 5,244 of record NZ_JAVKCQ010000172.1, read on the forward strand.
AGGAAACCGTACATCAGCAGCACCACCGTGCTGACGAAGCCCATCAGTACCGCGGCTCCGATGGGTGTGCCCAGGGACTTGTTCTCGAAGGCAAAGATGCGCGGCAATTCGCCCTCCATGGCCGCTTCCGCCGCCGCCCGGTTGCAGCCCAGGGCCCAGGTCACCCCGTTGGAGAAGAATGTGTAGAGTGCGCCGATGCCGAGGACGGTGACGAAGATGGCGCCGGCGGCGCTGCCGCCGAAAAACAGTTGCAGCGTGTCGATCAGGCCTTCCACCAGATTGATGTCGGCGGCGGGAATGGCGGCCAGCACCGCCATGGTCCCGCAGACATAGAGCACCAGGATGATGACGCCGGAGATCAGGATGGAGCGCGGTACGTCCCGGGCCGGGTCGCGCATTTCCTCACTACCGGCGCTGACCAGTTCGAAGCCGAGCATGCCGTAGATGATGGCCGGGATATAGTGAATGCTGTTGCTCCAGTCCGGTGTCAGGGTCGCCAGCGTCAGCGGATTGGCCATGCCGTGGTTTCCCACGTGGATGATGGCGCCAACGATAATCGCGATGAAAATCAATACCTTGAGTATGGCGCCGAGGTTGGGGATCCACTTGCCGACCTCCAGGGTGACCACGTTGACCACCACCGCCAGCCAGGTCAGGGCGATGCCGATGGCGATCTGCCATCCCAGGCTGAGCTCGGGGAAGAACATCTGCTTGAAGACCCCGGCGAAGAGAATGAAGATCGCCGGCATCCACACCGCGGTGTTGACCCAGTAGCACCAGGTTGCGCGGGCACCCCAGCGGCCGCCATAGGCATCCCGGATCCAGGCGTAGATCCCGCCCTGTTCCGGGTAGGCGCAGCCCATTTCGGCGCAGATCAGGGCGAAGGGTACGAAGAACACCAGCCCCAGCAGCAGCCACCAGAACACGCTGGGTGCACCGACCGAGGCGGCGGCGGTGAGAGTGTCCAGCAGCAGGATGGCGGAAACCGTGAACAGTACCATGTCGCGCTGGCGCAGGGTCCTGGTGTGCACGATCTGCTCGCTCATTGCGGTGGTCCTTTGGCGGCGCCAAAAAAAAGCCCGGCGGGGTAGCCAGGCTAAGGGGAAATGCTAGTTGACGCCATAGTGCGCCGCGGTTTCATCGAGCGCCTGGTGCAGCTTCTCCACCAGGATGTCGATTTCCGCGGTACTGCTGACCAGCGGCGGCGCGGTAATCATGGCATCGCCGGTCTGGCGCACCATCAGGCCATTGCTGTTGGCGCGGTCGCGGCAGTAGACAGCGGACTGGCTGTCGGGCGCGAGGCGCTCGCGGGAGCCCTTGTCGCGGACCAGCTCCACGGCGGCAAACATGCCGCGGCCGCGTACCTGGCCCACGATTGGATGGCTTTCCAGCTCCCGCAGGCGGCGCTGAAAATGCGGCGCGATGTTTTCCGCCGCGCTCTGGATGATGTTGGTTGCGTGCAGGGTCTGCAGGGTCGCCAGGCCAGCGGCGCAGGACGCCGGGTGGCCGGAGTAGGTCAGGCCGTGGGTGAACTCGCCGCCATGGGCCAGCAGTACGTCGGCGATCTGGTCGCTGATCATCACCCCGCCCAGGGGGATGTAGCCGTTGGTGATGGCCTTGGCAAAGGTCATCAGCTGCGGCTTGATCTGGTAGGTGTCGCTGCCGAACCACTGCCCGGTGCGGCCGAAGCCGCAGATCACTTCGTCGGCAATCAGCAGGATATCGCGCTCGTCGCAGATGCGCTGGATTTCCGGCCAGTAGGTGTCCGGGGGCACGATGACGCCGCCCGCGCCCTGGATAGGCTCGGCGATAAAGGCAGCGACGTTGTCCTCTCCCAGCTCGTCGATCTTCTGTTCCAGCTCCCGCGCTACCTTGAGCCCGAATTCGTCCGGGGACAGGTCGCCGCCCTCGGCAAACCAGTGCGGCTGGTTGATGTGGTGGACGTAGTTCAGGCCCCAGACCTGCTGGTGCATGGCGTTCATCCCGCCGAGGGAGCCGGCGGCGATGGTGGAGCCGTGGTAGGCGTTCTTGCGGCTGATAAAGTGTTTCTTGTTCGGTTTGCCGAGCAGGTCGAAGTAGCGGTGTACCAGGCGGATGTTGGTGTCGTTGGCCTCGGAGCCGGAGTTGGTGAAGAAGACGTGATTGAAGCGCTCGGGGGTGATCTCCACCAACGCCCGGGCCAGTTCCACCGCCGGCTGGTTGGAACAGCGGAAGAAATTGTTGTAGAAGGGCAGCTCCTGCAGCTGGCGGTAGATCGCTTCCACGATCTGGTGCTGGCTGTAGCCGAGATTGCAGCACCAGAGCCCGGACATGCCGTCCAGCAGTTTGTTGCCGTCGGTGTCGTGGATGTAGATGTGCTCGGCCCGGTTGACGATGCGCCCGCCGTGGGCGGCGTAGTCGCGCAGGTCGGTAAAGGGATGGAAGTGGTGGGAGCGATCCAGATCCCGCAGTGCCTGTGATTCAGCTGTCATGTTGGGTGTCCTGAGTATCTACCCGGAAGTGTTATAGTCGCGCACGACTCCGGCGTAGTTTAATAACGTTGTCAGCAAGTGTGGCACAGCCCCCCGCCTAAGCAATTACCCCTAAAGTGGTGTTTTCCATGAACGATGTGCAGCAAAGCCTGCAGGCCTTCCTCAACAGCAATCCCGACATCGAAATTTTCGAGGTCATGCTCCCCGACATCGGCGGCGGCATGCGCGGCAAGTGGGTCACCCGGGACAAGATCCACAAGGTTTTTGCCGGCGAGGTCAAGCTGCCGGCAAGCTCCGTCGCCTTTGATACCTGGGGCCGCGATATCGAGGCCTGGGTATTCAATGGCGGCGATGGGGATGGCTACTGCGAGGCAGACGTCCGCACCCTGGTGCGGGTGCCGTGGATGCCGCGTCCTACGGCCCAGGTGCTGATGTCGATGCGGGAGGCCGACGGCAGCCCTGGCGTGCTGGACCCGCGCTTCATGCTGCGCAACATCATGCAGCGTTTCGCGCGCCTGGGACTGACGCCGGTACTGGCCACGGAAATGGAGTTCTACCTGCTGCAGGAAGAGGCCGATGCCCTGGGCCGGCCTGTGCACACCCAGACCGACCGGGTCGGCGGGCGCCTGAACGCGGGGCAAACCTACTGCCTCGATACCATGGCGTCCATGTCGGAGCTGATGCACGGGATCCGCGACGCCTGCGAAATGCAGCGGCTGCCGGTGGACACCCTGATCAAGGAGGGAGCACCGTCCCAGTACGAGATCAATCTTTACCACAACGACGACGCCCTGCTCGCCTGTGACCAGGCGGTGATGCTGCAGCGCGCGATCAAGGGAGTGGCGCGCAGCCAGGGCCTGCTTGCCACCTTCATGGCCAAACCCTTCGGCGAGCTGGCGGGGAACGGCATGCATGTCCACTGCAGCCTGCTGGATGCCGATGGCAACAACGCCTTCAATGACGGCACCGGCAAGGGTACAGCGCTGCTGCGCCAGGCCATCGCCGGCTGCATGGCAAACATGGCGGACAGCATGCTGTTGTTCGCCCCGCACCTGAACTCCTACCGCCGCTTCCGCCGCGGTACCCATGCGCCCCTCGCGCCCTGCTGGGGGTATGAAAACCGCACCGTGTCCCTGCGGGTGCCGACGGACCAGCCGGCGGCCACGCGGATCGAGCACCGCGTCGCCGGTGCGGATGCCCATCCCCACCTCGCGGTGACCGCGATCCTGGCCGGCATGCTCGCCGGTATCGAGCAGCAGCTGGAGGCGCCGCCGCCGATCACCGGCAACGCCTATGACCAGGTACCCCTGTCACTGCCGCGCTACTGGCCGGATGCCCTGCAGCGGTTCCGCGATTCCGCCTTTATCCGCGACAACTTCGGCCCCGAATTCCAGCGCGTCATGACCCTGATGAAAGAGCAGGAGATGGATGACTTCGACCGCCAGGTGACCGCGCTGGAGTATGACGCCTGCCTGTAGCGGGCGGGTGCCGCACGCTGCCGCCGGGCAGTAACGGGACGTTCAGGCCGTGGTGGCTCCTCGGCGAGATGGGCTGCGGGGGTCGCTTTATAAGAAAAAATCGACGTTAAAAAATTTGAATTTCGAATAGATCGATGTTGAGCCAGTCGGTAAGGTGTCAGCGCTTGGAAATACCCCCCCCCTGAACAAGGAGCTTTGCATGAAGACATTCAAGTCCCTGTCCCGGGCCCTCGCCGTCACCGCGACACTGGCCCTGGTTGCGCCTGCAGTTCAGGCGCTGGAATTGCCACAGACCCAGACCGCGGCCTCGCAGGCAGCACTGTCACCTGCCGCTGCGTTGGCCATGTTGAAAGCGGGCAATGAACGATTTGTAGCCGGCGCCATGTTGCAACGGGATCTGGCTGATCAGGTTGCCGCCACGGCATCCGGCCAGTATCCGCATTCTATCGTGCTGGGTTGTATCGACTCCCGGGTCCCGCCGGAGCTGGTGTTTGACCAGGGCCTCGGCGATATCTTCAGCCCGCGGATCGCCGGCAACGTGGTGACTGCGGAGCTATTGGGCAGTATGGAATTCGCGGCCGGCGTCGCCGGGTCCCGGGCCATCGTGGTTCTGGGGCATACCGAGTGCGGCGCGGTCAAAGGTGCCTGCGACGGGGTCGAGCTGGGCAACCTGACCAGCAACCTGGCGCACATTCACCCCGCGGTGGCAGCGGTGCCCGTTGCCGAAGGCCCTCGCGACTCCAGCAATACGGCCTGGGTCAACGCTGTGGCGCACGAGAATGTAGCGCTGACGGTGCAGCGCATCCTGGCTGACAGCCCGCTGCTCAAGACGCTGGTCGATGAAGGCAAGCTGGTGGTCGTCGGGGCAATGTATGACGTCGCCACCGGCAAGGTCGAATTCCTGTAACAGAATGAGGTGGCAGGCCAGCCTGGCGCCGGCCTGTCACCTGGCAGGCAGTTACTCCCAGGTCATTCCCAGGCGCATGCCCACAGTTCGCGGGCGCTGGGGCCCGAAGAAGTGCGAG
>NZ_JAVKCQ010000173.1:0-8232 GCF_040222615.1 Haliea sp.
ACAAGAAAACCACCGGCAACTGGGGCGAAGCGCAGCTGGAACGAACCCTGCAGCTGGCCGGACTGGTGGCGGGGGAGCACTACGAGACCCAAACCGCAATGCGCGATGAAGAAGGCAGGCGCCGGCTGCCGGACGTGCTGATCAAGCTCCCGGACAGTCGCCACCTGGTGATCGACAGCAAGGTGTCCCTGGTGGACTACGAGCGCGCCATCGCCGCGGAGTCGGAAGAGCAGCGCCTCGCACTGCTTGAAGCCCACGCCCGCGCCGTGCGCCAGCACCTCGATGACCTGGCGGGCAAGGCCTACGCCAACCTGCCGGGGCTGGGCAGCCCCGATTTCGTGCTGATGTTCATGCCGGTGGAGCCCGCGTGGATCGAGGCCATGCGGCACAATCGCGACCTGTTCAACTACGGCTACCAGCGCGGCGTGGTGCTGGTGTCACACACCACCCTGATGCCGGTGCTGCGCACCGTGGCCAACCTGTGGATTGTGGAGCGGGGCAACCGGGAAGCCCAGGAAATCAGCCGCAGCGCGGGGGACCTCTACAACCAGGTCTGCACCGTGGCCGAGCGCCTGCAGCGTCTCGGCAACAGCCTGCAGGCAGCCGCCAATCACTACAACAGTACGGTCACCAGTCTCGGCGGCAAGCAGGGCCTCGCCGGCAAGGTCGACCGCTTCCAGCAATTGTCAACCTCGACCAGCAAGAGCATGCCGGCACTGGAACCCCTGCACCTCGACATCGACACCGATCGCCTGGCCTTCGGCACCCCAACTGTCGCGGAGGAAGACCCCGGGGACAATCTCCCGGGCCTCCCCTGAGGTGTCAGGCCGCGTCGTCCGCCGGGCGCCGCTGCCCGTCCCGGGCAACCATGCGGATGGTGCGCTGACAGGTCTCCAGCCAGGTGCTGGCGGGTTCGGTTTTCAGCGCCCGGACACAACCCCGGTCGGTGACACAGGCAATGCTGGTCTTGTTCGGCGTCCAGTCCCCTTCAGAGAGACGCGGCTTGCGTTTGCTGTAAAACCACAGGCCCCGTTGATCCTGCATCACGTAGCGAGCATCTTCTGGCAGAAAAACCTTGCGCCCGTCGATAACCGCAAAGACTTCCAGGTCCTGGCTCTGGCTGCGCTCCAGCGCAGCGGTAGGAGTAATGGTCAGCATGGTAGCCCCCTTGATGACTCTGAATTTCGTGTCCTGTCTGCTCGACAGTGGATTCAGTAAAAAGGAGCGCCCGCTGCCTGACAATCAGCTACCAAGCTTTTTCGGGGGTAATTCGCGGGACAGCGCCCGGAACGACCATTTTTTTACAATGATCGCCGGGTTGAAGGCCGCTATTGCGCGCGCCCGGACAGATTTTTACCGGGCTGGATGAGCGGGCGCCGACGCCAGGGCTTCCTGCAGGGCGCCGAGGTCGGGCACCACGCAGCCGCTCCCCGCCAGCCCGAAGGCTGCCAGGGTATCGGCGGCACCATTATCGTATCCGGGAGCAGGCTCGGAGCAATCGGCCTCTGTCAGCCCCCTGTGCACCAGCCCGGTGTTGCGCAGACTGACCGCCCAGGGACCGCCGGCCAAATCGCGCAGACCGCGCATGACCGCGTAGATACCCACACCGCGCCCCGCGCCGGGCTCTGGCGGCGGATAAACAGGCAGCTCACAGTCACGCCAGCGCAGGCGACCCGAGTCTACTTCCCCGGCAACAAGCACCTCGGCGATGCTGTTCAGCGGCACCACCCAGGTCGCACCGGAACTGCAGGGCAGCAGCACGCAGTGCAGCGATGGTCCGGCGGCTGCCTGAGGCATGTCACGACACCTGCAATTTGTGGCCGGTGAGCTGGGCGATCTGCTCCACCAGCATGGGGAAATTGAAGGGCTTGCCCATATAACCGCTGCAGCCGGCCTGTTCCGCCAGGGCGCGGTGCTTGGGCCCGGTGCGAGAGGTCACCATGATCACCGGTATCGACTGCAGTCGTTCCGAGCGACGGATTTCCCGCAGGGTCTGAATGCCATCCTTTACCGGCATCTCGATATCCAGCAGGATGACATCCGGCAGGCGGTGGGAGCTGGTCAGCAGTTCCATCGCCGCGAGACCGTTCTCCGCCGTGATCGTCTCCAGGCCGATACTCTGCAGCTGGCTGGTGGCCACCATGCGCTGGGTGCGGGAATCATCCACCACCATCACCAGCAGATTGACATCGGCAACCGGCTCCAGGGCCAGAGATCGCAGCCCCTGCTCCGGCTGGCTGTTCGCCAGGAGATTGAGGTTCAGCGCCACGATCGCCCGGCCGTCGGCACTGGTGGTGCCGCCGGCGACCCAGGGCAGGCCCGCGAACTGGCTGCCCAGGGAGCGTATTACCAGTTCCAGCGCCTGTTCGACCCGATCGACGGCGATGGCCATATAGTTCTGCTCGCTGCCGGCAATGATTACGGGCACGGTGGCGCCCCAGTGATCCCGGTCGGGCAGGGGGCTGCCCGAGCACAGGGACGCCAGGTAGGCGGGCTCACAGCGCCGGCCCAGCAGGGGCAGCCGGGCGCGCTGTTCCACAGCATCGAGGAACTCTTCCACCGGCACATGCTCGACGCCAATCAAACCGTCGAAGGGAATCGCGTAGGCGGCATCGTCCACCGTGACCAGCAGGGCGCCGTTGACGCTGATATTGGAGGGAATGCGTATCCGGAACGTGGTGCCGCGGCCAGGCTGGGATTCTATCTCGATATCGCCGCCGATCCGCTGCAGCTCACCGAGCACGATATCCATTCCCACACCGCGCCCCGAGATCTCACTGATCGCCGCCGCGGTGGAGAAGCCGCGGTGGAATATCAGCCGCTGCGCCTCCCGGTCCGTGAGGCTGTCGGGATCCAGATCCAGCCCCTTCTTGCGCGCCTGGTCACGCATGCGCCGGGGATCGATACCGCGGCCATCATCGCTGAGCGAGACTATGTAGTCAGCCCCCTGCTTGCGGACGTCGATGCTGATCAGGCCTGTGTCCGGCTTGCCGGCGGCGACGCGGTCGCCGGGCCCTTCGATGCCGTGATCGAGCGCATTGCGCACCATGTGTTCCAGGATAATCTGGCAGCAGGCGTGACTGTCGCGGTCCAGCTTGCCCGCTTCGCTCAGCACCCTGAATGTAACCGCCTTGCCCAGTTCGGCACTGACCGTACGGACGATGCGGCGCAGGCCCGGCATCAACCGGGACACCGGCACCACCCGGGCCGCGCGGATGGAAGAACCCAGCGTACCGACCATTCCCGCCTGCTGTTTCAACAACGCTTCCGCGGCAGAGGTGTGGCGGCTGGCGAGGCGGGCCAGCTCGTCGAGGTCGTCCACCGCTTCCCTCAGGATGCTCGCGGCCTCGTGAATATCCGAGTACTGGTCCATTTCCAGTGCGTCGAGATTGCTGCTGGGCGGCCCGCCGTGGGCCGTGACACTGAGCAGTGCCCGGTCGGATATCCTGCCGATATGCGTACGCAGGGAGCCCAGCCGGCCGAGGAGCTCGCCGGTCGCGCGTTTGCTCTGCAGGGTACTCTGCGAGGCCCGCACGCCAAGTTTCTGCACTTCGTTACCGAGATTGAGCAGGTAGTCCAGGGCGTCGGGGCTGATGCGAATGGTTTGCTGGGCGCCGAGGGCCTGGGCGCCCTCGTCAGCCAGCTGCCGGTCCTTGCGCCGGTCAGTTGCCGCCAGCGGTTCTTGCCTGGCCACCGTGGCATCCGCCTGCACCACCGGCACCGGACCGTCGGTACGGGCGGGCAACTCGCTGGCAACGTCATTGCGGGTAGCCTGGATGTGATCGTAGCCACGCACCGCGGAATCCAGCCAGGCGTTGACGATGCGGAAGAACTGCTGCTCGCCGCCCGGCGGACAGGGGAGACGATCCAGCAATGTCTCGAAATTGTGGATCAGGGTGCCGTAGCGCTGCAGTCCCACACCCTTGGCGATACCCTTGAGCGTATGCAGCACCCGGGACACCGTCTTCGGCGCGTCCACTGCGGCAGGGTCCCGCTCCCAGGCGCCGAGCGCATCCTCGAGCTTTTCGATCTCCGTGCCCGCTTCCTCGATAAACGCGTCGAGGAAATCCTTGAACAGTTCGCTGCTGCCGCGGGTGCTGTAGTTGAAAGTGATGTCGCCGGGCACACACCAGGACAGATCCTCCGTGGCGGTTTCCACGGCCACCGGCGCTGGCGCCAGTTCCGGTTGCAACTCCGGTTCCTCCTCCGGCGCTCGCTCCAACACCGGTTCCGACGCCGGGGCCGGCTCGGCTTCAGGCACCGCCTCATCCGCCGGCTCGAGTGCCGGCTCCCCTGCCGGGCCCGACTCGACCGCCACGGCAATCGCTGCCACGGGTATGTCGCCCGCGCGCGGCATTTCGCCAGCTTCAGCTTCGGCGTGGGCCTCAGGGGCTTCCACTACCGCGCTGAGCGCAGCGGCCAGCTCGGCTTCCTGGCTGGCGGTGTCGAGAACGAGGATCTCCGGTGGCGGTCCCAGGTTGAGCAGGTCCACGCCCTCAAGGTGACCGAGGTCTGCGGCAGGGAGGTCCTGGGCAGCGCCATGCACATGGCGTACGGCGATGAACCCATGCCGTCCACCCTCCTGCCGGGACTCGTCATCGCGAGACTGCCCTCCGTAAATGCCCCTTGAGTCATCGACCGAGGTGAGGACGATTTCTTCTTCAATGAAGTCCGCCAGGTCGTCGGCCATTGCACCCCCAAGCATATGGCGCGAGCCGAGACGGAGCTCCTCCTCCGTCAGCGCCGCGCCGGGTGCCTGCTGTCGATCACGGGCCAGCGCGAAGATTTTCTCCTCCGGTTCATCCAGACGCCTGCCCAGCAGCCAGCGCAAAGCCTGTTCTCCCCATTGCTCCGCCAGTTCACGGGCCCAGGGCTCGGCCAGGATGGCATCCGGTGTCGAGTCCATGTCTCTACTTTCCATCGGCGCCGCCCCTACCGCAAACCGGTGCAGCGGCCGCGAAGGCTGCGCACCGTAGTCATGTTGAAGTCGCCGGCGCCGCCACAGGTGGCCACCAGACCCGGCAGGGCGGCCACAATTTCCCGCAGCAGACCAAGCAGCTCGTCGCTGACCGGCCCCGGGCTTTCCAGCACCCGGTCCAGCATGTCCTGCACATCGCGGCCCAGCTCGGCCAGGGTGTAGAGGCCCACGGCGTTGCCGTTGCCCTTGAAGGTGTGGAAGTGGCGGCGGATCTCCCGCAGCTGTTCATCCTTCGCCGCGTTCTTCTCCCACGCCGGCAACAGCGCCTGCAGCCGGTCGATGATCTCCGCGGACTCCTCCAGAAATACCTCCCTGAAGGCTGCCGAAACAGTCTCGTCCGTCGCCGCGGCGGCCGGCACTGGTTGCGCCGGAGCCGTTTCTGCCAGCGGCGAGGGCGCTGAGGACGCCGCAAGCAGGGACGCGCGTTGTTCCGCCAGCGACAACAGTGCCCCGAAGTCCTCCACGGGATCGAGCAGGCGCTTTTCCAGGTACAGCGTCAGCCACACCAGGGCGTCGGCAAAGGCTTGCAGCCCGGGGGTATCGGCGGCGATTTCACCGCCGGCGCCAACGCCGCGCAGCCAGTTGAGACAGGAGGACAGGACAGCCGCCTCCCTGGACAGCGCGGCAAAAGCCAGAGCCTCACCCATCACCTCCAGCAGCTCGCAGGAAGCCAGCAGGGTCTGTGCGTCCAGAGACTGCTGCAGCTGCTCCTGCATCAGCGTCAGCTGGGTGAATGTTGTCGTGACAAGGCCCTCAAGGTGGTCAAAGGCCTTCACCTCCACCGGGATGAAGCCGTTGTGGCGCAGCCGGTTATCAAGTGCCAATTCGGCATCGACCATGGCGCCGGCAATTGTCGCAACCACCTGGTGCCCGCGCCGCACCTCCTGCGCAAAGCGACCGGCAAACACCTGTTGCAGCAGGTCGCGAGCCGATTGCATATCCTCTGCGAGTTCAATCTCCTCCGCCGCAATCAGGCGCAGGCGGATGTCCTCGATAACCGAGTCGAGATCGGGTAGCGGTTCGGAGCCGCCTGCCACGGCGGCGAGGAGGTCGGCGGCCTGCAGCCTGCCCACCAGACCCTCCAGCAGCGCGCGCGCGCCTTCCAGCGCGGCGATCAGGGCATCGTTGTGAATGAGACCCCTCCCGGCTTCCTGAAGAGTGGTGTCGTCGATACCAAACACCTGCCAGATGTGCCCGACGTAAAGCGGCCGGGCCTGGCAGGACGCCATGTAAAAGAGCATCTGCTGCAGGTAGCTGTCGTAATCCATGGCCGGATCCGCGGCGCTGCCGTGCTCGCGCGCGTACTTGATCATGAATGCTCCCGCCTTGAATATCCGCGCTATACATTCATCGGGCTCGACCAGCCTGCCGGCGATGGCCTCGCAAAGGCCCACCAGCAGCAGCCAGAATCGCTCCTGGGCCGTGCCGCGGAACAGCCCGTGCATTTTGTGCGCGATGCGCGCCACGGTCCGCACGTTTTCCACGTTGTGTTGTGGACCCAGGGCCGACTTCGCACCCTGCAGGTAGGGCGGCAGCAAGACATCGGAGCTACGTCGGATAGTTTCAGACACCGGCTCGGGCGCACCCTCACTGATCCCGCAACCCTCCGGCAACTGCATGAAGAAAAACAGCGCGGGAGGCCGGATACGCTCGCCCTCCCAGCGGCGGAGGTTATTGACGCAGGGTTCCAGGCCCCTGCCGGTATCGATGCGCACCCGCTGGACATGGTCCAGATAGGCCGGCAGGGTCTTGATGGCGCGCATCAATCCGCCCATGGTGAGGTTGCGCCGTTCGGCGACCACCTGTTCCCGCAGCAGGCGGAGGAACCCGCGTTCCATTTCCAGCGCCAGCATCTCTGCCTTGTGCAGACGGACGGCGGCGAGGCCCGCGGTGATATGGTGCAGGGCCCACAGGCCTTCCAGCAGTGGCTGCTTGCGCGAAGTATCCCGACTGTACTCGATCAGGCCGGCCTCCACCTGGTCTATGGACGCCAGCAGGGGCCGCAACAGGCTGCGTAGCCCGATGATGTCAATGGTTCTCGTGCCCGGCGGGTAGTTCATTTGCTCAGCCATCTGCCGGCACGCGGGGAGTGCCGGCCGCAGGACCACCACGGTGGTCTATACGCAAACGCGCCAGGTTCCGCCCGAGGGTGGACAGGGTCTGCTGCAGGGCCACAACCCCCTGCTGAAGCGATTCGGCGCTATCGCCCAGGCCACGGTTTTGCTCGCGGATACTGTCGAGAACAAGGTTGAGCTTGCGCACGGCTTCCGCGGACTGGGACGTGGTAGAGCCCATGGAGTCGACAACGTCCAGCATTTTTCCCGCACCCCGGTTGATGTCCTCAAGGGAACCATCGATCCGCTCCACGAAGTCCAGGATCGTCACCACGGCGCCCACGCTGTGCTCCAGGCTGTTAAGGTTTTCCGCCGACAGATTCTGCAACAGACGGACTTCGGTAGTGATCTTGCGACCTTCTTCCTCGGCTTCCCGCAGCAGGTCCCCGATTGCCTCCGCAATACCCAGGAAAGGCCGCCCGTGTTCACCCGCGCGCTCAGCCTCAATGCGGGTATTGATGGCGACAACCGATATCTTGGTGTTGAGGGATTGGATGTATTCAGCTGCGGTGGTCACGGACTGGATCAGCTCACTCTGCCGTTTGGCGGATTTTGAAGTCTCCTGGATTGACTCCCGGACATCGGTGGAAGCCCGGGACATGTCAGCTGCCAGACCCTGGCCCCGACTCACCAGCTGGCGATGCTGGTTCATGGCTTCCCGGGCCTGCTGACTGACCGCGGCGACATCCTCGACCGCGCGCAGGTCCTGCGCCAGCGAGGTCCCCGCATCCTGCACCTGGCGGTCGAAGCGCGCACTGAACTCCACGCCGTCACTGCTGTGCTTGCCGAGTTTGTGCAGCTCGGTCACCAGCCCCTCGAAAGGATCACGGATGCTGGCCACCAGCGCTCTCTGCTTCTCGAGCGCTGCATTCAATTGCGCTGCCAGGGCCGCGCCGGTCGGCGTGTCGCCACTCGCAGCAACGGTGAGATCGCCCTCCGCCAGCCGCTCCAGTGCGGCCGCAATGCCGGCGAAGGCAGCCGGATTATCGCCACTGGCCCGCGCCCGCCAGAGCAGCAAGCCGGCAACGACCAGCAACAGAAGCAGCAGCGCGGTGACGAACAGCAGCAATCCGCGCGCACCAGAGTCCCCCGCAACAGTGCCCAGCGCGATCCCGAGGCCGACGAGGGAAGCCAGGAGCC
>NZ_JAVKCQ010000174.1:0-2401 GCF_040222615.1 Haliea sp.
ATTGGAGAATACTTGTGTCTAACGTGTTTAAAGCAGTCCTGATGAGTGCCGCCCTGTTGCTGCCCGCTATCGGCTGGGCCCAGGGCAAGATTGCCGTGGTCAACCTGGAACAGGCCATTCTGCAGACCGACCATGCGCAGAAGCGTCTTACTGCGGAGCGCAGCAGCGACGCCTACAAGTCCGACAAGGCCGAGTTTGATCGCCTTAAGGATGAACTGGACAAGATGGTCCAGGAGTTCCAGAAAGACGCCGCCGTGATGAGCCAGGACCAGCAGCTCGCCGCCCGTCGCCGTCTCTCCAGCAAGCAGGCCGATCTTGAGCACGTGGCGGGCAAGCTGCAGCAGGCAGAGCAGGAAGTGGGTCAGCTGCTGCTGCAGGAAATGTCGGCCAAGGTACAGGAGGTCCTGCAGGAGCTGATCACCACGGAAGGTATCGGTCTGTTGCTGCAGCGCGGCTCCGTGATACACGCCGATGCGGGCTACAGTATTACCGCCAAGGTTACCGACAAGCTTAACCAGGCGTTCACCGAGTAATCACTGGCGTGTACTCCCTGGGAGAGCTGGCCGAGACTCTGGGGGTGCACCTGGACGGTGACCCGGAGGTACGGGTCACCGGCCTGTCAACCCTCGCCCTGGCCGGCCCGCAACAGCTGTCCTTCCTGTCCAACAGCAAGTATCTGGCCCAGCTGGAACGGACCCATGCCGCAGCGGTGATTCTGCGTCCGGAGCAGGCCGGGCAGTGCCCCGTGGCCTGCCTGCTGTCGGACAATCCCTACCTGACCTTCGCCCGGGCCACTGCGCTGTTTGCCGGAGAGGCACGCCCGCCAGCGGGAGTGCATCCCAGCGCCGTGGTGGCTTTTGACGCCAGCATCCACGGCGAGGCGGCGGTGGGTCCCAACGCGGTCATCGAGTCGGGGGCAACACTGGGCGCGGGCGTCATTGTCGGCGCCAACGTCACTATTGGAGCCGACTGCCACGTTGGCGCCGGTACCCGGCTCCATCCCGGCGTGGTGCTGGGCCGAGGCGTACGGCTCGGTGAGCACTGCACGATCCACAGCAACGCGGTGCTTGGCGCCGATGGTTTTGGCTTCGCGCCCTCGGCTTCGGGCTGGCAAAAAATCCACCAGCTCGGCGGTGTCCGCATCGGTGACCGGGTGGAAGTGGGGGCCTGCACCACCATCGATCGCGGTGCGCTCGAGGATACCGTGGTGGAGGACGGCGCTATCATCGACAATCTGGTGCAGATCGCCCACAACTGCCACATCGGAAAAAATACCGCGATAGCGGGTTGCACGGGATTGGCGGGAAGCACGATCATAGGCGCCAATTGCACGCTGGCGGGCGGTGTTGGTGTGGTCGGCCACGTGGAGATTTGCGACAACGTACACATCACCGGCATGACCATGGTGACCAAGTCCATCACTGAACCGGGTTCCTACTCTTCCGGTACGCCCATGTCCTCCACCCGGGACTGGAAGCGCAGTGCAGTCCGCTTTGCCCAGCTGGACAGCATCCAGAAGCGCCTCGCCGAACTGGAAAAACGACAACCGAAATGATGGGGGACCTGAAGTTTGATCATGGATATCTCGGAAATACGCAAGCACCTGCCGCACCGCTATCCGTTCCTGCTGGTGGACAGGGTGCTGGAGCTCAATCTGGGCGAGTCTATCGTCGCGTGCAAGAATCTCACCATCAACGAGCCGTTTTTTAACGGGCATTTCCCTGAACAGCCGGTGTTCCCGGGTGTATTGCTGCTGGAGGCCATGGCCCAGGCCGCGGGTATTCTGGGTTTCCGGTCCATGAACAAGACCCCTGCAGACGGCTCCATGTACTACTTCGTGGGCGCCGATGACCTGCGCTTCAAGCGTCCCTGCGTACCCGGGGACCAGGTCATGCTGCGGGCGAAAATACTGTCGGACCGCCGCGGAATCTGGAAATTCGCCGTCAGCTCGGATGTCGATGGCGCACTCTGTGCCTCCGCCACCATTCTCTGCGCCGACCGCTGAGCCATGATCCACAGCCACGCCATCGTTGATCCCTCTGCACGCGTTGCCGACGATGTTGAGGTGGGGCCGTGGACCCTGATCGGCCCGGATGTGGAAATCGGCCCTGGCTGCAAGATCGAATCCCATGTCGTGATCAAGGGCCCGACCAGAATAGGGGCAGGCAACCACATCTACCAGTTTTCCACCATTGGCGAGGCCACGCCGGATCTCAAGTACCGGGACGAGCCAACCTACCTGGTGATTGGTGACAACAATATCATTCGCGAGAACGTGACCATCCATCGCGGCACGGTGCAGGATCGGGCAGAGACTACCATCGGCAACAACAACCTGATCATGGCCTATGTGCACATCGGTCACGATTCGGTGATCGGCAGCCACACCATCCTGGTGAAC
>NZ_JAVKCQ010000175.1:0-1607 GCF_040222615.1 Haliea sp.
CGGTGCTGCTCTCTATTCGGGTATCACCCCACTCACCGAGGTATTCAGTTGTGCGCCCGATGCCAATACCCAGGCGCTGCTGGTTACACGCAACAGCGGCTCTATCGCGGGTAACGGGGCTGCGTGGCTGGCGTACCTCAATGCCGGCGGCATCATTATCACCGAGTTCCAGAATCCGGAGGCCGTCTACAATGAGATTTATGGCACTGCCTACACGAGTGAGTTTGTTGGTGATTGCCAGGACAACGTGATGCCGTCCACGATCCTCAACCCCTCGGACCCCTTCTGGCTGGCGAACCCGCTGACCCCGGTGGGTCCCACCGAAGACAGCTGTGGTTCCGACCTCCAGGACGTGGTGGATGGTGAAGGCGGCGCGGTGGTGGCGCTCGGGGCCCGCGACGATGGCAGCGTCTCCCTGGCCTACCGCACCCAGGGCAGCGGCGTTCTCTTTCTCTCGGGCGCCGATTGGCAAGATGGCCAAACGTCCTATACAGATTCGTCGAGGAGCCTGTTCGGCGGTATGATTGTCGCGAGACTGACTGCTGCTGTCAGTGCGGTTCCGGTTCCCGCGCTGCCACTGTGGCTGCTGGGTGTCATGGGAGCCTTGCTGGCGGGTCTGGGGCTGAGGAAGCTGCGCAAAGCCTGAGCAACGGCACAGGCTGTTGCCGCAAGCCCGGTTTTTGCCGGGCTTGTTTGTTTTCCGCCCCGCCGCACCCCGCCCAACCGGTCTTGCCTCAGGGGGACCCAGCCGGTAAATTGCGCCCTCTTGCAGCAGCCGCGTCGCGCATTTCCGGAGCCCTCATGATCAGACCCTTTGCAGCCATCGCCACAGGTGCGGGGGGGAAGCTTGCAGCCCCCCTGCGGGCCTGATCGTGGCTTCCATCCTGCAACTGCGCGCCGCGGTGTGCGCCCTCGCCGATGGCGGTGTGATCGCCTGCCCCACCGAGGCGGTCTGGGGCCTCAGCTGCGACCCCGACAATCCGGAGGCGGTAGCGCGCCTGCTGTACCTCAAACAGCGCCCGATAGAGAAGGGATTGATCCTGGTGGCAGCGGACATGGACCAGTTCGGCCCGCTGCTGGAGGGGCTGACGGAGACCCAGCGCAGCAAGCTCGCGCTTTCCTGGCCCGGGCCGTCAACCTGGCTGATCCCCCACCATGATCGCGTGCCGCCGTGGATTCACGGCGGTAATTCCAGGGTCGCGGTGAGAGTAAGTGCTCACACAGGATTGGTGGCGCTGTGTCGTGCCTGGGGCGGTGCGCTGGTTTCCACCTCCGCCAATCCCGCCGGCAGCCGCCCCGCCCGGGCGCAGTTCCAGGTGCAGCGCTACTTTCGCGAGCAGCTGGATGCGGTGCTGCCCGGGGCGCTGGGGGGTGCCGACCGCCCCACGGTGATTCGCGATCTGCTCACTGACCGGGTGCTGCGATCCTGAGTGCATTGCCATGCGGGTGCCCCGGCGGGACAGCATGCGTATAATGGCCGGCAAATCGCAGTTGCCAGCGGAAAAATCATGCAACCAGAAGCCGTAAAAGCCTATCTGCTCCAGCTCCAGGAAAGTATCTGCGAGGCCCTGGCCGCCGAGGACGGCAGCGCCGGCTTTATCGTTGAG
>NZ_JAVKCQ010000176.1:0-19280 GCF_040222615.1 Haliea sp.
GCCGCGGCCGCCGAATCATATTTCCCGCAGGGCAAGCAGGCTGCCCGGATTGATGAGCGAACGGGCGTCCTGGCGCGAGGATACGTGGCGCACTTCCCGCCGCTCCACCAGGTTTGCGAGACTGATCTGGCTGAGAAAACCGTGGATCTGGTCGCTGAGATCCTGCCACAGGTGATGGGTAAGACACACCTCACCCTGCTGGCAGTCGGCCTTGCCGCCGCAGCCGGTGGCGTCCACCGCTTCATCCACGGCATCGATAATCTGGGCGACATAAATGGCTTCACAGCTGCGCCCCAGGCGATAACCACCGCCGGGGCCGCGCACGCTGCTCACCAGCTGGCGGCGCCGCAGACGCGCAAACAGTTGTTCCAGGTAAGACAGGGAAATATCCTGCCGACTGGAGATCTCCGCGAGGCTCACCGGACCCTCGGTACCGTGGAGGGCCAGGTCCAGCATCGCGGTGACCGCGTAGCGTCCCTTGGTTGTCAGCCGCATGGCAGTACCCACTCGAACAAAGCGGCAGTATGCAATAACCGACCAAATTGATCAACTTTCGCCCGCGCCGCCCCCGGGCGTTGGCGGTGCGAACTTCTGTGTCTCGGTCAGGATGCCGCGCAGGATATTGAGCTCCATCTCGTCGAGGCGCACCCGACCGTAAAGGCGTCGCAACCGGGCCATCAACTGGCGCGGGGCCGCCGGGTCGAGAAAGCCGATTGCCGCCAGAGTCTCCTCCAGATGCCGGTAGAAGCGCTCCATATTCTCCGCTGTGCTGAAGGGGGCGTCCCACTGATCCTCCGCCGCGGCCGGCAGGGTGTCTGCAAGCAGCAGCATCCGCAGCTCGTAGCAGACGATCTGCACCGCCATGGCGAGGTTGAGGGAACTGTAGGCAGGGTCCGAGGGAATGTGCAGGTGCAGGTTGCAGCGCTTCAGCTCTTCGTTGGTAAGCCCCCGGTCCTCGCGCCCGAACAGCACCGCCACCTGTTCCCGGCCCGAACGCAACGCCATTTCCTCCGCACAGCGGCGCGGATCCAGCAGCGGCCATGGAATGCGCCGTTCCCGCGCGCTCGTGCCCACCACATACTGGCAATCGGCAATGGCCTCATCGAGACTGCTGCACACCATCGCCTTTTCCAGCAGGTCGAGCGCACCTGCGGCGCGCCAGCTGGCCTGCTCATCCGGGAACTGGCGCGGCTGTACCAGGACCAGCCGCGACAGGCCCATGTTTTTCATTGCCCGGGCAACCCCGCCGATATTGCCCGGATGGCTGGTATTGACCAGTACGATGCGGATGTTGTCGAGATTCATGCCCGTTTTTAGCGCGCGCCGCGCCCTCAGCAAAAGCCGGCAAGTGTAGCAGATTGCCGGTATGATCAGTGCGGGATGTACTGTTATAATCCCGCGCCCGAAAACGCCCACCCAGGACACCGTTATGGAACCGATGGTCAACATCGCATTGCGCGCCGCGCGCAAGGCCGGCGAGCAGATCGTCCGCGCTTCCGATGAGCTCGACCGCATCGACGTACAGGAGAAGAACGTCAACGACTTCGTCTCCGATGTCGACCGCAACGCCGAGCGCGAGATCATCTACCATTTGCGCAAGGCCTTCCCCGAGCACGCCATCCTGGGCGAGGAGACCGGCCTCACCGGTGACGAGAACGCCGACTACCGCTGGGTCATCGACCCTCTGGACGGCACCACCAACTTCCTCCGCGGCATCCCCCACTACGCCGTTTCCATCGCCTGCCTGTACAAGGGCAAACTGGAGCACGGGGTTGTCGTCGACCCGGTTCGGCGCGAGGAATTCACCGCCTCCCGGGGCCGCGGCGCCCAACTCAACGGGCGCCGTATCCGGGTCAGCAGCCGCACCAGCCTGGACGGCGCGCTGCTCGGCACCGGCATACCTTTCAAGGACCATTGCGATGATCGCCTGGTCCCCTACAGCAAAACCATCGAAGTTCTCGCCGGCCAGTGCGCCGGCATCCGCCGCGCCGGAGCAGCCTCCCTGGACCTGGCCTACGTGGCCGCCGGGCGCCTCGATGCCTTCTGGGAAATCGGCCTCGCGCCCTGGGACATGGCTGCGGGCGCCCTGCTGGTAAAAGAGGCCGGCGGCTTGGTGTCCGACATCAATGCATCGGACAACTACATGGCCTCCGGCAACATCGTCTGCGGCAACCCCAAGTGCTTCAAGGCCGTACTGCAGGTCACCAAACCGCTGCTGGGAAGCTAGATTCCTCGCGTGAATCCGGCCTTCAGCGTCCGTGGGAGCTGATCAGGACACGCTGATTTACACCACGAAGCTGGTCGCCTGAATCCGGTCCTCAGCGTTGGCGAGGGGCGATCAGGACACGCCGTGAACCCGTCCATGGGGGCTTGTGTTCGACATCCATGTCTCACACAGTCCTGCCCCCCCGGCAACGCTGAGGACCTACCGTCGGAGCCGACTGGACGTCTACACGCGTCGCCGCTATGGCATTATCACCAAAGCAGGCACAGCGGCGGGTAACTACTTAGAAGTTGCCGGCACCTCGAGCGGGGTGGGGCCGGCCACTGCCAGTCAGGACCGTTGAGCGCATGGATGCGCGATACGAGCCTACATGGACGTATTTACGGCGTGTCCTGACTGGCTGTGGGGGGAACCACGCCGCGCCCCGCTACGAAGCCGCTTCGCCCAGTCCGGTATTCAGTGCCGACTGGACGTCTGCACGCTGCTACGGCATCAGGTCTTCCTGCTCGGCGCCTTCCTTGACGGGGAGCATCAGGTCTTCCTTGCTCACCCCCATCAGCACCAGCGCATTGGCCGCCACGTAGATGGACGAATAGGTTCCGACCACCACCCCCACCAGCAGCGCGTTGGCGAAACCGTTGATCATTTCACCGCCAAACAGCGCCAGGCAGACCAGCACCAGCAAGGTGGTCAGGGAAGTGACCAGGGTGCGCCCCAGGGTTTCGGAGAGGGAGATATTGATGACCTCGATGGCATCGGCCTTGCGCAGCTTGCGGAAGTTCTCGCGGATGCGGTCGGACACCACGATGGTGTCATTCAGGGAGTAGCCGATCACCGCCAGCAGCGCCGCCAGCACGGTCAGGTCAAACTCGAGGCCGATCAGGGAGAAGAAGCCCAGCGTGATGACGACATCGTGGACCAGGGCGGCGACTGCGCCGACCGCAAACTTGAACTGGAAGCGAAAGCCGATGTACAGCATCACCATGCCCAGCGCCATCAGCATCGCCAGCCCGCCCTGCTCACGCAGTTCCTCGCCCACCTGGGGACCCACGAACTCGATCCGGCGCAGCTCCACGACTCCGTCAAAGTTGTCCTCGAGCAGGCGCACCAGGGCCGTGCCCTGGGTGTCGGCGTGGCCCTGGGGCAGGCGGATCATGACATCCCGGTCGCTGCCGAAACTGACCACGATCGCGCCAGCGTAGCCTCCCGCGTTGAGGACGTCCCGGATCTCACCCAGATTTGCCGATTGGCTGTAATGCACCTCCACCAGGGTGCCACCGGTGAAGTCCAGGCCCCAGCTGAGCTGGCGCGTAGCCAAGGACCCGATCGCGACTACCAACAGGATCGCGGACAGCGCCAGCGCAGCCTTGCGCTGGCCCATGAAGTTGATCGTTCTCATGCTTTCACTCCCCCGATGGACAGGGTTCTGACCTTGCGTCCACCGTAGAACAGGTTGACCAGGGCGCGGGTACCGACAATCGCGGTAAACATGGAGGTCACTATCCCCACCGACAGGGTTACCGCGAAGCCCTTGACCGGGCCGGTACCGACTGCGTAGAGAATGACCGCCACGATAAGGGTGGTGATATTGGCGTCGAGAATGGTGGAGAGCGCCGCGTCATAGCCCGAGTGAATCGCCATCTGCGGGGAGCGCCCGTCCCGCAGTTCCTCCCGTATTCGCGAGAAAATCAGCACGTTGGCATCCACCGCCATGCCCACCGTGAGCACGATGCCGGCAATGCCTGGCAGGGTCAGGGTCGCGCCGATCAGCGACATGAAGGCCACCAGCAGCACCAGGTTGGCGCTCAGCGCCACCACCGCAATAATCCCGAACACGCGGTAGTAGAGAATCATGAAGATCACCACCAGGGCGAGGCCGAACTGCACCGATTTCACCCCGAGACGGATGTTTTCCGCGCCCAGGGACGGGCCCACGGTGCGTTCTTCCACAAAGGAGATCGGCGCCGCCAGGGCGCCGGCGCGCAACATCAGGGCGAGTTCGGAAGCTTCCAGCGGACTGTCGAGACCGGTGATCTGGAACTGCGCACCCAGGGCGGACTGGATCACCGGCGCGGTCAGCAGCTTGCGCTCGTCGTAAGGCACCTGGATCGGTTTTTCACTGCCGTCTTCCTGCATCTCGTAGCGGGTGCGGTATTTGCGCTCGATGAACAGCACCCCCATGCGCCGCTTGACGTTGTTGCGGGTGGCCCGGGACATCAGGGTCCCTCCCTCGCCATCCAGGCTGATCTGGACATTGGGGCGGCCGTTCTCGTCGAAGCTGGCCTGGGCATTGGCGACCCGTTCGCCGGTGATGATAACGTCCCGCTCCAGCCACTCGAAAGAACCCGCGCGGTCCTCACTGCGGTATTCGAAGCGCTGCTTCTCGGATTCCGGCGCGTCCAGGTTGGCCACCAGACGAAACTCGAGGTTGGCCACGGTGCCGAGGATACGTTTGGCCTCCGCGGTATCCTGGATGCCCGGCAGCTCCACCACAATGCGATTCTGGCCCTGCCGCTGCACCAGGGGCTCGGACACCCCGAGCTCGTTGACCCGGTTGCGCAGGGTCGTCAGGTTCTGGCTCACCGCGTAGTTGGCGATTTCCGTACGCATCTGCTCGGTCATCGCCGCCGTCAGGGTCCAGTTGTCGCCGGCGCCATCGCGCTCCAGGGTCAACTCCGGATGGTTGTCTGCGACCAGGGCCCGGGCCTGTTCGCGATCGGCCTCGGTGCGCAGGCGGGCAACGATGCGGCCCTCGGCGTCGCCATCGACGATACCGCGGATACGGTCCTCGCGCAGGGCGCGGCGAATGGCGGTGACATAGTATTCCTGGCGCCGCTCCATGGCGGCGTCGATGTCGACCTCAAGCTTGAAGTGCACGCCACCGCTGAGGTCCAGGCCCAGCTTCATGGGCTGGCCACCCAGATCGCTGAGCCACTCAGGGGTGGTCGGGGCCAGGTTGAGGGCTATGATGAAACCGTCACCCAGGGCGCGCTGCACCCGGGCCTGGGCCACCAGCTGTTGTTCGACATCGCGCAGTCGCACCAGCGCATTGCGGCCGCTCGGGTCGATCAGCTCGCCAAAATGTTCGATCCCGGCCTCCTCCAGTGCCGCGGTGGCCCGGGACAGGGTACGGTCATCGATAATCTGCGCGCTACTCTCCCCGGTAATCTGCAGCGCCGGGTCAGGCGCGTACAGATTGGGCGCGGCGTACAGCAGGCCGGTGGCCAATACCATCAGTACCAGCACATATTTCCACAATGGATACTTGTTCAGCATAGTTTTGCTCTGCCAGAAAAGCGGGCCTCGGCCGGCGCACCGGGTGGTGCGACAGGGCCGGGAATGAAAAGTCCGCCATTATAAAGAATAAGGGGGGGGTCACAAGTGGGGCGTGACTGGCTGGAATTCACTAGCCCACCCAGCGCCGGGCGTTGCGGAACAGCCGCAGCCAGGGTCCATCCTCGCCCCACTCCTCCGGTGCCCAGGAATGCTGGACGGTGCGATATACGCGCTCAGGGTGGGGCATCATGATCGTGGCGCGGCCGTCCCGGCTGCTGAGCCCGGCAATTCCTCCCGGCGAACCGTTCGGGTTGGCGGGGTAACGCACCGCCGGGGACAGATCGTTTTCCAGATAGCGCAGGGCCACGGTTTCGCTGGACTCACAGGCCGACAGGGACCCGGCATCGGCGAACTCCGCCCGCCCCTCGCCGTGGGCCACCGCGATAGGCAGGTGGGAGCCGGCCATATCGGCAAGCAGGATGGATGGATTCCGCTCGATGCGCACCAGGGCAAGGCGGGCCTCGAACTGCTCGGAGCGATTGCGCACAAAGCGCGGCCAGTGCTCCGCCCCGGGGATCAGCTCGCGCAAGGTGGACACCATCTGGCAGCCATTGCACACCCCCAGGGTAAAGCTGTCCTGCCGGGCAAAGAAGGCGGTGAACTGGTCGCGCAGCGCCGGGTTGAAGAGGATGCTCTTGGCCCAGCCCTCGCCGGCGCCCAGTACGTCCCCGTAAGAGAAGCCGCCGCAGGCCACCAGGCCCCGGAACTCCGCCAGGGAGCGGGTGCCGGCGTGCAGGTCACTCATATGGACATCCACCGGGGTAAAACCGGCGCGGTGGAAGGCCGCCGCCATCTCCACGTGGCCGTTGACGCCCTGCTCCCGCAATACGGCCACCCGCGGCCGGGCACCGGTGGCAATGTACGGGGCGGCGATATCTTCCCGCGGATCGAAACCGAGGCGGACCGAGAGCCCCGGATCCGGCGCCAGAATGCGCTGGAACTCCTCCACGGCGCAGTCGGGATTGTCCCGCAGCGCCGCGATTTCGTAGCTGGTGCGGGCCCACAATGCCTGCAGGCGGCTGCGGCTGTCCCGCAGCAGGGGCGTACCCGCCGCGCTGATGGTTACGTCGTCACCCGTCACCGCGCGACCCAGCGGCTGCAGGCAGGCTTCCAGACCCAGTTCCTGCGCGCGCTTGCGCAGTACCGGCACATCGGCGGTGGCCAGCTGCAGCACGGCGCCGGCTTCCTCCGCAAACAGTTGTTGCAATGGTGCGCCAGCCACAGCGGACAGATCCAGCTCCAGCCCGCAGTGGCCGGCGAAGGCCATTTCCAGCGCGGTCACCAGCAGGCCACCATCCGAGCGGTCGTGGTAGGCCAGCAGCTTGCCCTCCTGCAGCAGTTCCTGCACCAGGGTGAAGAACCCGACCAGATCTTCCGGGTCGGCGATGTCGGGCACGCTGTCGCCCACCTGGCCACAGACCTGCGCCAGTGCCGAGCCGCCGAGGCGACCGGCGCCGCGACCGAGATCCAGCAGCCACAGCTGCGCGTCATCGCGGGGCCGCAGCTGCGGGGTGACCGCCAACCGTGCGTCCGTCACCGGGGCGAAGGCGGAAACCACCAATGACACCGGGGCGGTCACTGCCCGCTGCTCCCCCTGCTCCCGCCAGGTGGTGCGCATGGACATGGAGTCCTTGCCCACGGGGATGGTGATGCCCAGTGCCGGGCAGAACTCCATGCCCACCGCCCGCACGGTATCGAACAGTACCTCGTCCTCGCGGCCGTGGCCGGCGGCGCACATCCAGTTGGCGGACAGCTTGATATCCTGCAGGGCCGCGATGGGTGCGGCGCAAATATTGGTGATCGCCTCCGCCACCGCCATCCGCCCTGAGGCGGGACCGCTGACCAGAGCCAGGGGACTGCGCTCACCCATGGCCATGGCTTCTCCGGCATGGCTGTCGTAGGACACTGTGGTGACGGCGCAGTCGGCCACGGGCACCTGCCAGGGGCCAACCATCTGGTCGCGGGCAACCATGCCCGTCACGGTGCGATCACCGATGGTAATCAGAAACTGCTTGCTGGCCACCGCTGGCAGCTGCAATACCCGCTCCACCGCTTCCTGCAGCGGCAGCTCCAGGCTGGGTGGCGTGAGCACCGGCGCCTGGCGGGTCACCTCCCGCTGCATCTTCGGGGGCTTGCCGAACAGCACGGACATGGGCAGGTCCACGGGGGCGTTGCCGAAGTGGCTGTCCGCCAGGGTCAGATGCTGCTCCGCCGTGGCTTCGCCCACCACCGCGAAGGGGCAGCGCTCACGGGTGCAGATGGCCTCGAATCGGGCCAGGTGCTCCGGCTCCACCGCCAGCACGTAGCGCTCCTGGGACTCGTTGCACCAGATTTCCAGGGGCGCCATCCCCGGTTCATCATTGGGAACATCGCGCAGGGTGAAGCGGCCGCCGCGACCACCGTCCTTGACCAGCTCCGGCAACGCGTTGGAGAGGCCGCCGGCACCCACATCGTGGATGAAGGCGATGGGGTTGCGGGTACCCAGCTGCCAGCAGCGGTCGATCACTTCCTGGCAGCGCCGCTCCATTTCCGGGTTCTGGCGCTGCACCGAGGCGAAATCCAGGTCCTCGGCGCTGGCGCCGCTGGCCATCGACGAGGCTGCACCGCCGCCAAGGCCGATCAACATTGCCGGGCCGCCCAGCACGATCAGGTGCGCGCCGGGGGCGAACTCCCCTTTCTCGACGTGCTCCTCGCGGATGTTGCCGTAGCCACCGGCAATCATGACGGGCTTGTGATAGCCGCGGCGTTCGCTGCCGTCAGCTCCCGGGACATCCAGCTCGAAGCTGCGGAAGTAGCCGCACAGATTGGGGCGGCCGAACTCGTTGTTGAAGGCGGCACCGCCAATCGGCCCCTCGAGCATGATCTCCAGCGGCGACACGATGCGCCCCGGCTTGCCGTAGTCGGACTCCCAGGGCTGGAGATAACCGGGGATCTGCAAATTGGACACGGAAAAACCGGTCAGCCCGACCTTGGGCTTGGACCCGCGGCCCACCGCGCCTTCATCGCGTATCTCGCCTCCGGCGCCGGTACCTGCGCCCGGGAACGGGGCGATGGCCGTGGGATGGTTGTGGGTCTCCACTTTCATCAACAGGTGGATGGGCTCCTGGGAGAAGCCGTACTCCGCTGTCTCCGGGTCCGGGAAGAAGCGCCCGGCGTGGTGACCTGCGACCACGGCGGCATTGTCGGAGTAGGCGGAGAGCACATTCTCGCCGCCGCGTTCATGGGTATTGCGGATCATGCCGAACAGGGACCGGTCCTGGGCGACGCCATCGATGGTCCAGCTGGCGTTGAAGATCTTGTGCCGGCAATGTTCGGAATTGGCCTGGGCGAACATCATCAGCTCGACGTCGCTGGGATTGCGGCCGAGGCCGGTGAAGGCCTGCACCAGGTAATCGACCTCGTCCTCCGCCAGCGCCAGGCCCAGGCTCGCGTCCGCGGCCACCAGGGCCGCGCGACCGCCGCCGAGAATGTCGACCGAGCCCATGGGCGCGGGCTCCTGCACCCGGAACAGGGCACTGGCGGCCTCGAGGGCAGGCAGCACGGATTCGGTCATGCGGTCGTGCAGCGCCGATACCACCTGCCCGCGCGCAACCTCCGGCAAGCCCGGGGGCAGCTCAAGGTACCAGGCCGTGCCCCGCTCCAGGCGGAGGACTTCCCCCAGACCGCAGTTGTGGGCGATATCGGTGGCCTTGCTGGACCAGGGCGAAATGGTCCCCGGGCGCGGCACCACCAGCAGCAGTTCGGCATCGCCGGTGTCCCGCTCCCCAGCCTCGTCCCCGGGCCCGTAGTGCAGCAGTTGCCGCAGCAAGCCCTGGCGCTCCTCAGTGAGGGCTTCCCGGGTGTGAGCGAAGTGCACCCATTCGCAGTGCAGGAGACGGATGGCGGGGTCAATAGCAGAGAGTTTCTGTGCCAGCTTGTCCCGCCGGAACGGGGACAGCGCCGGGGCACCGCGCAAAATCAGCATGCAGGGGCGAGCTCCAGGAGAGGTCTTCTGAAAGCCCGCCATTGTACGGGATAGCGGCGCCGCCGGTAACCGGCAATCGCGGGCAATTTCACCCGCCGGCGCCCCCGCCAGGCGCTAGACGAAGAAGTCCTTGCTGTCGTTGCCCAGCAGCACCGAGCCCAGATTACGGGCGAAGGAGGTGGGGTTGTTGGCGACATGAGCCCGACCGGTGTGGATATCCAGGAACCGCTGCTGGATTTCGCTGCCCAGGAACACCGATCCGCCGCCGGCGGAGGAGAACAAGCTGTCTACCACCGCCATGCAGCGCTCGATCACCAGCGAGGCCTGGTAGCGATACTTGATGCGCTCCAGCACGGGCACTTCATCGCCGGCGGTGACCTGGGTCATCATCCGGTCGAAATTGCGGAACAGGATGGCCTCCATTTCATCGATACTCGTGATCGCGGCGGCGATTCGCTCCTGGGTCGCGGTGTCCCCCGCGAGCTTGGTCAAATCGCCGCTGGCCTTCCCCACCACCAGCTGGCGATAGAGGTCCAGGGCATCCCGGGCGGCACCGATTGCCGGGGTGGACACCACCCGCACGAACAGCTGGGCCCAGGGCAGGCGGTACAGGGGCGCGCTGTCGGCTGTCACCCCGGGGTTGGTGCCGAGAAAACCGTCCTCCGCCTTGTGGGTACGGTAGTCGGGCACAAAGGCGTCGTCGACCACGATGTCGTTGGAGCCGGTGCCCTGCAAGCCCATGGCGCTCCAGGTGTCCACGATTTCGTAATCGCCCCGGGGCACCAGAAAACTGCGGAAGCCACCATCCGGACAAATGGCGCCGAGGAAGACCCAGGTACAGTGGTCGGACCCCGAACTCCACCCCCAGCGACCGCTGAGGCGGAAACCACCCTCCACCTCGGTCACCTTGCCCAGCGGCGCATAAGAGGACGAGATGCGGGTGTGAATGTCATCACCCCAGACATCCTCCTGCGCCTGCTCCCCCATCAGCGCCAACTGGAAGGCGTGCACGGCGACGATGCCGGACGCCCAGGCGGTGGACATGCAGTTCTCTGCAATAGCCAGGTGCATGCGAAAGAAGTCCTGCGGATCCACCTCGTGGCCACCCCAGCGGCGGGGCTGCAGCGCGAGGAAAAAACCCGCTTCCTGCAGGGCGTCGATATTTTCCTGTGGCACCCGGCGGATCTTGCGTGCTTCGGGGGCGTTACGGCGGAACAGGTCGCCCAGCGCCAGCACCCGGTCGTAGATATCCTGGGCGCGCAGGGGGGGACGATGGGTCAGTGGCGTCGCGGGCAAGGTCATTGGCTGAACTCCTGATTATTGATTCAAGCATAGCCTACCCCGAACCCGCCGCGACCAAATACCCTGAATGAGTGATAGCAGGCAGTCGCCGGTGCCGCCGGCCCACCCTGTCCACTTGTTGTAGAGCTTTAACGGTGACTTCACGCACCGGGCTGTTCGCGACCCGGCTACGCCGCTAGAATCCCTGCATGATGACGACCCGATTCCTGCTCGCCGCTCTGCTGCTGACCACCCTTTGCGGCTGCTCCCAGTCCGACCGGCTGCGGCAGATACTGGCCGAGGGCGAGATATCCGTGATCAGCCGCAACAGCCCAACCACCTACTACCTCTACAAGGAGGGCGCCGCAGGCTTTGAGCACGACCTGGCACAGCTGCTGGCGGAGGAGCTGGGCGTCAGCCTGCGTATGGAGACCGCGTACACGCTGGAGGGAATCTACCGCAGCCTGGAGCGGGAGCAGGTCGACCTGGCCGCCGCCGGCCTCAGCCTGACCGAGGATCGCAGCGAGCAGTTCAGGCA
This sequence comes from Haliea sp., assembly GCF_040222615.1. GTDB lineage: Bacteria > Pseudomonadota > Gammaproteobacteria > Pseudomonadales > Halieaceae > Haliea. The sequence goes on from NZ_JAVKCQ010000176.1 coordinate 11,344, forward strand.
CTCCGTCGCCTATGCCAGCATGGTGCCAAGGGTTGTCTACCGGACCGGAAATCGCCGTCCGGGCGGGCTGGATGAGCTGGATGACCTGCATCTGGTGGTGCTTGCCGGGAGCAGCCACGAACAGGCGCTGCAGGCGCTTGCGGAGGAAGCCTGGCCGGACCTGCGCTGGGAGTCGGTGGCCGAAGCTGACACCATGGAATTGCTGGAGCGGGTGGACAACGGCAGCGCCGACCTGGCGGTAATAGACTCCAGCGAATTCCGCATGCAACAGAGCCTGTATCCCATGCTGGCGGTAGCCTTCGACCTGGGTCCCGAACAGGACATGGTCTGGTACCTGCCCCCGGGACCGGAATACCGCGGCCTGCAGCGACGCGTCGACCAGTTCCTGACACGACTCCAGGAAGATGGGAGCCTGGCGCGACTCTGGGAGCAGCACTTTGGACACACCACGGTGCTCACGCGCATTGGCTCTCATACCTTTGCCCGCAATATCCGCAACAAGCTGCCCGCCTGGCGCGAGCTGATCCGGCAGGTCGCCAACGAATACCAGCTCGACTGGCAACTGCTGGCGGCGATCTCCTACCAGGAGTCACACTGGGAACCTGAGGCAACGTCCCCCACCGGAGTTCGCGGGATGATGATGCTGACCAATCCCACAGCAAAGGAAATGGGCGTAAAGGATCGTCTCGACCCACTCCAGAGCCTGCGCGGCGGCGCCCGCTATCTGAAGGACATACGACGCCGGTTGCCGCGGGACATCCACGAACCCGATCGTACCTGGATGGCCCTCGCGGCCTACAACATCGGCCTTGCGCATCTCGAAGATGCCCGGGTACTGACGGAAGGCCGGGGCGGCGACCCCCACCTGTGGAGCGACGTCATGGCCCACCTGCCGCTACTGCAGAAGCGCGAGCACTACCGCACTACCCGCTACGGCTACGCCCGCGGCGGCGAGGCCACCCGTTTCGTGCAGAACATCCGCCACTATTACAGCATCCTGCAGTGGCAGGACCTGTCCGCCGATCAGCCGGGGCCACCGCTGAACCCGGAGGACTACCTGCCGCTGGCGCTGCAGGACAAACGCTTTCTGGCACTATGAACGGCGGGCCCGGAAAAATGCCTGCAGACGGGCGCTGGAATCCGCCGCCAGCACGCCCTCCTGCCAAAGCACCCGGTGGTTGTACCAGGTGGATTCCAGCAGCGCACACTGACTGCACACCACGCCCGCCCTGGGCTCGCGGGCAGCAAACACCAGCAGCTCAATGCGGGCATGCACCAGGGCTCCGGCACACATGCTGCAGGGTTCCAGGGTGACATAAAGCGTGGCCCCGGGCAGGCGGTAGTTGCCCTCCCGCCGGGCCGCATCGCGCAGCGCTTCGATCTCGGCGTGGGCGGTGGGGTCGTGGCTGCCGATAACACAGTTCCAGCCTTCGCCCAGCAGCTCTCCGCCGCGCACCACCACCGCGCCGACCGGCACCTCGCCCTCCGCGGCGGCGCGATCCGCCAGCGCCAGGGCACGCCGCATCCAGTGTTCGTGATCGGCAATCAAGGCAACAAGCTCCGCCGCGAGGCGGGCCGGTGACCGGGCGCTGGGGATTTCGAGTGAGCCATGGGAAGCCTTTGCCAAGTGCACGGGGCAGGCGCGGGAAATGCACAACTGCCGAGCCTGAAAAGGCCACTAATGTAACGCGATGACCAGGGCGAACTCAATCGCCGGGGGAGACCCCATGAGCAAGCCCCCGGATCAATGGCCTACATTTCTTGTGGGATTAACTTGCTTGTTTGCGCCTAGCAAGTATAGTATCGTTCAGCGCCCGAAACAGGTCCCAAACCGCTTCAGGCCAGCACCACAAACGCATACTATGTAACAAGAAAAGAGCCTGCTATTCCGGTCCCGATACCTGACTAGCTTTATTTTGGGCGGCGCCCGTATTCAATAAGATGAGGAACACCTGTATGACGACCCAAAAACCGGATTTCGATGTTATCGCGATTGGCGCCGGCTTTGCCGGGCTCGCCATGATCCACTACATGCGGGAAGCAGGACTGTCCATCCGCGTATTTGACAAGGCAGACGATATTGGTGGCACCTGGACCTGGAACCGCTACCCCGGCGCGATGACCGACAGCGAGAGCTACTACTACTGCCTGACTTTCTCCAAGGAACTCCTGCAGGAGTGGTCCTGGACCCGGCGCTACCCGGACTGGAAAGAGACCCACAGCTATTTCCACTTCGTCGCCGACAAGTGCGACATGTGGCCCGACATCCAGCTGAATACCGAGATTGTCAGCGCGGACTACCAGAAAGACAGCGGTCACTGGCTGGTGACCACCGGCGAGGGCAAGACCTTTACCTGCAAGTACTTCATCAGCGGCATGGGCATGATCTCCGAGCCTGTGATACCCAAAATCAAGGGCATGGATACCTTCAAGGGGCCACTGTTCCACTCCGCACGCTGGCCGCAGGAAGGTCTCGACTATGCCGGCAAGCGCGTCGGCATCATCGGCGCCGGCGCCACCACCGTGCAGATGTTGCCGGTCATGGCACAGACGGCCAAAAGCGTGACCGTGTTCCACCGCACTCCCAACTTCATCCTGCCCGCCATGCAAAAGCCCATGACCAAGGAGTGGGAAAAGGAGATCAAGGAACACTACGACGAGATCGTCGCCAAGTGCCGCAACCACATGTTCGGCATGGCCTTTGATACCGCCGAAGGTCGCAAGGCCGTGGAAACGTCACCGGAAGAGCGCCAGCGGATTTTCGAGGAGAAATGGACCGGCAGCTTCCGCTGGGTATTCGAGACCTTCGAGGACCTGCTCTCCGATCCGGAAGCCAACAGGATGGCGTCGCAGTTCATCATCGACAAGATGCTGGAGCGCATTGAGGACCCTGCGATCGCGGAGATCCTGGTACCCAAACTCGAGGACTACCCGCTGTTCGCCAAGCGCCCGCCGCTGGATCACGGCTATCTGGAGGCCTACAGCCGCGACAACGTGCAGCTGGTGGACATCAAGGACAAGGAGCCCATTGTCGAGATCACAGAGACCGGTGTACGCACCACGGAAAACCACTACGAATTCGACATCATCGTATTGGCAACGGGCTTCAAGGCCTACACCGGCGCCCTGGAAGCCTTCCCGATTCGTGGCGTCAGCGGCCAGACCCTCGCGGAAAAATGGAAGCAGCAGTCCAAGTCCATCATGGGCGTGTGCGTGGCGGATTTCCCCAACATGTTCATCGTCACGGGCCCCCAGGCACCGTTTGCCAACCTGCCGACATCCATTGAGCAGAATGTCATCTGGATCACCAACTGCATCAAGAAGGTGGAAAGTGAGGGCTACGATATCGTCAGGCCACGCCCGGAAGCAGAGGACGAATGGACTGCCCACACCGCGGAGATCCACAACCAGACGCTGATGGCCGAAGGTGACAAGGTCAACTCGTGGATGATGGGTGCGAACCTTGAAGACAAGGCACCGCGTGTACTGATTTACTTTGGCGGTGCGAACAACTACTACGACAGGATGGACGAGTCAGCCAACCAGGGTTATCCCGAGCTGGAATTCGAGAAGCTCGCGAGTTAGAGCCCCAACCGGCGCTGGGCAGGCCCTGCCCAGCGTCTCCTCCTCAGCTCTGCTGCAGTTACCGCCTGCTGCGACTCCGGCCCGGCAGCGGCTTGTCGCCCGGATAAAGCTGCACGATCCCCGACTCTCCCGACATGTCACCGATGACCCAGATCTGCTCGAACGGATGCGCGGGGGGCAATGACACACGGTGCAGGCACCGCTTCAGTTCCTCCGTGGACCACAGGGGATTGGCGTTGCGAATCACCAGCCAGACCCTGTCGCTGCGGTAGGTCTTCACCGACTTGCTGGCGAGGACCGTATTGAGAGCGGTGAGCAGGCGATCTGCCACAGGCACCTGTATCAATTGATGCAGCGCCTCCAGGGTGCGGATATTGGCCTCCCGACCCAGGATAAGCTTGGCTTCCTCTTCGCTGCCGTAGATATGGGCGATCTCCAGATCCATGCGATCGCCGTTGAGATAGCAGGAAACGTCGGGTTTGTTCGGCTCGTTGTGCCAGATGTGACGCATGGGCTGTCCTGAGCGGTCCTCGTACAGGCGCATGAAAATGCGTGCAGCGTCGTGCTCCAGCTCAACCTTCTCCCGCATGCTGTTGTTCACCCGGCGCCTCCCATGGATGCCGGAACTTAACCGCGAACCCGCGCGGGCGCTGCGAAGCTGTCCGCGCGCGCGTGCTTCCAGAACAAATCAAACACGACATGGCCGTACCCTTCGTCTCCCGCAGGCTGCAGTAGTTGTCCCGGCCGCAAAGCCGGATAAAGCTGGTCGAGCGCCCGCACCTGGGTCTGGGATACACGACGGATGACATGCTCGGGGCCGAGCCGGGAGGGATGCTCCACCCCCGCCGCCATCAGCAGGTCGCGCAGGGCCTTCAGGGTATTCTGGTGGAAATTGCAGACCCGGGTGGCCTTGTCCTCGGGCACCAGTCCACGCTGGCGCCCCGGATCCTGTGTCGCGATACCCGTGGGACAGCGCCCCGTATGGCAACTCTGGGACTGGATGCAGCCCAGCGCAAACATGAATCCGCGCGCCGCGTTGCACCAGTCCGCGCCGATCGCCAGGGTCCGGGCCAGGTCGAACGCGGTGATGATTTTGCCTGCAGCCGCGACCCGCACCCGGTCGCGTAAATCCAGGCCCACCAGGGTGTTGTGCACCAACATCAGGCCCTCGCGCATCGGCACACCGACATGATCGGCAAACTCCAGCGGAGCGGCGCCGGTTCCTCCCTCACCGCCATCGACCACAATGAAATCCGGTAAAATACCGGTCTCCTGCATGGCGCGGGCAATCGCAAACCATTCCCAGGGATGACCAATGGCAAGCTTGAACCCGGCGGGCTTGCCTCCCGACAACTCCCGCAGCCGTGCGACAAACTGCAACAACTCGATGGGAGTGGAGAATGCCGAGTGCACCGCCGGCGAGTGGCAGTCCTCGCCCTCGGGAACTCCGCGCGTGCTGGCTATCTCCCCGGTCACCTTGGCCCCGGGCAGCAGCCCGCCCTGGCCCGGCTTCGCTCCCTGGGACAGCTTCAGCTCAATCATCTTTACCTGCGGCTCGGACGCATTGGCCGCAAAACGCTCCTCGCTGAAGCGCCCGGCGGCATCACGGCAACCAAAATAGCCGGTGCCGATCTCCCAGACCAGGTCGCCCCCGTGCTCGCGATGATAGGGAGAGATCCCGCCCTCCCCCGTATCGTGGTAGAAAGCGCCCCGGCGGGCACCGGCGTTGAGCGAGCGAATGGCATTGGCCGACAGCGCGCCAAAGCTCATCGCGGAAATGTTGAACACGCTGGCGCTGTAAGGCTGCGCCCCACCCTCGCCGACGGTAACGCGAAAGTCGTGATCCGGAATCTGCGCCGGCTGCAGCGAATGGTTGATCCATTCGTAGTCACTGCGGTAGACATTCTCCAGCGTGCCGAAGGGGCGTTTATCCAGATCCGATTTGGCCCGCTGGTAGACGATGGAACGCTGGCGCCGGGAGAACGGCAGTTCCTCGCTATCGGACTCGATGAAGTACTGCCGGATCTCAGGCCGGATGGCCTCCAGCAGATAGCGGAAATGGCCAATCACCGGGTAATTACGCAGCACCGCGCGCCGGGTCTGCAGCAGGTCGTGGAGCCCCACCGCACAGAGCAGGCCCCCCAGCAGCGCCAGCAGGGACCACGCCGGATGCAGGCTGGTCGCCCAGGCTCCCACGGCGGTGATGAATACACCACCCAGCAGGCCCAGATGGCGCAAGGTCGGAAAGAATTTCATCAGGACTCCTGTTTCACACCGGTCTGCCGACACCCCCAGGCACAATAGACCCGACGGTTTCCGGCTACATTGTCTCAGAGTGAGAGAATATTGCCGATAGCGGGATTGATACGCCCGGCAAGCATTTCCGCGTAGACGTGCGCCACAGCCTCCGGTCCCTCACCGTGTTCGACGGTCAACCAGCCCGTAGCCCGCACGGCAAAGTCCCGCCAGGCCGCGCCCAGTCTCGCGTCAAAGCCGTCCCTGCCCCAGTCCTGCATGCGCTGGCGGGCCTGGTCCGGAGCGAAGAACAACCGGGGTTTGGCGCCGGGTAGATCCGCTGGTGGGCGCGGTGCATCCCAGTGTGACAGTCCAACCTGGGTGCTCTCGACCAGCCTGTCGCCAAAATGCCGGTGCACGGCCGCCAGCACCTCACCATCGCCGGCAAAGTCGACCACCAGAGTGGGCAGTTCGGCATCCAGGGTGGCGATCTTGTCATAGGCAAGCACAGTATCGTAGCAGCCGAGACGCTTAACGAAGGCGATGTTGCCGGGTGAGGTCAGGCCGACGACTGCAGGCCCCTCGGGCCGCCGCCGGGACAGCCCGAAGGCGAGACCGAACCCGGTTTTCGACGAGGCACTCAACAGCAGGGCCTGGGTGGCACCAAAGAAAGCATTGTCGGCCAGCCAGTCGTCAATCAGGAACGAGGTGGTAAAGAGGGGGCTGAGGATCGGTCGCAGGTCGTCGAGCACGGGGTCCGCGGCGTTATTCCCGCGCAACCGGCTATAGGTGTTATACACCGGGTGCAGTTCGCGTCGCTGCTTGTACAGGTCGAGAAAGGAGCCCTGCGCCACCTGCTCCGGCTGCATGACGAGATGTGATGACATCGGGAAGTAACCGTAGAGCCGCTCGCCCTCGCCAATGTCCGGGGAGCGCGAGCGCAGGACTGTCGCATAGCCCCAGACCGGAATCCGCCCCCAGCCGGGGTCGGCAGGGAAAAACGACCAGTAATTCAGCATGTCGCCGGCCACGGCATAGGTGATGTTGTTGGCGGTAAAGGCGAATTTCTCCACCGCAACCAGAATCTGCCCCTCATCAAGCACGATCCCGGCGGCCTCGGGGCCCTCGACCCAGCGGGTCCGGGACAGATTTGTGCGATTGACGACGAAATCACGGGTGGTGGTCATAAGCTGCCCTTCTGGTTATCTCACACGGGGACTATCCCATCATAACGCAGTTCCGGCTGCAGGAGCTGGCGACACGGGGATGCAACATTTACACTATACAGCTATGAAAATTTCCATGATTTCCCCGCCGTGTAACATTCTGCTTCTCTCAATGTTTGCGCTGTTCAGCGCTGTGACATCCGCCTCCGGCGCCGATGTGACCGGGGACACTGATGTCCGGGCGGCAGATCTACTTATCACCAATGTTCGCACGATTGGCTTCGCCGGCGATGCGCCAGCCATTCAGGAGGGCGTGGACGTCGTGATAGACGATGGTCGAATTGTGCATGTGGGCGGCAGCGGGTTTGCTCTCCAGGCAGACGCGGAGCTCTACGTCAAAGGACTGACCCTGATCCCCGGCCTCACAGATATGCACGTCCACCTGTGGGATGAAGCCGAACTGGGCGCCTATCTCGGCCACGGCGTTACCACGGTACGAAATATGTCCGGCATGCCCTTCCACCTTGAGTTGCAGGAGCGCATCCGCCAGGGCGAGCTGGCAGGCCCAAGACTCCTGACCAGTGGGCCGATCCTGAACAGTACCGGACCAAACGCGCAGATCAACCACCAGATCGTGGAGGACGAAGCGGCCGCCCGGGCTGCAGTGCGCTGGCAATACAATGCAGGTTTTCGTCGCATCAAGGTCTATTCGAATCTGACGAGGGAGGCCTGGGAGGCCATACGGGACCAATCGTCAGAACTCGGCATGCTGGTCACCGGGCATACCCCCGAGGGTCGCCGGAGCCCGGGCATTCCGTTGCAGTCCCCCTTTGTCATCAACTTCGATGAGCTTCTCGATGACAGCTTTGAAACCATTGAGCATATCGAAAGCATAGTATGGCACGGCCTTCGCGCAGGTCGCGACGAAGATGAGGCCCGAGCCCTTGGCAA
>NZ_JAVKCQ010000177.1:0-4053 GCF_040222615.1 Haliea sp.
CAGGCACTCCCCTGACTTCCCCGAATGCCAGCGGTTTTCCCGGCTTGATAGCCAGGCGCCAGAGCGTCAGCGACCCCAGGCGCTCGACCTGCCCGCGAACGTGGTCCTCCTCGCCCACCGAGACGCCGCCGGAACTGAGGATGCAGTCGGCTCTGCTGGCCGCGTCTTCCAGCGCTGCGGCGGTCGCCTCCGGGCTGTCCGGAACAATACCGCAATCCACGACTTCCATCCCGAGCGCCTGCAGCAGGGCACCGAGGACTATGCGGTTGGAGTTATAGATCTGGCCCGGGCGCAGGGGCCCGCTACCCGGCTCCACCAGTTCACTGCCGGTGGAGAGCAGCGCTACCCGCAACGGACGGTACACCGCCACTTCCCCCAGCCCCACCGCCGCCAGCAAACCGAGGTCAGGAGCACGCAGGCGGCGGCCCGCGGCAAACACGCACGAACCCTCGGCGATATCCTGGCCCCGGCGACGGATATTGTCTCCCGGCCCCGCGGGCTCCAGCAGCTGCAGACGCCCTTCGACCTCCCGGCAATGCTCCTGGATCACCACGGTATCGGCGCCGGCAGGTATCACGGCACCGGTAAATATCCGCGCTGCGGTTCCCGGTGCCAGGGGGCCGGGCACGGCACCGGCGGGAATCCGTTGACTGACGGGCAGGAGATGCCCCGCATCCACAGCGCGCAAGGCATAGCCGTCCATTGCGCTGTTGTCCTCCGGGGGCACGGCGACAGCTGCGACAATATCATCCGCCAGCACCGCGCCGCGGGCGGACGACAACGGCCGGAGCTGGGCGGGCGGCGCTGCGGGCGCGCACGCCAGCATCGCCTCCAGCGCCTGGTCCACCGGCAGCAAGCCGCTCACGACAGCCGGGCCCGCGTCCTCAACACGCCAACAAAATTGCAGGGGCGATGGCGACTGTCGAGCTGGTCGCAAATGATCCCGGTCCAGGCTGTACGGCAGGCGCCGGTAGAGCCCGGCACACAGAATATGACCGTGTTGTTGGCCAGCCCCCCAAGGGCTCTTGATTGCACAGTGGAGGAGCCTATTTCCGCCAGGGACAGGGCCCGGAAAACCTCGCCAAAACCATCAATGGACTTGTCGAACAGGGGCGCCACAGCCTCCGGCGTGGAGTCCCGCCCCGAGAAGCCGGTGCCGCCGGTGACCAGTACCGCCTGCACCGACTCATCGGCAATCCACCGGGACAACACGGCACGGATCTGGTAAATATCGTCCCTGACAATCTGCCGGTCGCTGCAGCGATGGCCTGCGGCCAGCAGCGCTTCCTGCAGGTACTGCCCGGAGGTGTCGGTGTCTGCGGTGCGCGTATCGGAAACCGTCAACACAGCAATGCCGAGCGTTTCCTGGCTGTCAGCGGAATGTCCAGACATGATAGGTCACGCCTCCTTGCGGGGTTGTTGCTGGCGCTGGAAAAAGTACTGGCGCACGGCGTCGGCGACGAAGCCGCGCCAGGGCACCTGCTTGATGGCAAACGTGTTGCGAATTCGGCCGCATTGCAGCGTCCTGTTGCGCGGCTGATCGCCCGCTCCCACCGGTTGCGGCTGCACCGCATCGGGAGAAAAGTCGGAGAACTGGGACGCCGAGGCAAGCAGGGCTTCCGCAAACTCGTAACAGTTGGTGGGATCGGGACTGCAGTAGTGAAAGGTACCCCAGGCCTCCGCTCCGGCTCCGAGCTGGTCAAGCACCCCGGCAACAACCCGAGCCGCATCCGCAGACTCTACCGGGCAACCGCGCAGCTGGTTGTCGAGCACCAGCTTGCCGCCCTCGATCAGCTGCTCAAGCATGTGCGACAGGACATTGACCCCACCGGGTGCGAATACCGGCCCCAGCCGCAGGATGACATGCCGGTCGCAGGTTTCCCGGGTCCGGGCCTCGGCCAGGGCCAGCAGCCGGCCGACGGTTTCGGTATTGTCGGGCTCATCCTGTTCCCGGTAGGCACGCCCGGCATCGCCCGCGAATACCCGGGCCGTCGACAGCAGGAAATAGCTGACGGCACCACGCTGGCAGGCCTTCGCCAGCCAGTGACTGCGCTCAATGTCGATCTCCGAGAGGATTTCACCGCTGTCGATGGCGCCCTGCAGGCGTGCATCCACGACGATATCGGCGCGCACCCGGCGCACTACTTTCTTGGCGTGGCGCTCGCTCTTCCAGCGCGAGGCAGAGCTGGAAACTGCCTCCAGTTCATGCCGGCCCCAACGCCGCAGGTGATCGCCCAAGGCCAGGCCCAGCGAGGTGTCGGATCCGATCAGCAAGACGCGCAAAGCAGGGTCTCCGGCCGGGCGGCGCTGACTGGCTGGCCAGGCCAGCTATCAGAACGGGATATCGTCGTCAAAATCGCCAAAATCACCGGGGGGCGGCGCGCTCGCTTGCCGGCCGGGGGAGGCCGCCGGCTGCTGTTGCGGGGATGGTGCGGACTGGCTGTAGTCGTCCTGCGGATAACCGCCACCCTGCTGGCCACCGCTGCGGCTGTCGAGCATCTGCATTTCACTGGCGACGATCTCGGTGGTGTAGCGATCCTGGCCGTCCTGGCCCTGCCATTTCCGGGTGCGCAGAGAGCCCTCGACATAGACCTTGGTGCCTTTCTTGAGGTATTCGCCGGCAATTTCCGCCAGGCGGTTGAAGAACACTACCCGATGCCACTCCGTGCGCTCCTGGGGCTGGCCGGTCTGCTTGTCCTTCCAGCTATCGGAGGTTGCGAGGTTGACGTTGGTCACGGCGCCACCGGAAGGCATGTACCGGGTTTCCGGATCCGCCCCCAGATTGCCGACCAGTATGACTTTGTTTACGCCCCGTGAAGCCATAGCAACTCCTCTGTCATGGACGGTTCAGGGAATGAAAATAGAGTCGGGGACTATAGCAATCCCCTCCTGCAAATGCACCAGCAATAACCGCCATAAACCGTCAATCCGGGCCGCCGGGGATGCTCTGGCGATTGCCCGTCAACCCCAGCAGGCGGCGCTTCCAGGGGCCTGCGCCGGCGGCGCAGGCGGCCTCCTGCCAGCCCAGAATCGAGCTGATCGCCCTGAACCCCAACCAGCGCAACGGCTCCGGCTCCCAGCGCCGAAGCGCCTTGCGCACGGGCAGACGCTGGCACCAGGGCATACGGCTGAGCCCCGTGTCCCGCTCGAGGATAAGGTCGACCAGACTGCGCGCCATCAGGTTCGCTGCCCCGACCCCCTCGCCGGTATAGCCGCCAAGACTGGCAAAGCCCGTCACCGGGTCCAGCACCGCGTGGGGACTGCCCGAGCGAGGGATACCCAGCGTCCCCCCCCAGGCGTGGGTTTTTGCGACATCCTGCAGTTGCGGCAGGCAGGCCAGCAGCAACCGACGGACCTGATGAAATGCGCCCGGATCCCCGTCGAAGCGACTGCGTGGGCGGCCGCCAAAGCGGTAGGCGCCGCGCGCCCCGAACACCAGCCGGCCATCGGCGCTGCGCTGGCCGTAGGTGATGACCGGGCTGGCATCGGCGAAGACTTCCGCGCTGGCGAGCCCCAGCTCCTGCCACTGCCCGCTGCTCAGTGGCTCGGTGGCAATTATGCGGCTTTGTACCGGCAGTACCCGGCGGCGGTGATCAGCAAACCGGCTGCTGACCCCCTCCACCGCCAGCACCCGAACCGGAGCCGTCACGGTGCCGCCAGGAGTGGTCAGCGTCTCGCTCCGGCTGCCGACTACCGGAGTCTGCTCGAAGATCTTCACCCCCAGGCGGGTCACTGCGGCGGCGAGCCCAGAAACCAGCCTGGCCGGCTGGATGCGGGCAACATGCGGAGTATAGATTGCACCCAGCGGCCGGGTGATAGCGAGCCGCGCTGCCAGCCCGGCGCTGTCCAGCCAGCGGTAATCCTCTTCGCCGTAACCCAGGGCACGCAATGCCGCCAGCTGCGCCCGCTGCCACTCCAGCTGCTCCGGGTAACGGGCCGCGGCAAACAATCCTCCCCCGCGCACATAATCACACTCCAGGCACTCCGCTGCGAGGACCCGCTCCACTTCCGGCAGGATACCGAGCACATGCTGCCGCACCGTCTCTCCACCCG
>NZ_JAVKCQ010000178.1:0-8519 GCF_040222615.1 Haliea sp.
TTTTGTCTCTAAATTCTTACTTTTCTGTGAGATGCTATTGATTACGCCTTTTCGCTATCGTGAATCAAAATGGCTTAAAAAAGCTGCTGGAGATCTAGATCACCAGCCGCCTGTCATAGTTTATTGACGAGTAGTTTTTTAAAAATTTGCACGTACCTGTAGTCCAATCCTTCTACCACGATCCCTGGAAACACCGCCGGCGTCAAAAATGGTTTGATCCAGACTTTGACTCTGGAAGTCCGTCGTTCCGGCATAATAGGGGCGTTCGTCAGTTAGATCCTGGACATACAAAGCAACTTCCCAGTTTCCGCTGGAAGGAGTAATACTTCCACGCAAATCAATGCGCTGGTAAGAGGGCACGTCACGTGCAGGATCCAGGTTGTCAAGACTGCTGAATGAGGGGCTGATAGATGCCCAGGCACTCAGCCTGACAAGGAAGTCACCGTAGGTGGTAAGGTATTCTGGTCTGATCACCAGGCTCCAGTCCTGTGCACTTGGCAAATCAACCCCCGCGCGATCAACCGAGCAGCGTGGCCCAAGACCGGACTGCTTGGTTTCGAGGGAGTTACAGCGTCCACCCGGGTAATCATCGTATTCAGCCTCGCCGATGTGGCCGCTGAAGCCAAGCTTGAACTTACCGGTTGGAGCCCATACTCCATCAAATTCAATGCCAGTAGAATGCGCCGCAGCGGCATTTTCCGTAACAAATGTGGCACTTGAAGCAAGGAAGTTGGTGACCTGCAGGTCTTCAAAGTTGGTGTCGTAAAGGGCAATATTGAATTGTAGAGTGTTATCCAGCAGTGTGGCCTTGATACCTGCCTCGATACTATCTGCGCTTTCATTTGCAAAGGTGAAGGGGTCGGGGAGTCTGCCGCCCGGTGCTGGTGACATGACGAAACCACCCGCCTTGAGGGCTTCAGCGTATTTTACGTAGAGCATGACGTTTTCCGCCACATCCCACTGCATCCCCACTTCTGGCAGCCAGTCGACTGACTTCACTTCACCCGTGACGTCGGCACCAGAAATAAAGCGCTCGCCGGAACTGCTGTGTCCCGCGGGGATTATCTCCACACCGGGTGGAACGAATCGTGACGTGGTTGCATTATATTCCGTGTCACCCGCTGCGGCTGAGAAAAAAGCTGTGCTGGGTGTCAAGTCGCCAGTCTTTTCAACGTTTTGGTAGCGTACACCGGTATTGATTCGAACCGCACTGGTGACATTCCAGGTGGTGGCCAGATAGCTGCTCAGCCATTCAGATTCTTCAAGCAGTGTACCGCCAAAACTGATTGCCGATCCTGGCGGGCCCACAGCGGTGAAAATATTGATGGAGGTATCGAGGTCGTGCTTTTGGTAATAACCCCCCCAGATCCAGGAAACGGTTTGCTCCGTCGGTGAGGCAATACGAAACTCCTGGGATGTCTGCTCAAAGTACTCGCGCTTCTCTTCAGAAAAAATGGCGAAGGAGCTGGCGTCAGGGTCTCCCCAGTCTTCCTTGTCATACTCCACATAGGAGGTTTGTGAGGTGAGCAGATAATCACCCCACTGGTAACTCAGTTCCAGCATAGATACATCGGTCTGCTGCTGACGTTCCTGGGCTTCGTTCATCTCCCGCGAACCAGTCAATCCATCTGCGAAGGCATTGAGGGCAGCCGGGGCAACGCCACCGTCACAACCATAACACGGCGTACCTGGAGGCAATACAGCATTTAACGCAATCGTGGCCAGCTTTGCATCCTGAAAACCACCCGCCCCATAGACGCCGTCAAGTCTCGTGATGTCAATGCCGTTAACGAGGACATCCAGCGCACAGGCTGCAGGAATGCCGGGGCCAAGGCCTGGATTGCCATCACTGAATTCCGGTCTCGTCTCACAGCGAGTGTACTCTCCGGGTACGCCAAGTTGCGACACATCCTGGTACTCATATTTGAATGTCGCTTCAAGATTATCCGTGGGGTTCCAGACCAGAATGCCTCTTAACGCAGAGTTTTCCTTGGTTCCCTGCTCATTCCTCAGTACATCCTGATAGCCCGCGTCACCAAGTTCGTAGTAGGTGCCCGCAACTCGGATACCAAGGGTGTCAGTAACAGGGCCACCCCAGCCACCTTCAAGCCGGAGTTCTTCATCATCACCATAGGATGCAAGCATAAAACCTTCTGCTTCATCACCGGGACGTTTGCTGTAATAGCTCACGGCGCCTGCCGTGGCACTCTGACCGGCAAAAATGGGAGCCGGGCCACGAATCACCTCGACACGTTCAAGGTCAAACATGGCATTCTGTCCCAGGTTGTCACGCCCGTAGTAGACACCATCATGGAACTGCGCAACAGCCTGTTCAAATGCTTCATTCGCTGCTGATGTGCCCACCCCACGTATAATTATTTCCTGTCCGGTAAAGCTATCGGTCATATAGAGATTAGGGACGAATGCTGATAATTCCTGTATATCGGAAAAACCGCCTTCAGCGATGGTGTCACCGGAGATGGCAACGATGGAAATCGGTACATCTTGTAGACTTTCTTCACGCTTTTGCGCGGTGACGACAACTTCTTCGATTTGCGCGTAGCTAATGGGACTCAAAGAGACGGATAACAAAGTTGGAATACCATAACGGCATAGTTTGAGCATATGACTTCTCCTTCCACGGTAGAGACTGCAAATTATTGAAAAAAATCGCGTTACATAATCAATGGCAAATAATCAAACACTACTCTTCAGCCGCTAGTTTCAATACGAATATCCAGGCTTGTACCGACTCTAAAGAAATTATGATTTGACGATAACGGTAACATGACCGAAGTTCCCTAAGGTCATACTGTTTCAGTACCCAGCCATGTGATAAATATATGATTCCCCTGAGATCAATTAGCAGCTGCTGTCCGTTAAATTCACTGCCGATAAGGTCCCATGAGTCAATCAAGGCGAATCTTGAAGCGATAGGACAGGGCCTTGGTTATAGGACATACCGGATAGTTACAAAGAACGATGGGCTGGAACGGCTCAGTGAAGGGAAATTCAAGGCGCAAGAGTCATCGTACAGGCACACATGAAGGTATGCGCCAGTGGCTACGGCGTTGTTTCACTGATGACAACCCCATAGGTCTCGGCGGCGTCGTTCGCTGTAATGAATCCATTGTGCACGTCGCGCCGAACGAGTTCGGGATCGCGCTGACGAGGGTCGCCCCAGCCGCCGCCCTTGCCGGTAATTGTACTGATCACGTCACCTTTGCTGAGCATCAGTCGTGTGCTTGCGATGAAGGTCTCGGTCTCGCCGTTAGCGCGGAGTATTTCTGTGCGATTGAAGTTCCCGGGCTCGCCGCCGTCGGCACCCCAGGTTGGCGTCGTGCGATGGTCTCCCATTGGGGTGGCCATCGCTCGCTCGCCGAGAATTCGTACCGAGCGTATGACACCTTCTCCTCCCCGCCATTGTCCTGAACCGCCGGCAGAGGTGTCAAAGCAGTACTTCTCGATCAGCACCGGAAATCGCTGTTCGGTGACCTCGACCGGCACGTTCAGAGTGTCGCCACCGTGCAGTGATGTCAGCGCGCGCTCGCCGTCAGCGCCTGGGCCAGCACCCCATCCGCCGGGATTCGGCTCGGCCATCACGAAGAAACCTCCTTCAGGAGTGGGTCCGGAAAGGACAAGTATTCCTCCAAACAAATAATGGCCGGCCGGCAACCGATCGGGGACGATCGGTGACAAGGCTCGCCAGACCAGATCTGCAGCAATCGCAACGGCCTGGAAGTACAAAGATAGTGCTGCGGGAGGGCCGGCTGTCATGAAAGTGCCGTCTGGGCAGATAACCTGGAGTGACTCATACGTACCGGCGTTGATCGGAACCTCAGTGCCGACAATAGCCTGAAGCACGGTCGAGCAGGCATGCCGCAGCCCGCTGCCAGCAAGGTTGATCGACGCTCCCACGATCTGAGGGTCCGTGCCCGTGAAGTCACATGCCATCCCATTATCATCGATAGTGACAGTGACGGTCGCTTTCGCTGAGGTGCCCGCGATCTCAATGGACTGCTCGGAGCTCCACGTACCCTGTGGCAGTTCAGCGAGTCGGGTCTGGACGCGTCTGGCCGTCTCGGATATCAACCGGTCAACGCTCGCAATGTAGGTATTCACGCCGTAGCGGGTGCAAATCTCCTTGAGTCTGCGTGCACCGGTTCGCACGGAGGCCGCCTGAGCGTACAGATCGCCGATGACGGTATCGGGCGCGCGGGAGTTCGCAGCCAGAATTGCGCGCAGGCCGTCGTCGATGCTTCCGCCGCGAAAGATTTTGGTCCACGGAATCCTGATTCCTTCCTCAAACGTCTCAGTGGCGTCCACCGGGTTACTTCCCGGTTCCTTTCCGCCGACGTCGATCCAGTGCGCTTTGTTGCCAGCGAACCCGACGACGCTGCCGTCGAAGAAGACAGGCATCAGAAGACAGAAATCGTTGAGGTGAGTTCCCCCCGGTACATACGGGTCGTTGGAAATCAGAATGTCTCCTTCGTTCAGCGTGTCGATAGGGTGATTCTCAAGAGCGCCGCGGACGATCTCGCCGAATACACCAGGAAGAATTGCGAGCCCGGCACCTTGTGAGATCTGTCGGCCAGCAGCGTCAGTCAGACCGACGGCGAAATCGAGAACTTCGTAGATCATTGTGCTTTGGCTGGAGCGCACGGTGACAGCGAACATCTCGTCGATTGCGGCCTGCAGGTACTCGCGGATTATTTCAAGGTCAAACGGGTCGAATCCGGGTCCGCTGTTTGTGTGTGGCTCGCTGGCAGTCATGCGGAAGCTTCCTCTGGTTCTTTCCGTGATGGCTGTAAGTGAGGTAACAGCTCAATGCAGATACAAGCTTGCTCGTCCACGACGGCGCACTGGTCAGGTCCGATCACGGTCGATGACGATGGTTCTTCGATCACGGCCGGTCCTGCAACAGAGGCTCCCGCGCCCAGTCGCGCCCGGTCGTAAGTCGGCACCGAGATCATGCCGAGCTTCTCAAACAGCACCTTGCGTTCCTTCTTGAACGCGAGCGTGGGATTCGTATTTGTCGGGAGCGCGGCGAGCTGAAAGGGTGGGGGGGGCACCTGCAGGCCGGTGAGGTGGAAGTCGACGATCTCGGCAGGCACGTTCAGTCGAAACGTAAACTCCTGCTCGTGACGGTCGTCGAACAGGTCGAGGATTTCCGGGATCGAGCCTGAGCGAGGCACTCGCACTGTAACGGTATGTTCCTGGCCCAGGTAGCGAAGCTCGAGCGCGTACGAAAAGCTGATATCCGTAGTGACGATCCCCTCAGCGGAAAAGTGCTTGTGGGCTGCACGTTCCAGTCCTTCCCAAATATCCGCGACAGCAGCGGCGTTCGCGGGCACAGCGGCAAGCACCTTCGTCTGTACCCAGTCCGCGCGAAGGCGAGTCATCAGCATACCCACGGCAGAGAAGGTGCCGGCAGCCGGGGGTATGACGACCGAACGGGTGCGCAGTTCGGCTCCGAGGGCGGCGGCGTGGACCGGGCCGCCCCCGCCAAAAGCCATGAGATGAAAGTCACGAGGGTCATAGCCCCGGCGGACCGATACCAGTTTGATCGCGTTGAGCATCTTCGCGTTTGCCAGTCGGATGATCCCCAGGGCGGCGTCTTCGATTGTGAGCCCAAGTGGGCCGGCTACCGTCGCTATTGCTGCCCGGGCACGTTCCACGCTGACAGCCAGGCGTCCGCCCAGGAACAGCTCCGGGTTGATTCGTCCGGCGACAAGGTTGGCGTCTGTCACAGTTGGTAATGAACCGCCTTCGGGGTAACACGCCGGGCCCGGCCGGGCACCTGCGCTATGTGGCCCGATTCCCAAGCGACCAAGTTCGTCGGTCCAGGCGATCGAACCGCCACCAGCACCGATCTCGACAATATCGACGACCGGCGACTTGATCGGATATCCCGGGGTCAGCGGCGAGCGATCAATGTAGTAGTCCGTGGTCAGTCGCATCTCGCCGCGCTCGACCAGAGAGGTCTTGGCGGTTGTACCGCCGATATCGAGAGTGATGATGCTCTCGCGGCCGGTGGCTGAGCCGAGGGCAGCTGCGGCCGCTATGCCGGCAACCGGGCCTGACTCGACAAGTTTGATTGGGAGTTCGCGGGCGTGACTGAACGACACTGTGCCACCGTTTGACTGCATGACCTGCAGGGAGCACCGAATGCTTCGCTCCTTAAGTCGTCTTTCCAGCTTGTCAAGATAGGTCGAGGCAGGTTCCTGGACGTATGCGTTGAGCACTGCCGTGTTCGTCCGCTCGTACTCGCGCCACTCCCGAGTCGTCTCATGAGACACGGTCACGAATAGTTCAGGGACTACCCGTTTGACGATCTCTGCGCAGGCGTTCTCGTGTTCAGGGTTTGTGTAGGCATGCAGAAAGCAGATAGCTATCGCCTTGGCACCGGCGGCTTTGGCAGCCAGGGCCACCTGCTCTACATCCTCTACGGCAAGCGGTTCAATCACTTGTCCGTCGCCGCCTATGCGCTCGCGCACCTCAAAACGCATGTGGCGTTCGATGAAGGGACGGGGTTTGCGGAATCGATAGTTGTAAGCGTCGGGGCGGTTGGAGCGACCTATTTCCAGTACGTCGCGAAATCCAGCGGTAGTAATCAAAGCGGTTGGGCTTCCCTTGCGTTCGATCAGTGCGTTGATCACTACGGTTGAACCATGAATGAAAGTTTCGATCGCATCATCTCCCGGAAGACCGGCTTGATCGAGCACGTTGCCGACACCAACTTCGAATTCACCCGGTGTGCTCGAGGCCTTGTCGACCTTCAGGATTCCGTCGGTGCCAACGTAGGCCAGGTCGGTGAATGTGCCACCAATATCAGTTGCGACGCGCATCTTTATTCCTTTCGATCGCCATCATGGCGTTGTAATTCGGTAATGACATGTTCAAGGGGCTCGACGTCGCCGTACCGGGACTCAATGTCGACTAGCGCCAACTCATGAGCGAACTCGGAGCGATCGGCAGTGCACTCCTGCACGACGATTGGCCGCAAGCCGAGCTGAATTGCGTCGATGACGGTGGCGCGCACGCAACCGCTCGTCGAAACTCCTGCAACGATGACCGTGTCCACATCAAGAGAGTTCAGAACGCCACGTAATATGGAGCCGTGAAAAGCGCTCGCCCCTTTCTTGTCCACGATCATGTCTACGCCGTCGGGATCGAACCGATCGTCGACGACCGCAAACGGGCTGTCGGCAGTGAGCTGCCTGAGCGCGGGATTCTTTTCTCCCATGACCCCTGCCTCAGCGTCGTTGTTATAGCGGACTAGCGTGTGGATGATCGGAACGCCGACAGCTCGTGCCTGTTGCAGCAGTGTGATCGTTGGGGCGACCAGTCCGTCGATTGGCATGGCGAACGGTGACTGCGGATCTGTGAACGCTCGAAAGAGGTCAACCAGCACGATGGCTGCGCGCCTGCCCATACCGAGATGAACCCCGAGACTGGCCGCTTCGTACGACTCGGCGAGCTCGCGTGCATGCTCGTTTCGCAACCTTTGGGAAAGAGGTAGTCTATTGGTATCCATAGTGGATAATGACTTTATAGCAAAACCTGTTCAGATTACCCATAGATAAAACATATGAGACAGCATCGAAAGATTATGGCGTTTCAGGAGCCCTGTGATGCTGGCGAGTTATTGTCAAATCTGGAGTTCAGGGCCTGAATCAAGCAACGGCCTGATTTGATTCTGTTACCTCGATTGTCCTGTCGACGCACCTTGAACGTACATCTCATCGATGGAAAGCAGCAAAGCCAGCTCCGAGCGCAACTCTTCTTGAGCTCTGAGAGCAAGCCGAGTAGGTAAATGCTCCGACTCTATGACCTATCATGCAGGGGGTGAGACTCCAGCACATTTATCTGGTTTCTACTGCTGCCGTTGCTCATGGTGTTGGACGCGCTGGGGTCCGGCTGCCACCGCTGCGGGCAGCCCCTTCCCCCGCTCACGCGGCGATGTCATCATGCTCACCGACACATAATAAGAGGATAGTCGCCGTGAATATCACACCGGTCTTCAACCCTGAACGGCCAAGCGACAGCGAGCAGCGGGTGCTGGATGCGATCGCAGACCGTGGTGTCGCCGATTTCACGGCAGAACCCGCCGCGGCCCGGCGACTGCACGGCGCGTTCATCGAGGCGCTGATCAGTGGTTCGCAGCCGGGGATACCACAACTTTGCTGCCCGCTTCGCCTGCGCGGTGCCGAAATTATAGGGCCGATCCGGGCGCTGCCAGCGGCGGGCAACGGGGTGGCGATGACCCTGCTGTTTCGTGAATGCCGCTTCGACTCACCGGTCGACTTCAGCGGCGGGGATTTCCTCTCGCTGCGGCTGGTGCACTGCACCCTGCCGGCTCTGATAGGCATCAGCCTCACCACCCGGGCCGATCTCGACCTGTCCGGCTCGCAGTTTTCCGGCGTGACGGACTACCTCTCCGACCTGGGTGAGGTGGGTGATTGTGCGGTGTACCTCAGCCACGCCCATATTGGCGGGCGCCTGCTCCTCTCCGCCGG
>NZ_JAVKCQ010000179.1:0-11214 GCF_040222615.1 Haliea sp.
CAGGGGACAGCGCCGGCGGCCACCTCGCCGCCTGCACTGCCCTGACCCTCGACCCCGACACCCGGACGCGCCTCGCCGGTGCGCTGCTGATTTACCCGGTTGTGGACCACTACAGCGCACCCTATGCTTCCTACGTGGAGCGGGCCACGGGACAGACCCTGACCAGCGCGCTGATGCGCTGGTTCTGGGATATTTGGCTTGCCGGCGGGGGCGTGGAACAGGCCGCTGCAGCAGGCGCCATGCCCGCGCGCGACCCGGGACTGGCAGCGATGCCTCCCAGTCTGGTGATCACTGCCGAGCGAGACCCCCTGCGCGATGAAGGTTTACAGTTCGCAGAACGGCTGCGCACAGCCGGCGTGACTGTCACCAGCGAGCACTACAGCAATGCGGAACACGGCTTCGCCTGCTCCGAGGGTCCGACGCCGGATTTCGTCCACGCCCTGACGCTGACGGCGGGCTGGTTGCGCGCGCTGCCACGCACTGTTGAGGATTGACTGCAATGACTGACATGGTCGACCTGGTAATCTTCGGTGGCACCGGGGATCTATCCACCCGCAAGCTGCTGCCAGCCCTGTACCAGCTGCACCGCCACGGTCTCGCCGATCGCCTGCAGCGCATCATCGCCACTGGTCGCCGCGACATGGACTCGGATACGTTCCGCAGCGAGGCCCATGCCAACCTGCAGACTTACGTTGCGGAAAAGGACTGGGACACAGCGGTCTGGGAGCGCTGCTGCCAGCACCTGCACTATGTCCGGGTGGATGCCAGCGATGGCGGCGACTACGAGAACCTGAGCCGCTTGCTGGACACGGACGGCGCGCCGATCAGGCTGTTCTACCTCGCCACTCTGCCGGCACTCTACGGCACCATCTGCAGCCACTTGCAGCAGGCTGGCGCGGTGCAGACCAGGAGCCGGGTGGTGCTGGAGAAGCCCCTGGGGCACGACCTCGCGTCCTGCCACGAGATCAACCTGCAGGTTGCCAGCGTCTTCCCGGAGGAAGACACCTTCCGTATCGACCACTACCTGGGCAAGGAAACCGTGCAGAACGTGATGGCTGTGCGCTTCGGCAACCCGCTGCTGCACCCGGTGTGGAACAACACCTTTGTCGACAACGTGCAGATTACCGTGGCCGAGGAAATCGGGGTGGAGGGCCGCGGCGGCTACTATTCCAGGACCGGCGCCCTGCGGGACATGGTGCAGAATCACCTGCTGCAGGTCCTGTCCCTGGTGGCGATGGAACCACCCACCAGCCTCGACCCCACGGATATCCGCGACGAGAAGGTCAAGGTCCTGCGCTGCCTGCAGCCAATTACCGCCGCCAACGCCAAGGAGCGTACGGTGCGCGGGCGCTACGATGCCGGTGCGGTCAAGGGCGAGGCGGTAAAGGGCTTCCTCGAGGAAGCCGAGTACAAAGATGCCAGCGGCACCGAGACCTTCGTCGCGCTCAAGGCCAGCATCAACAACTGGCGCTGGGCCGGGGTGCCCTTCTACCTGCGCACCGGCAAGCGCCTCAGCCGGCGCTACTCCGAGATTGTTATCGAGTTCAAAAAACTGTCGTTTTCGCTGTTCGCCAACGACCCCAACGAACTGACCAACAAGCTGGTGATCCGGATCCAGCCCGAGGAAACCATCAGCCTGCACACCCTCAACAAGAAGCCGGGCCTGACCCGCAAGCTGCGCCTGCAGCCGGTGGAGCTGCACCTCACCGAGGACCCGGCGCAGAAGGGCGTGAGCTATGACGCTTACGAGCGACTGCTGCTGGACGCCATCAGTGGCGACCAGACCCTGTTCATGCGCCGGGACGAGGTGGAAACCGCCTGGCACTGGATCGACTCCATCATCGCCGCCTGGGAGGAGGCGGGTACCCCGGTGAAGCCCTACAACTCCGGCACCATGGGCCCCGGCGCCGCCACCGCCCTGGTCGCCGTGGACGGTCGCAGCTGGTATGAGTGAGTGGCGCCAGTTCCACAGCCGCGCGGAACTGGATGCGGCGCTGGCAGCGCAGCTCGCCGCGGAGCTGCGGGCCGACCTCAGGGCTCACCCCCGCAGCAGCATCGCGGTGTCCGGCGGCAGCACGCCCCGGAACATGTTCGGGGCCCTGGCCGCGGCTGAACTGGACTGGGAGAGGGTGGCGATCACCCTGGTCGATGAACGCTGGGTGGACCCCGATGACCCGGATTCCAACGAGGCCCTGGTGCGTGGCTGCCTGCTGCAGGCGCGGGCGGCCGCCGCGGATTTCGTGGGCCTGAAGACCCCCGGCGCGGACTGCGATGCCGCCGTCGCCGACGTGGCGGCGCGGCTAGAGCACCTGTCGCGCCCGTTCACCGCCGTGGTGCTGGGGATGGGGGGCGACGGCCATACCGCCTCCTGGTTCCCGCAGGCGCACGACCTGGGCATGTTGCTGGACCCCGCCAACCCGGCCCGGGTGGCCGCTACCGACCCGGTCACCGCGCCACATCCACGCATGACCCTGACCCTGGCTGCGGTACTGGACAGCCGCCATATCCACCTCCACATCACCGGCGCCGGCAAACGCCAGGTGCTGGAAGCCGCGGTGGACCGCGGCTATCCCGTGGCCAGCGTACTGGCCCAAACCAGGACACCCCTGACCATCTGGTGGGCTCCCGATGACTGATCCCCGGTTGCAGCAGATCACCGACCACATAGCCGAGCGCAGCGCCGACTCCCGTCGGGCCTATCTGGAGCGCATCGCGAGCATGCGCCACCAGGGCCCCCAGCGCGGCAGCCTGTCCTGCAGCAACCTCGCCCACGGCTTCGCCGCCTGTGAGCCCGGGGAAAAGCAGGCGCTCAGGCTTGTGGAGGCGGCCAATATCGGCATCGTCAACGCCTACAACGACATGCTCTCCGCGCACCAACCCCTGGGGGAGTACCCGGAGATCGTCAAGCGGGCGGCCCACGCCGTGGGTTGTACCGCCCAGGTTGCCGGCGGTGTCCCCGCCATGTGCGACGGCGTTACCCAGGGCACAGCGGGGATGGAGCTGTCCCTGTTCAGCCGCGACATCATTGCCGGCGCCACCGCCATCGCCCTTTCCCACAATATGTTCGACGGCGTGCTGTGCCTGGGCGTCTGCGACAAGATCGTCCCGGGACTGTTGATCGGAGCTCTCAGTTTCGGCCACCTGCCGGTCGTGTTCGCACCGGCGGGCCCGATGAGCAGCGGCCTTGGCAACAGCGACAAGGCGCGGGTCCGGCAGCTGTTCGCCGAAGGCAAGGCCAGCCGCGAGGAGCTGCTGGAAGCGGAGGCCGGCGCCTACCATGGCAAGGGCACCTGCACCTTCTACGGCACCGCCAACAGCAACCAGATGCTGATGGAGGCGATGGGGCTGCACATCCCCGGCGCCGCTTTCGAGCCACCGGATACAGCGCTGCGCCAGTGCCTGACCGAGACCGCCGCGCAGCGTCTTTGCAAGATTACCGCGCTGGGCAGGGAATACACGCCGCTGGCCGAGGTGGTGGATGAGAAAGCCATTGTCAACGCCATCGTCGCCCTGCTGGCGACCGGAGGCTCCACCAACCACAGTATTCACTGGATCGCGATCGCCCGCGCCGCCGGCATCATCATCGACTGGCAGGATTTCAGCGAGCTGTCCGCCATCACCCCGCTGGTGAGCCGGGTCTACCCCAACGGCAGCGCCGATGTGAACCATTTCCACGCCGCCGGCGGCACCGCCTTCGTGATTCGCACCCTGCTCGACAGCGGCCTGCTGCATGAAGATGTGCTGACCAACTGGGGGCCGGGGCTGCGCCACTATACCCGTGAGCCGCGCCTTGCCGGCACCGGCCTCGACTACGTCGACGGCGTCGCCAGCAGCGCAGACCCGGCGGTGCTGCGCCCGGCCACAGGGCCGTTTTCAGCGGAGGGCGGCCTGCGCCTGCTGCAGGGCAATCTCGGCCGGGCTGTTATCAAGGTCTCCGCGGTGGCGGAGGAACACCGCGTGATCGAGGCCCCGGCCAGGGTGTTCGATTCCCAGGAGGCACTCAAGGATGCCTTTGACGCCGGCGAGCTGGAGCGCGACCTGGTCGCCGTGGTGCGTTTCCAGGGGCCCCGGTCCAACGGCATGCCCGAGCTGCACAAGCTGACTCCCTACCTGGGTATCCTCCAGGACCGCGGCTTCCAGGTGGCACTGGTTACCGACGGGCGCATGTCCGGTGCTTCCGGCAAGGTCCCGGCCGCCATTCATGTCAGCCCTGAGGCCATAGCCGGTGGCGCGCTGGCGCGGGTGCGCGAGGGCGATATCATCCGCCTGGACAGCGAACGGGGGGAATTGCAGGCGCTGGTGCCTGCGGACGAGTGGCGCGAACGGCAGCCCGCCCAGCGCAGTGATGACAGCTCGGACTACGGCACCGGGCGCGAGCTGTTTGGCTTTATGCGGGCCGCGGTCAATGAGGCCGAATCCGGCGCCACCGTGTTCCACGGTTGAAACGCGACTCTGGCGGCAACCTCAGGCGGTAATCTTGCGGAGAATATCCAGGGTGGGCTCCCGCTCCAGCAGCTTCGGTACCGGATAGCTCTCACACTCCTTGAGTGCCAGGCCTGCCAGGTAATCGTAGTCCTGGGCACGGATCCTGTCGGTGGTCTCTGGCAGCCCGACATCAGCGCG
This sequence comes from Haliea sp., assembly GCF_040222615.1. GTDB lineage: Bacteria > Pseudomonadota > Gammaproteobacteria > Pseudomonadales > Halieaceae > Haliea. The sequence goes on from NZ_JAVKCQ010000179.1 coordinate 4,624, forward strand.
CAACTGCACCACCGCGGCAATGAACTTGCCCGCCAGGGTATCAACCGGCTCGCCGGCGGTGCCCACACCCGCCAGCAGGGCCAGTTCCGCCAGCGCCTCGCCGGCTTCGACCCGGCAGTACTCCAGCACGTGCGGCAGCACCAGGGCATTGGCCAGGCCGTGGGGGATGCCGTACTTGCCGCCGATCTGGTGGGCGATGGCGTGCACATTGCCGACGTTCACCTGATTGATGGCGATGCCGGCGTAATAGGCCGCCAGGGCCATGGCGTCGCGGGCCTCGCGATTGGCACCGTCGGTCACCGCGTCGCGCAGGTGCCGGAAAATCAACCGGGCCGCCATGGCCGCGTGCTCCTTGCGGGTGCCCCGGTCCCAGACGCAGATGTACGCTTCGATAGCGTGGGTCAGGGCGTCGATACCGGTGGCGGCGGTAATCGGCGCCGGCATACCCAGCATCAGGTCGGAGTCCAGCGCCACCGCCGCCGGCAGCAGGCCGGCCCCGGAAATCACGCCTTTCTCCAGGGTCGCGCTGTCGGAGATCACCGCGCCCACGGTGGCTTCCGAGCCGGTGCCGGAAGTCGTCGGGATCGCGTACAGCTTGGGCACTTCGTGCCTGACCTTGCCAAAGCCCACCCAGGTCTTCGGGTCCTCATCGCTGCTGGCCGATGCGGCAATGATTTTCGCCGCGTCGATGGAGGAACCGCCGCCTATGGCCAGCACGGCATCGCAATGGTACTCCAGCATCAACTTGCGCCCGGCCGCCACCTGGTCATAAGTGGGGTTGGGCTCGACGCCATCATAGATCACGATCTCCACCCCCGAGCCCGCCAGGGCCGCCGTCGCCTGGTCGACGATACCGAGATCACGCAGCGGCTTGTCCGTCACCAGCAACAGTTTGCGCACGCCGCTGCGGATGATATGGCGGCACAGTGCCGCGGCGCTGCCGCTGCCGGTGTACGCCATGTAGGCGGGACTGGGGCCGAGGCCGGCCAGGGTTTTCATTAAAAACAGGGTAAAGGCGTGCTTGATCTTGCGCAGGGACATCAGCGGCTCCAACGTGGGCGTCTATCAGTATACGGGGTACATATTACGCCAGTATGGCCAAGTCCGCCGCGGGAAACCATCCCTGCCAGGCCTGCATCCTCGGGTCTGCAGGAAACCGCAGCAGTTGCTGACGCGCGTGAGCCGGCCAGTGATCAAGCACACAAACACCCTGCCCGAGGGAGTCGCCAGCGGCGATGCACAGCCCGCCGCTGGTACCGGGTGAACAGACGGATACTTCAGCTGCGGCGCGGACCGCCGCGGGTTCCCTGCCAGCGGGAGCCGGAAATCGTGTCCGTGAATGGCATGAAGCCCTCCGGGTCAAGCGGTCCGGCGAGGGTGATTTCCCGGTCGAGAAAGGTGGGCCACCACAGGTGTGCGGAGACCTGCTCGCGCAGGGGCAGGCGGCTGGCCAGCGGATCCCAGGGGCTGTCGCGGAGGACCAGCTCACCTTCGATACTCTCCCGCCAGGCGGTGCCGTACTTGCTGCGCACGTGAACCACATGGGGGGGGAAGTCGTAGCCCCTGGCCGGGTCCGGCATGACCCCTACCGCCAGGGAGAACTTCACCCACCACTCGTGCATGTCGAACTCCGGAAGAGGCTCGTTCTTGCCGCTGGAGGTACCGCGGAACTCCACGAAGGTATAGCCCTGATGGGTGGACCGGGCACTGACGTTGGCGCCCTGGCGGTAGTATTCGGTGGTGCAGGGGTACTTCGGCTGGCCGTTGTGGTCCCGGCTGATAAAGATGGCCGACTCCTGGTCGATACCGTAGCCCAGGGCATACTCGCCCGCGATCCCGTTATAGTCTGCATCCACCGTCTGCAGAATGCCGTATTCCGGCTCATCCGGGACCGGCACGTTATAAATGGTCAGGGTGACATGGGGTTTCGCGCCGGGCTTGATGCCCGGGGGCAGCACGGCGGCAATGGCTTCGGGATCAGTGCGATAGACGATCTTCAGCATCGGCCAGTTGCCGATATCACCGGGGCTGCCCTGGGGCGCGTTTGCTGTATTGGACATCTCTGAGCTTCCTGTTTTGCTGTTATCGGGGAAGGAGCTGGTCTCGATTTACCCGCCGACCATGTTGGGCACCGGGGTGTCGCGGTTGAGGATCATCTCGGCCCGGGCACGGATTTTCTCGTCGGTTTCCGGCGTCGTGGCCAGCAGCCAGAAGGCATCTCGCTCCAGCCCTTCCACGGCCATCGCGGCGACCTCGTCGGGGTGGGTTGTCTTCAGCTCGATACCGTATTCCGCCGCCATGCGCTTCATGTCGTCCACCGAGCTGATGCCCGAGGCGTTGCCCTCGACCTCTTTCTTCAGTGCCTCGGGCCGCACCCGGCCGGAGTTGAAGAGCCCGGTTTCCACCACGTGCGGGCCGGGGAACAGGGCGCTGACCTTCACCGGGCTCTGGGCCGCCTGCAGCTGGTAGTGCAGGTTTTCGGTAATGGCGTGCACCGCCGCCTTGCTGGCGGTGTAGATCGGCGCGTCCGGGAACACCAGCAGGGCGCCGTTGCCCGAACCGGTGACCACGAAATGCGCGGGCTCGGCTGCCGCCACCAGCCGCGGCATGAAGGCGCGGATGGTGTTGATCACGCCCCAGATGTTGACGTTGAAACACCACTGCCAGTCCTTCTCGGAGTAGTCCCACATGGCGCCCGACTCACCGGCGCCGATGCCGGCATTGGCGAATACCAGCTGGATTCCGCCGAAGTGCTCGGCTGCGATGTCCGCCAGGTTCTCCAGGCTGGCGACGTTGGTGACGTCGCAGGACGCCACCCGGGCCTCAATGCCCTCGGCCGCCAGGTCCCGGTCAATGGCCTCCATGGCCGCGGCGTCCACATCACCAATCACGATGCGGGCGCCGCGTCGACCGAGGGCGAAGGCCAGGGAACGGCCAACGCCGCTGGCGCCACCGGTGATTACTGCCACCTTGTCCTTGAAATCACGCATCTCAGGCAATATCCCTTACGTCAATATAGAACTGGCGCACCCACTTGCGGTACAGCACCAGGGTCTTGTCCTCGCGGCAGAACAGCGGCTTGTGCTTGTGCACTTTGTTGGCCCAGATCGGGTAGTCGTCCTGGATACCGGCGATGATGCCTTTCATGACCTCGTCGCCCGCCAGGTCCTCGATTTCCCGTCGCACCGACAGGGTCCAGCGCAGCAGGGTGGTGTGCTTGTCGATGGGCTGGGAGCTGTTGTAGACCACCATCTCCGCACCCGGGCCGTAGGAAGTGCGCACCACCGCCAGCCCCGGGTTCAGCACCATCGCGTGCAGCTTGTGTGGAACCGCGGCCTGGGCGGCATCTGCCCGCAGGTGCAGGGTGCGCCCATCGTCATCGATAGTCACTTCCGAAGGCGGCACATCCGGCTGCCGGTGAACATAGCGGAAGTGCACCGGGTCGCAGGAGTTTTCCGCGATATCCTGGATATGGGCGGGCACTTCAAACTCCGCGTAACGCGGCGCCGTCCAGTTGTCGTCACCGAGCTCGGTCAGTACCGGCAGCTCCCACTTGGGCTCCAGGTTCTGGGGGTGGAACCAGATGTAGATCTCGCCGTTCTGCTCGCCGGTGTGCCAGGTGCGGATGCGGGCGCGCTCGGGAATCTCATCGCAGTAGGGGATTTCCACGCACTGCCCCGTGGCGTCGAAGCGCCAGCCGTGGAAGGGGCAGCGCAGGGACTCGCCGACTACACTGCCCTCCACACCCAGGTGGGCGCCGAGGTGAGGACAGAACGCGTCCTGCAGCACTGCCCGGCCCGAGCGTGTGCGGTAGAGGGCAAACTCGCGGTCGAACGCGTGCACGCGCTTGACCTCGCCCACCTGTAGTTCGTGGCTGCGGGCGACGGAGTACCAGCCCATGGGAAAATCCGGGGTGGTGTTGGTCTTGGATTCACAGGCTTCAACTATCTTGGTCGTCATGCGGCTTCTCCCCTGACATGGAAGATGGAAGTACTGGGGCCGATCCGGTCGGCAACGGTCTGCAGGCGGGCGCGGTCCAGCCCATACCAGGCGACGGCGTTCTCACCGAGAATCTTGCGGCCGTCGTCCTCGGGCACCCCGGCGAAGGTCTCCCGGAGGTATTCCCCCGTGTGCGGCCAGGTGCCCTCCGGGTGCGGGAAATCGCTGCCCCACATCAGTTTGTCGACCCCCAGTACCGTGCGCAGGTCGATATCCTGTCGCGGCACACAGGACGCGCCGACCGCGATATTGCGCTGGAAGTACTCGGTGGGCGACATGGAGAGATGACTGCGGAAATCCCCCAGCTTGGCGGAAAACTGCACATCGTGGTAGTTGTGATCCAGCAGGCGCAGCCAGGGTGGCAACATGAACACGGTGCCGCCCTCCGTCATGACGACTTTCAGGCGCGGGAAGCGCTCGAATACCCCACCCCAGATCATGAAGGTCAGGGGCCGGTACAGCCACCACATGACCTCCGATACATAGATGCCCATGGCGCCGGGCAGCTCGTCGCTGCGATCCTCCTGGGGCCACTGCTTGCCGAAGTATTCAGGATGCGGGGCGGGACCGGAGTGGAAATGGATGATCACGCCCAGGTCCTGGCAAACTGCCCAGAACGGATCGTATTTGGTGTCGTGGTAGGGCGCGTGCTCACCCCACAGGGTGGGAATCATCACTGCCTTGAGTCCATTGTCGACACACCAGCGCACCGCGTCCACCGCCTGCTGCACGTCCCACAGCAGGGGAATGGAGGCGACACCGATGTGACGGGCCGGATTGTTGGCGCAGAATTCCGCCAGCCAGCGATTGTGGGCCATGGCGCCGGCCCACTGCAGCTCGGGCACCTGGTCCCGGGGTGACAGGCCGAGACCGGCGCCGAAGGGCGGCGTGTTCATCTCGGTGATACCGTCCGGGAAAATGATCTCCGCGGCGATGCCGTCCTCATCCAGCATCTTCACCCGCTCCTGGTAATCCCAGGCCCCGGTCAGCTGCTTCTGGATGGGCGCCCGCCAAGCATCGTTGATTTCCTGGATCAGGAAACTCTTCTCAGCCTTCTGCATGAGCTCTACCTGGACAGGCACGGCCATCTCCAGCATGTCGTGATACTTCGACTCGACATAGGGCTTGTAATCGGCGATGTGGAGGCCGGCGTGGCAGTCCGAGGACACCACTAGCAAACGATCAGACATGACTTTACTCTCTGTAACCTGTTGTGATTGATGAAGTGCACGCACGCGCAAACTTGCACATTTGTCTACAAATTAGTTTAATGGCTGCTGAAATGCAACCGGATTACGGAAATTTCATGGGCATAGTTGAGGCACCACAGGGGCGCAGGGAGAAGCGCAAGCTCGAGACCCGTGCACGCATTGAGGATGCCGCCTACGAGCTGTTCCGGCGCCAGGGAATAGACGAGACCAGCATCGAGCAGATCTGTGCCGAAGCCGATGTGGCCCGGCGCACCTTCTACAGCTACTTCCCCAACAAGCACGCCCTGCTGGGTGGCCTGGGAGTATCCCGCCTGTACAGCCAGTCCGGTCCGATGCTGGAGGCTCTGATCAGGAATCACACCGACACCCGGGGCCGCCTGGAGGCCATGATCGCCTTCATCGAGACCGCCTTTGCCGGCTACGAGGACATCGACCGGCAACTGATCCTCGCGGCACCGACCGTCTTTGCGAACGACCCAGAGACCCAGCGCGAGATCAACAACTCGGCCCTGGACAGTTTTGCCCGCCTGTTTACCGCCGGCCAGGAGCAGGGCGATACCCGCGCAACCTTCAGCCCCGAAATCCTTGCCTCCATGGTCGTCGGCACCCTGAACGTACTTACGGTGAGCTGGGCCATCGACAGCAACTACCCCATCTTCGAGAAACTTGAGGAGGCCAGGGGCATGTTCGAGAGTATTGTCTGCCGTCAGTAGTTACCGGCGGGGATCAACCTCTCCAGGCGATGCAATTGGCGAGCTGAAGCCTTACACTTTCACACCGTTGCTTTGCGCAGAAGAGGCCGCCATGCTGGTCAATTGCCAACGCCGTCCGCTGGTCGTGCTACTCCTGACCCTTGCAGTAACCGCCTGCGGCGGCGGAGGCGGCGGCTCACAAACCGCCCAGCCCCCGGCACCCAACCAGCCGCCGGTCGCCGTCATCGCCGGGCCCGCCAGTGCGGATATCGGCGACACCGTGGTCCTGGATGGCAGCGGGTCCAGCGACAGCGATGGCAGCGTCGTCAGCTACCAGTGGCAGCAGACAGACGGGCCGGATGTGGAGCTGGCCGGCAGTGACAGCGCCGAGGCGAGCTTCATCGCCCCCAGCGTCAATGGCGATACCGCCCTGGTCTTTTCTCTCACCGTTACCGACAACGATGGGGCGCAGGCGAGCGGCAGCACCAGTGTTGCGGTTGCGGGCAGCGCCGGCGGCGTGACTTTCGGCCTCAGCGGCAGCGTCCTGGCATCCAGCAACCAGGCCGTGGACGGAGACACCAACGATACTGCCAACATCTATCTGGCCAACGACACCCTGGCGACCGCCCAGCCCCTGGCCAACCCCATCACCCTCGGGGGCTACGTCAACCAGCCCGGCACCGGCGCTG
>NZ_JAVKCQ010000180.1:0-2848 GCF_040222615.1 Haliea sp.
CAACTACAGCTATATCGCCCACGCCCCGGAAGGCGGGGTATCCCTGAATGCCTACGGCAATGTCCGCACCTGGCTCACTCGCATCCAGAAACTGCCCGGTTTCGTGGCCATGCAGGCGACGCCGGTGGGGCTGGCGGCGTAGACAGTACCGGCCCGGGTCACCCCGGGCCTCTACCGCCTGACCTCAGCCGCCAAACACGGTGAAACTCAGCCCCACATAGGCGCCGTAGCCGAGCAACAGCAACCCGCCCTCCAGACGGCTCAGCCGACTGCCTGTATAAAGGAAAAACAACAGGACCAGAGAGGTGCCAAGCATCACCCACTGGTCGAACTGCAGGATTCGCTCATGTACCGGCAGCGGTTGCAGCAGCGCTGAAATTCCGAGTATGCCCAGCAGGTTGAAGATATTGCTGCCCAGTACATTCCCTATCGCGACATCGGCATGGCGGCGAAACGCGGCGATCACCGAAATGGAAAGCTCCGGCAGCGACGTGCCGATGGCCACCAGGGTGAGGCCTATCACCGCCTCGGAAAGCCCGAGCGACTCGGCTATGCCCACGGCCCCCCGCAGCAATACCTGGGAGCCCACGATCAGCAGCGCCAGACCCATCACGACCGCCATGACGATCCACAGGGTTGTTCTCGGCAGGGAGGTCACCTCCTGGCCTTCAGCCACATGCAATGCCGCGGACGGCGCACCCCCAAAGCGCTCTGTCCTGTAGGCCCAGACAAGGTAGGCGCCGAGCCCCAGCAGAAAGATTGCGGCGTCGAACCTGGCCAGTGCGCTTCCGCCGACCAGCACCAGAAACAGGATGCTGGCCGCCACCACCGTCACGCCATCCCGGCGCAGGACCAGCGGCTTCACCGCCAGGGGCGTGATCACGGCACACAGCCCGAGTATCAGCAGGATATTGCCGATATTACTGCCAACGACATTGCCAATGGCAATATCAGGTCGCTCATTCAGGGCCGCGTCGATCGAGACCACCAACTCCGGCGCGGAGGTGCCGAAGCCGACGATCAGCAGGCCGCTCAGCAAAGGCGAAACACCCATTCGACTCGCGGCTGCCAGGGAGCCCCGTATCAGGGCCTCCCCGCCACCGGTCAACAGGACAACCCCCAGGGCGACGAACAACAGGTTCAACATCTGCGCGGCTGCCCGTGCCGGTCATCTGCCATGCTGTCATCCCGCCCTCTGCGCCATTCCACGCCCTGCCCCCGTTCCATTCTGCCGATGAAGAATGCGTAGAGTAGAACAGAAGCCGTTCCGGGTGTGAGGGCAGCCGGCAACCGCAAGTGCCCACGCTGGACATTCCCTCCCCCAACGCCGAACATAGCGGCTTCTATCTTTGCCCCCGGAACCGCCCATGCTTGTCGACAACCCGGAAGTCTACGCCGGCCTCACTTACCCCTGGACCCGCGCCGTCAACCCGCCGCCAGGGGAGCCTCAGAAGGTCGCCGAAGGAATCTACTGGGTCCGCTTTCCCATGCCCATGGGGCTGGACCACATCAACATCTGGTTGCTGGAGGACGGCGACGGCTGGGTGGTGGTCGATACCTGCCTGGACCTGCCCCGCTCCCGGGAAATCTGGGAACAGCTGTTCGCCGGCTTCCTCAAGGGTCAGCAGATCACCCGGGTGATCTGCACCCACATGCACCCGGACCACGTCGGCCTGGCGGGCTGGATTACCGAGCGCTTCGACTGCCAGCTGCTGATGACGCGGGATGAGTTCCTGATGTGCCGGTCGCTGGTGGGTGACACCGGTCGCCCCGCACCAGAGGTGGCCATCCGCTTTTATCAGGCGGCCGGCTACGACGACAAGCAGCTGGATAACTATCGCGAGGCCTTCGGCGGCTACGGGCGGGCCGTGTACAAGCTCCCCGACAGTTTCCGCCGCCTCAAGGACCGGGAGACCCTCACCATCGGCGGCCGCTACTGGCAGATTATCGTTGGCAGCGGGCACTCGCCGGAGCACGCCTGCCTGTACTGCCCGGCACTGAAAATACTGATCTCCGGCGACCAGGTCCTGCCACGCATCACCCCCAATGTCAGCGTGTTCCCCACCGAACCGGAGAGCGACCCGCTGCAGGAGTGGCTGCAATCCTGCGCCCGCATCCGCGAGCTGTTGCCGGACGACCTGCTGGTGCTGCCCGCCCACGAGGCCCCTTTCCGTGGCCTGCACGTGCGCCTGACCCAGCTGATCGAAGCCCACAAGCAGGAGCTTAACCAGCTCTACAACTACCTGGCGGAACCCAAGCGGGTCATAGACTGCTTCCCGGCCCTGTTCAAGCGCGAGATCACCGGCCACCACCTGAGCCTGGCTACCGGCGAGACCATCGCCCATCTCAACTGCCTGCAGCGCCGGCGCCAGATCGCATTCGATGCCGACGACAGGGGTGTGCGCTGGTATCGCCAGCTGCCGGAATCCGTAGCTTTCGACTGAGGAGAGCCAAGTCACAATGCTGCGATCGCTGAAGGTCTGGTTGCTGCGACGCTATTTTGGCTGGAAAGGCGCTCGCACCTGGCGCGGCCGGTATACCGAGGCCCCGTTCAGCACCCTGCAACTGCCACTGCGGGGCAGACAACTGGCGGCACGGGTGTACAGCAGCGCCGCCGGGAAGGACCTGCCCCTGGTGATCTATTTCCACGGCGGCGGCTGGGTGCTGGGCAGCCTCGACACGCACCACCCCTATTGCCAGCAACTGCGCGGGCAGACGGGCTGCACCGTGGTGGCGGTGGATTACCGGCTGGCGCCGGAGCACTCCTGCCCCGCCGCCCTCGACGACTGTCGGGAAGCGGCGCAGTGGCTGGCGCAGCACCTGGAGAGCACCGGCCCCAACAACGGCA
>NZ_JAVKCQ010000181.1:0-17905 GCF_040222615.1 Haliea sp.
GTGCGCGGCCAGACGGCAGCGCAAGATCACCGCAGGAACGCGCGCCGCATGCGCCCGCAATGGAGTAGCGGAGTCCCCGCCTCCCGGAGCGACGCAGCGGCCGCCAGGCCGCCAAGCGAACGAAGCGACCCACGGAGCGACCCACGGAGCGACGCAGCGGCCATCAGGCCGCTACGCGAACGAAGCGCCGCGCGCCTCGGCTGTGGCCTGAAATGCCCGCCTGCGGTACACTGCGCGCCTTTTTCTGCAGGACACCAGGCTCATGCTCGAGATCAATCCGCTGCTACAGACCCTCAAGGACATCGAGGCGCGCACCAGCGTGCTCAGGGGGTATCTTTGACTTCGCCAACCGCAAGGACAGGCTGGCGGAAGTAGAGCTGGAGCTGGCTGAGCCCAGCGTCTGGGACAATCCCGAACGGGCCCAGGAGCTGGGTCGCGAGCGTTCGTCGCTGGAGCAGATCGTCTCCACCATCGAAAAACTCGAGGGCGCTACCGGCGACGCCGCGGACCTGCTGGAGCTGGCCGCGACGGAGGACGATGCAGGTACGGTCGCCGAGGTGAAGTCCGACATTGACCGCCTGGTCAAACTGCTGGAACAGCTGGAATTCCGGCGCATGTTCAGCGGTGAAATGGACGCGACCAACGCGTTCCTGGATATCCAGGCAGGCTCCGGTGGCACCGAGGCCCAGGACTGGGCGGAAATGCTCCTGCGCATGTACCTGCGCTGGGGCGAGGCCAGCGGCTTCAAGACGACCCTGATCGAAGTGTCCGCGGGGGAGGTGGCCGGCATCAAGAGCGCCACCATCCAGTTTGAAGGGGAATATGCCTTCGGCTGGCTGCGCACGGAAACCGGTGTGCACCGCCTGGTGCGCAAGTCGCCCTTCGATTCCGGCAATCGTCGCCATACCTCTTTCGCCTCCGTATTCGTGTCGCCGGAGATCGACGACGACATCGAGATCGACATCAATCCAGCGGATCTGCGGGTGGATACCTACCGCTCCAGCGGCGCCGGCGGCCAGCACGTAAACAAGACCGATTCGGCGGTGCGACTCACCCACAATCCCACCGGGGTGGTGGTGTCCTGCCAGACCGAGCGCTCCCAGCACCAGAACCGCGACCGGGCGATGAAGCTGCTGCGGGCCAAGCTCTATGAACTGGAGGTGCAGAAGCGCAACCAGGTCAAGCAGGCCACCGAGGACAGCAAGGCGGACATCGGCTGGGGCAGCCAGATTCGCTCCTATGTGCTGGATCAGTCGCGGATCAAGGATCTGCGCACCGGCGTCGAAACCAGCAATACCCAGGCGGTGCTGGACGGCGATATTGACCAGTTTATTGAGGCCTCGCTGAAAAAGGGGCTGTAGGACAGAACATGAGTGACCAGGAACAGGCCCCCCGCGGCCCCGAGGACGAAAACAAGCTGATCGCCGAGCGGCGTGGCAAGTTGGCCCAGTTGCGTGTCCAGCGCAATCCGTTCCCCAACGACTTCCGCCGCACCGGTCTCGCCGGGGATCTGCAGCGGGAGTACGGTGCCAGCAGCAAGGAACAGCTGGAGCAGGAAAATCGCCACTACGCGGTCGCCGGGCGCCTGATTCGCAATCGCGGCGCCTTCCTGCTGATCCAGGACGGCTCCGGCCAGATCCAGCTGTATCTCAACCGCCAGGCTCTGGACGAGGCCACTCTGGCCGGGATCAAGAGCTGGGATCTCGGGGATATCGTCTGTGCCAGCGGCCCGATCCACAAGTCCGGCAAGGGCGATCTCTATATCAACATGGAACAGGCCAGATTGTTGACCAAGGCCCTGCGGCCGCTGCCCGACAAATACCACGGCCTGGCGGACCAGGAGCTGCGCTACCGGCAGCGCTATGTGGACCTCATCGTGAACCCGGACTCTCGCGCCGTGTTCCAGCTGCGCTCGAGGATTGTGCGCTTCATTCGCGACTACATGGACGGTCGCGGTTTCATGGAGGTGGAGACCCCCATGATGCAGGTGATCCCCGGCGGTGCGGCGGCGAAGCCCTTCGTGACTCACCACAACGCCCTGGACCTGGACATGTACCTGCGGATCGCGCCGGAACTGTACCTGAAGCGGCTGGTGGTGGGAGGCTTCGAGCAGGTGTACGAAATCAACCGCAGCTTCCGCAACGAGGGCCTGTCGACCCGGCACAATCCCGAGTTCACCATGCTCGAGTTTTACTGGGCCTACGCCGATTACCGCGATGCCATGGACCTGACCGAGGATATGTTCCGGCAGCTGACGGCCGCGGTGCTGGGCAGCACTACCGTGGACTACCAGGGCTCGACCTACGATTTCTCCCGGCCTTTCACCCGGATATCGGTGTTTGACTCCATCCTCCACTACAACCCCGACATCGCCGCGGCCCGGCTTGCTGACGAACAGGGCGCGCGCGCCATCGCCACCGCCCTGGGTATTCCGCTCAAGAACAGCTGGGGGCTGGGCAAGGTGCAGATCGAGATCTTCGAGAAGACAGTCGAACACCGGCTGGACCAGCCCACCTTCATTACCGGCTATCCCACCGAGGTTTCGCCGCTGGCGCGGCGCAGTGACGATGACCCGTTCGTCACCGACCGTTTCGAGTTCTTCGTCGGTGGCCGTGAGCTTGCCAACGGCTTTTCCGAGCTCAATGACGCCGAGGACCAGGCTCAGCGCTTCCGCGACCAGGTGGCGGAGAAAGAGGCGGGCGACGAGGAAGCCATGCACTACGATCACGACTATGTGCGTGCGCTGGAGTACGGCATGCCGCCCACGGCGGGGGAGGGCATAGGCATTGATCGCCTGGTGATGCTGCTGACAGACTCTCCTTCTATCCGCGATGTGCTGTTGTTCCCGCACATGCGTCCGGAGTAGGGCGCGGCCGCGCCCCTTCGCCCCCACTGCGTCGGGTGTTACACTCGCGCCATGACAAACGGTGCAAGGACCCACCTGTGACGGCAACCCTGCCCCCGCTGCTGGCGGCTGCTATCGCCTTGTTGCTGACGGCCTGCGTGACCCCGCCGGAAGCCTCCGGGCCGACATTTGCAGAAGGAACGGCTGCAGAAGGAACGGCGAGCGCGGCCCAGGCTGCGCCGGCGCCCCAGCTCACCCTGAACCTGCCGACCCGCGAGCAGTGCCAGTGCCAGCCGTCGCCCGAACGCGATCAAACCTTTCTCGAGCGCGGCTACCAGGCTTTGAGCCAGGGTGATGCGGTGGTCGCGCTGCAGCATTTTCAGCGCTACAAGCGGCTGGAGACGGCGGCCTCGGCGCAGTGGGAGGCCGACGTCGCCATCGCCTACCTGGCGATGCTGCCCGACAGCCCGCTCTACGACCACGACGCCGCAGAACAGAGCCATCAGTCCCTGGCCAGGCGTTTGCTGCCGGACATGCAGGTGCACACGATGGCGCTGCTGATGCGGGACTCGCTGGCAGCCTTTGCCTTGCTCAACCGGCATATCGCCGATCTGGAAAGCACCAATGCGACGCTCAAGGAAGATCTGGAAAAGCGGGAAGAGGCAATCAGGCGGTTGCGGGAGCTGACTCTGGGGCAGTCGCGGGGATCTCAACCCTGAACTCGGCCCCCTCGCCGGGGGCACTGCTGACACTGATCCGCCCGCCCATGAGCTCGCAGTACTCGCGGCAGATAGCCAGGCCCAGCCCCGTACCACCGTAATTGGCACTGGTCGCGTTTTCGGCCTGGACAAAGGCATTGAATATCCGCCCCTGCTGATCCTCGTTCATACCGATGCCGGTATCCCGGACGCGGAAATCCAGCCACGCGCTGGAGCCTTCGCCGGTGACGCTGGCGCTCAGGTAGATATCGCCACCGAGAGTGAACTTGCAGGCGTTGCTGAGCAGATTGAGGAAAATCTGCCGGAAGCGGGTTGCATCCGAGTACAGTGGCGGCAGTTCCGACCAGTCGGCAGGCAGGTGCAGCTGATTGTCCCGCTGCCGCAAAAGTGGCGCCATGGCGTCGGCGACCTGGCCGAGGATGTCAGCCGCGGTGAAGTGCTCGCAGTGCAGTGCCATCTTGCCGGTTTCGATCTTCGACAGGTCGAGAATGTCGTTGATCAGCGCCAGCAGCTGGCGACCGGAGCGCACGATTTTCTCCAGATCGCGCTGGAACTGTGGCCGGTCCACCTCGCCGGGATCGTCCAGTTCATCGTGCAGCATTTCGCTGTAGCCGATGATGGCGTTCAACGGAGTACGCAGTTCGTGGCTGACATTGGCGAGGAAGCGACTCTTGGCGGCGTTGGCTTCGTCTGCGGCATCCTTGGCTGTGCGCACCTCCTCGATCGCGTTGCCCAACTTGTCCGACATGTCGTTGAAGGCCGCCGCCAGCTCCCCCAGCTCGCCGCGGTCTTCAATACCCTCTATGCGATAGTCGAGGTCGCCGCTGCCGATGCGCTGGGTGCCCCGCTTCAGTCGTTTCAGGGAGCGATTGGTATAGCGCAGCAGAAAAAAGCCGAGGATCGCCGTGAGGAAAATCGAGGTAATGAAACCGATGACGGTGATGCGATCGGTCAGGGCAATGGTGCGATCAATGATACTGGCTCGCTGCACGGCGATGAATGCCTGGCGCTGCTCAAGCTGGCGCAGGTGTTCCAGGGTTTCGACAAATGGCAGTGGGTCGTCCATGTCATCGCTGAACGCCGGATCGTTGTACCTGCGGTAGAACTCCAGCCAGCTGGCCAGCAGGTAGTCGCTGGCCTCCTGCAGGCGCTGGTACTGGGGCCGCGTCACTTCGCTGCTGAGGGCATCCAGTTCGCGGAGTTTGTTGCCAATGGTGTTGATGTCGGCCTCGGCGCGCGCCAGTTCCGCGGCATCGAGCTGATCGCCGGTGGTAGCGCGCAGGGTGGACAGCACCAGGATCTGCTGCCGCTGGTTTTCCAGCATCTGGGCGGCATCGGTGGACAGCTGGGCCGCGGTTACGGAGCTGCGGTAGGCGAGCATGCTCTCATGGCGCGCGTAGCTGCCCCAGAAGTGGGTGCCGACGTTGACCGAAAACAGCACCAGGATTGTACACAGCGACAGGGTAAGGCGGCGACGGAGGCTCACGAGGCGGTCATTCTCCGGATTTTGGCCAGTAGTTCGGGGAAGTCGATGGGCTTGGTGGCGTAATCGTCGCAGCCAGCGGCGAGTGCGCTGCGGCGGTCCGCATCCATTGCGTGGGCGGTAAGCGCGATGATGGGTATATCCCGCAGCTGCTGGTCCTCCCGCGCTCGGCGGCAGGCCGTCCAGCCGTCCATCACCGGCAGGTTCATGTCCATCAACACCAGGGAAGGCCGGGCGCTCGCCATCAGCGCCAGTGCCTGCGCGCCATCCGCGGCGGTAATAACTTCGAAACCGGCGCGGGTCAGGCGCCGGGTCAGCATCTCACAGTTGAGTTCATTGTCCTCGACCAGGAGTACCGGTCCGCGCTCAGTCATGCCCGACCTCCTGGATTCGCTGCACCGTGACCGACTGCTCGATACCGCGAATACTGAGTTCGCGGCGGTGGCTGAGCGCGTATTGCCCCGCCAGCTTCTTCACGGTGCTCTCGGAAACCAGGATTTCGCCACCCTGGCAGTGGTCCTCGATCCGCGAAGTCACGTTCATGGGATGGCCGACGAAGCCGTACTTGCTGCGGCGTTCTGAGCCGATATTGCCGGCGATGACCGATCCTGTATTAAGGGCGATGCCGGTGGTGAGCTCCGGGAGTCCGGCGGTCCTGTTCTCGGCATTGATACCCGCCATGGCCGCCTGCATGGCCAGCGCGCAGCGCACCGCCCGGTCGGCGTCGTCATTCCGTCGCTGGGGCGCGCCAAAGACCGTCAGGATGGCATCGCCGATAAACTCGTCGATGGTGCCATTGTGGGCCATGATGATCTCGGTCATGGTGCCCAGGTAGCGGTTGAGCATGGCGACCACCTGCTGTGGTCCCAGCTGTTCGCTGAGCGTGGTGAAACCGCGGATATCCGACATCATGATGGTCACTTCCCGCAGGTCGCCGCCCAGCTCAAGCCCTTCGGGACGTTCGAGGATTTCCGTGACGATCTCATCTGACAGGTAGCGGCCAAAAGTGGCGCGGATGAACTTCTCGTTGCGCTCAAGCTGCTGCCGGTACTGTTCCTCGCGGTCGTGCCAGCGTTTGCGCTCGATGCCCGCCTTGATCCGGGCCTGCAGCAGTACCGGGTTGAAGGGCTTGAACAGGTAGTCATCGGCGCCCGCTTCGATGCAGCCGACAATACCGTCCATATCCTGGCTGCCGGAAATCACGATCACCGGAGTCGCCCGCCACTCGGGATTCGCCTTGATCCGCCGGAGTACTTCGCGGCCGTCCATATCGGGCATCATCAGGTCCAGCAGAACTACATCAACGTCGGTTTCAGCCATCGTTCGCAGGGCCTCCGCGCCGCTCGCGGCGGTGACCACCAGATGACCGGAACGCGACAGGTAGCGGGCGACCAGCTCGCGGTTCTCCTGCAGGTCATCGACGGCGAGGATGAAGCCGGGTTCAGAGGTAATACTGCGCTGCTGCTGTGGTGCCGACGCCGGTGCCGGGGCGCTGCCGTTGTGGGCTGTGTCCACTGCCTGCAGCAGCCGTGTCAGGCTGTCGCCGAGGGTGCCGGATTCGGCCCCAATGTCCTCCTGCAGCATCTCCGCGTAGCCGCGAATGGCAGCCAGGCTGTTCATCTGGTCGTGATGACTATCGGTTCCCGTAACGGTGACTTGCCGTTCCAGCGCTGTCGCGGCCTGGAACAGGCGCCGCAGGTCCTCATGCACGGCGTTGTCCAGCCCTGCCTCACCCGCTTCCGCGAGGACCCGCAGGTCGCCGACGGCGCGCAGCAGAGCCTGGCTCCAGGGGGCGGGGGTCTGACTGCTGTCGATGCTCACAGGTGGGCGGATCCCGGGTTCGCGGATTGGCTTGCAGTATAGCGATGCTGACTTTACTGTGGAAATCCGCTTTTCGTTCGTTATAGAAATAGAGGATTCAGGTGCGGCTCTGGCCGAGGGAAGGTATTGGCCGTTCGTGCGTGCGTTTCGGCTGGGGTTTGGGGTACTATGGTGACCAGAGCTTCAGGGATCAGGCTTTTCATGGGGCAGGTATAACAGGCATGTTGCAGCAAGTAGAAATCTTCCAGGGTCTCTCCCGGGAGGAACTGGAAGCGCTCGGGAACAGCAGCACGAGTCGCTCCTTTCCCAAAAATACGGTAGTCATCCACGAAAATGATCCGGCGGACTCCCTGTTCGTCATCGAGAGCGGGAAGGTCAAGGTCTACTGTAGCGACAAGAACGGCAAGGAGTTCATCATGAACACCCAGGGCGCCGGAGACTACTTCGGTGAATTGGCCCTGCTCGACGACTCCCTGCGCTCGGCGTCCGTGCGCACGGTGGAGAAGTGCTCCTTCTGCATCATCTACAAGGAAGATTTCAACCGGGTGCTGGACGAGCATCCCAGCATCGCCCGCAAACTGATCAGCAACCTTGCCCAGCGGGTGCGCAAGCTCACCGCCGACGTCAAGAGCCTGGCCCTGCAGGACGTCTACGGCCGGGTGGCGAATGTGCTCATGGATCTCTCGGAAGAGCGTGGTGACGGCACCCTGTTCATCCCGGAAAAGCTGACCCAGCAGGACATCGCGGACCGTGTCGGTGCGTCCCGGGAGATGGTGGCGAGAATCCTCAAGGATCTCACCATTGGTGAATATATCCGCTTCGAGGGTCGCCACATCATCATCAACACACGCCTGCCCGCCAAGTACTAGCGCTACTTTACCTCCAGCCGCAAGCGGCCCGTGGCCAGCCGTGCGTCCAGCAGGTCGCCCGGTGCGACTTCTTCTGCGTCACGGATCACCCGCCCATCCCCATCCGTGAGTATGCTGTAACCCCGGTTCAGGGTGGCCAGGGGGCTGACGGAATCCAGCAGCTGTGACAGGTGGGACAGCCGTGTGCCGGCGTCCTGCAGGGTGCCCCGCATTCCCCGCTGCATCCTCTGCTCCAGCTGTGCCAACTGCTCCTGCAGGCTTCTGACACGGGTCGCGGGCGAGCGCGCCTGCAGGCGGCTTGCCAGCAGCAGCAGGCGACCGCGCTGGTCGCGCAGCAGG
Organism: Haliea sp.; assembly: GCF_040222615.1. GTDB lineage: Bacteria > Pseudomonadota > Gammaproteobacteria > Pseudomonadales > Halieaceae > Haliea. The sequence continues at coordinate 8,077 of NZ_JAVKCQ010000181.1, forward strand.
GCGCGCTGGGCGCGTCGCAGGCGCTGCTCCAGGTCATCCAGGCGCTGGGACTGCTCGCGCAGCAGATGTCCCGGGTGGCGCAGGCGTTCCCGCAGGTGCTGAAGTTCGCGGTTTGCCTGCCGCAGTTTGACCTGCATGCGTCCGGCGAGGGTGGATTCGAGTCGCGCCAGCTGCGCGGTCCACTCGCGCTGGTCCGGGCTCAGCAGCTCCGCGGCTGCGGAGGGGGTCGCCCCGCGCTGGTCGGCCACCAGGTCGGCGATGCTGACGTCGATCTCGTGGCCGACGGCGCTCACCACCGGCAGGGCGCTGGCGACAATGGCCCTGGCCACGATCTCCTCGTTGAAGGCCCACAGATCCTCCAGCGAGCCGCCGCCCCGGGTCACCAGCAGTGCATCCAGCTCTACCAGCCCCTCGGCCTGCCAGCGGTTGGCGCGCTCGATGGCCGAGCGGATTTCCGCGGCGGCGGTTTCGCCCTGCACCGGCACCGGCAACAGCATAATGGCCATGGCGGGGCAACGACGGCGCAAAACGGTCAGCACATCGTGAATTGCCGCGCCGGTAGGGGAAGTGATCACGCCCAGTTGCCGCACCTGGGCGGGCAGGGGGCGCTTCCGCGCGGCCTCGAATAATCCCTCGGCCAGCAGCTTGTCGCGCAGCCGCTCGAAGGCCGCCTGCAGGGCGCCGGCGCCCGCATGCTCCAGGTATTCCACGATCAGCTGGAACTCGCCGCGCCCCTCGTACAGGGATACCCGGCAGCGCAGGCGGATGGCCATGCCATTGGCGGGTGTCAGGCGCATATGCTGGTTGCGGTTGCGGAACATGGCGCAGCGCACCTGGGCGGCGCTGTCCTTGAGCGTGAAGTACCAGTGGCCGGAGGAGGGGGCGGCAAAATTGCTGATTTCGCCTTCCACCCACAGGTAATCGAAGTGGCTTTCCAGCAGACGCCGCGCTTCCCGGTTCAGCTGGCCTACGGTCAGGGTCGGCGGGGTGGCGGTAACGGGGTGTTGCGGCACGGACTCTGGTTTACCTGTGGTGGTGAGAAGATTTATAATTGCACGTTTAGCTGCAGCCTGCCAGCCGGAGACACCCATGTTGCGTATCGCCCAGGAAGCCCTGACCTTTGATGACGTGTTGCTGCTGCCCGGCTACTCGGAGGTGATTCCCAGCGACGTGTCCCTGCGCACCCGACTGACGCGCGCCATTGAGCTGAATATCCCGCTGGTGTCCGCCGCCATGGACACCGTCACCGAGGGGCGCCTGGCCATTGCCATGGCCCAGGAGGGCGGCATCGGCATCATTCACAAGAGCATGACCATCGCCGATCAGGCGGAGCAGGTGCGCCGGGTCAAGAAATTCGAGAGCGGCGTGGTCAAGGATCCGATCACTATCCAGCAGAATGCGACCCTGGCGGAACTGCGGGAGCTGACCGGCGCCCACGGTATCTCCGGCGTGCCGGTGCTCAACGGCGAGGACCTGGTAGGGATCGTCACCCGTCGCGACACCCGCTTCGAGTCCAACCCCGCCAAGCTGGTGTCGGAGATCATGACCCCCCGCGACAAGCTGGTCACGGTCAAGGAAGGTGCCAGCGCCGAAGAGGTGCAGCGCCTGCTGCACCAGTACCGCATCGAGAAGATCCTGGTGGTCAATGACAAATTCGACCTCCGCGGCATGATTACCGTCAAGGACTTCGACAAGGCGGAGAGCTTTCCGCTGGCCTGCAAGGACTCCTACGGCCAGTTGCGGGTGGGCGCCTCGGTGGGCACCAGCGCGGATACCGACGAGCGGGTCATTGCCCTGGTGCGCGCCGGTGTGGATGTGCTGGTCGTGGACACTGCCCACGGCCATTCCCGCAACGTGATTGATCGGGTGCGCATGATCAAGCGCGACTACCCGTCCATCCAGGTCATCGGTGGCAATATCGCCACCGGCGCCGCCGCACTGGCGCTGGCTGAGGCGGGTGCGGATGCGGTCAAGGTCGGCATCGGCCCGGGCTCCATCTGTACCACCCGGATCGTCACCGGGACCGGCGTGCCACAGATTACCGCCATCTCCAACGTGGTGGCCGCCCTGGAAGGCCGCGATATCCCGGTGATCTCCGACGGTGGTATCCGCTTCTCCGGCGATATCGCCAAGGCCCTGGTGGCCGGTGCCCACTCGGTGATGATGGGCAGCATGTTCGCCGGCACCGAAGAAGCGCCGGGCGAGGTGGAGCTGTTCCAGGGACGTACCTACAAGGCCTACCGCGGCATGGGTTCACTGGGTGCCATGTCCCGCACCCAGGGTTCCTCGGACCGCTACTTCCAGGACGCGGGCAAGGGGGCGGAAAAGCTCGTGCCCGAAGGCATCGAGGGCCGTGTTCCCTACAAGGGCCCGGTATCAGCCATCATCCATCAGCTCATGGGTGGAGTGCGCTCCGCCATGGGCTACACGGGCAGTCGCACCATCGACGATATGCGCACCCGGCCCGAATTCGTCCGGGTCACCTCCGCCGGCATGTCCGAAAGTCATGTCCACGATGTCTCTATCACCAAGGAAGCGCCCAACTATCCCGTGCGCTAGGGCCGAATCTCCATGACAGCAGATATCCACGCCAGCCGGATCCTTATTCTGGATTTCGGGTCCCAGTACACCCAGCTTATTGCCCGCCGGGTGCGGGAGGTCGGGGTGTACAGCGAAATCCGCGCCTTCGACATGAGCGAGAGCGAAATCCGCGCCTTCGCCCCCAGTGGCATTATCCTCTCCGGTGGCCCCGAGTCAGTGCCGGCGCCCGGCTCGCCGCGGGCACCGGATTGCGTGTTCGAGCTGGGGGTCCCGGTGCTCGGTATTTGCTATGGCATGCAGACCATGGCGGCGCAGTTCGGCGGCAAGGTCTCGGCCTCGCCAACCAGCGAATTCGGTTACGCCCAGATCCGCCTGGTAAGCACCACCGGACTGTTTCACGACATCCGCGACCACTTCGACAGTGCCGGCAACAGCCTGCTGGACGTCTGGATGAGTCACGGCGACAAGGTGGTCGAGCTACCGCCGGAATTCGAGCTGGTGGCCGCTACCGACAGCTGCCCCATCGCCGGCATGGCACACCGCAGCAAGCCGTTCTATGGCATCCAGTTTCACCCTGAAGTGACCCATACCCTGCAGGGCAAGCGTATTTTTGAACACTTTGTTCTCGAGCTGTGCGGCTGCGATGCCCTGTGGACACCGGCCAACATTGTCGAGGATGCCATCGCCCGGGTGCGGGATACCGTGGGCAGTGGCAAGGTCCTGCTGGGCTTGTCGGGCGGTGTGGATTCGTCGGTGGTGGCGGCCCTGTTGCACCGCGCCATCGGCGACCAGTTGACCTGCGTGTTTGTCGATAACGGCCTGCTGCGCCTGAACGAAGGTGACCAGGTAATGGAGATGTTCGCGCGCAATATGGGCGTCAAGGTCATTCGCGTCAATGCGGAAGACCTGTTCCTGGGCAAACTGGCCGGCGAGGCGGACCCGGAGGCAAAACGCAAGATTATCGGCAATACCTTTATCGAGGTGTTTGACGACGAAGCCACTAAACTGAAGGACGTGAACTGGCTGGCCCAGGGCACCATCTATCCAGACGTAATCGAATCCGCCGGCGCCAAAACCGGCAAGGCGCATGTGATCAAGTCCCACCACAATGTGGGCGGCCTGCCGGACGACATGGCCATGGAGCTCGTGGAGCCCCTGCGTGAATTGTTCAAGGATGAAGTGCGGCGCATTGGCCTGGAACTGGGCCTGCCCTACGACATGGTGTACCGCCATCCGTTCCCGGGCCCTGGCCTCGGCGTGCGGATTCTGGGCGAAGTGAAAAAGGAATACGCCGAGCTGCTGCGGCGCGCCGATGCAATCTTTATAGAAGAGCTGCACCGCGCGGACTGGTACCACAAAACGAGCCAGGCCTTTGCCGTGTTCCTGCCGGTGAAATCCGTGGGCGTGGTCGGTGATGGCCGCCGCTACGAGTGGGTGATCGCACTGCGTGCCGTGGAAACCGTGGATTTCATGACGGCGCGCTGGGCGCATTTACCCTATGAGTTGCTGGAAACCGTGTCCAACCGGATTATCAATGAAATCTCCGGGGTGTCGCGGGTAACCTATGACGTCAGCAGCAAGCCGCCGGCGACGATTGAGTGGGAGTGACGGGCGACGACAGGCACTCACTGGTAACGTCTGGCATTGACAGGCAGTCATTCAATCCGGCGTCATTACTGCGTTATTCGTTTTGGGTTCGGATCAATTACCCGGAACTACCCGGTTTTTCTATTTCAGCCTCAGGGCATCGACAAGCAAGCTAGACGCTTGTTTGCGCTTTTCTGGCCAGAATCCAGATTGATTGCTCTTTGGCTAATTCGCCAATATATCGTATGTATTGTCGCTGCGAATGTAGAGTGTCGATGCCTGCCCCGGATTGACTGCTATTTCGTGTACGACATGGTCCGTCGAGCCAAAATAACTACCGGGCTCGAGTTTCTTCATGGCTTGCTGATTTTTGTAGTCTATAGTTCCTTCAATAACGATGGCCTTGAACTCATCCGCGTTGGTGCTGATTGTGCCCTCAAAGCTACCGGGAAGTTTCAGCATGGTGCCGCGCAAATTGCCTTCGGCGGCATCACCCCACAAGTAAGCGATCCGAACGTCGGATAAACTGTTTTCATCTTTACTGAATGAATCCAGCCAGACAATATTGGACGGGTGAACGTTCACTGGCCGCTCGCCATTATCGAATGCCTGCCCGGTAGGCTGAACAAGGTATGGGCCACTATTGATTTCGATGTAGGCGATGTTGCTTTTGCCGTTGGCCGCGGTCACATGTGCCTCGCCTGCGGGTTGTGTCCAGAATGATCCGGCAGGTAGCCACATGCTTTCTGCTGCTGGGTCATCGTTATGCAGTTCGCCCTGGATGACGACACCACGGTAGGTGATATTGTGAATGTGGGGCGGTGAAGAAAAGCCCTCGGGAAACTGCAGCAATATACCCGCTGCTGTATTCTTCGTTCTGTCGCCCCATAGATCTGCAGCTCTCGGGCCTTTGTCACCCCTGGCGGGGTTCAGATATCCCCAGGCTACGTCATCTACCGACACTACCTCTGATCGGGGTTCGGATATTTCGGCACGGGCAGTGAATGCCACGCTGAAAATGAGTAAAGGCAGTGCTGTACTTCTACTGATGTTCGTCATAAGCCTCCCAGAGTGTCTTCAATTACGCGTACGACATCGGTGATTTTTTGTGGATTTAAAGCTTCCGGGTGGGGGGTGCTGAATTGTCCTGAGTCATTGTCAAAGTACTGTCCGGATGCGGCCGAAAATTCCTCTGTCAAGGCGGCTCGACAAAGAATGTCAGCGCCTTTTGCCAGGTCACCACCGGTGACGCCAAAGCCTTCCCTGACCATTTTACTACCGAGCATTGAGCCGGGGTTAACTGCAATAATGGCTGGCCCTTTACTATTCAATGCCTGCGATAAACGAATAGACCACATGGTGAGCGCCAGTTTGCTTTGCGCGTAGGCCTCGAATGCATCGGATATCTGAATACGGCCGGCCAGTGCTTCGGTGTTTACTGGAGACTGAGCGGCGGACGACAAACTGATCACGCGCCCGCTTCCCTCAAACAACGATAGCAATCGCTGCGTTAGCAAATACGGGGCGATAGTATTCACTGCAAAGCGTACATCCAGTCCGTCTATGGTTGTCGGCTCTGCAACGCGAAAGACACCGGCATTGTTGATCAGTACATCGAGCTTTGCATGCTGTTGCGCTATCGCCTTGGCGAGCGTTTCCACATCGGCCATAATAGACAGGTCAGCCACATATTTTTCAACGAGCTCGCTATCCGCCTGCCCCGCCAGGTCGGTATACACCTGTTCAAGTTTTCTTGCGTCGCGCCCATGCAGCAGAACCTTGTGTCCCTGCGATATCAATTCTCTCGCGGTTGCGAGGCCGATCCCATCGGTTGACCCGGTAACAAGAATTGTTTTTCGCATCAATAAGCCTCCCACGTGGCGGTGCGGTCAGAAACCCTCAAGTACGATTTTTCCAATCGCACGGCCAGACTCCAGTTCAGAATGCGCCAGCTTGAGGTTCTGGGCATTAATGGTACCCAGTGTCTTACCCGCTGTCGTTTGAATGCTGCCCTGATCTACTAATTCCGAGACCCGGTTCAGCAGGTGGCCTTGCTCTTGCATATCCGCCGCCTGGAACATCGAGCGCGCGAACATAAACTCCCAGTGCAATGAGAGGCTCTTGGGTTTCAGCTTTGCTACGTCAAACGTCTCCGGATCGTCGATCATCGCGATCTTGCCAAACGGTACGAGTAGCTCTGTATAGCTATCGAAATAGGATTGTGTGCCATTCAGACTGGCAACATGGGTAACCTGGCCTATACCGTCGCTCTGCATAAGTGCTTCGAGTTGCGGCTGCAGTGGCTTACTGTGATCTATGACATGATGGGCGCCAAGTTTTCTAACCCACGCGATTGAGCTTTCGCGAGATGCGGTCGCAATGATGGTGGCACCGGTGATTGATCTGGCAAGCTGTAGAAGGATAGAGCCCACGCCGCCAGCCGCGCCGACAACCAATATCACTTCTGCAGAGCGTGATGTGGCGTCCGGGTGTTGCTGCTGGATGCGCAGGTGCTCGAACAACAGTTCCCAGGCGGTGATGGTTGTCAGTGGAAGCGCAGCGGCCTCTGCATTGGAAAGGCTTTTCGGCTTGCGCCCCACCAGCCGCTCATCGACCAGCTGATACTCGGCATTCCCGCCCTGGCGATTGAGGTCGCCCGCATAGAACACCTGATCCCCCGGTTTGAACTGAGTAGCCGATTTACCAGTGGCCACCACCTCACCCACGGTGTCCCAACCGAGGACTTTGTACTGCCCGGGTTCGGGCGCGACATTCTGGCGGATTTTGTAATCCACCGGGTTTACCGCAATGGCATTCACCCTGATGAGCAGGTCACATCCCTCGGCATTGGGTTGGGGCAGCTCGATATCGAGCAAGGATTCCGGGTGGTCGATGGGCAGTGAGTGTTTATACGCGATCGCTTTCATGCTTAGTCTCCAGTGATTGAGTAACTGGGGTGCAGGATAGCGCTTGATTATGGCGCTATATACAGCATAATGAGCGAAACATTATCAAAAAATATTGGATAAGATGCTATTAGAAGACTTGCAAGTCGTACTCAAAGTGGCGGAGTTTCGCAGCATTACCGCAGCCGCCACGCATCTGGATATGCGCACGGCAACGGCCAGTGCCGCACTGAAGCGGGCCGAGGAAGCACTGGGTGCAGAGTTGTTTATTCGCACCACGAGGCAGCTTCGCCTTTCGAGTGCCGGTGAACGCTATATTCCTCAGTGCCAGCAGGCGCTCTCCCTGCTGGAATCGGCCAGGCAAAATATGCGGGATGATCTGGATGTCGTCGAAGGGGAGCTGCGGTTGTCGCTCTCATCGGATTTGGGACGCAACCTCGTGATTCCCTGGCTCGATGACTTTATGCTGACTTACCCTGAAGTCAGCTTAAAGCTGAATATCGGCGACAGTAACATCGACTTCTATCGCGATGCCGTCGACATTGCACTGCGCTACGGGTCACCCAGTGATGCCAGCCTCTACGGATTCAAAATTTGCAATGCCCCTGCATTTTTGTGCGCAACCCTTGACTACCTTGAATCGCAAGGGACCCCGAAACACCCTCACGATCTGGCGGCCCACAACGGCTTATTTTACCAGTTACACGACATTATCTATGATGATTGGACTTTCACGCGCGATTCCACGGACTACAAAATCAAAATGAGCGGAGATCGCGCTGCCAACGACGGCGAGCTGGTCAGGCGCTGGTGTGTTGCGGGTAAAGGCTTGGCTATCAAGTCCTGCCTGGATATGTCGAACGATTTGCTATCAGGTAAAGTGGTAAACGTTATGCCCGAGTTTCAACCACGCGCAACGGAACTCTGGTTGATTTGCCCGAGCAGGCAATCCATTACCCCGGCGGTGCGCCTGCTCCGGGATATGTTGCGGGAAAAGTGCAAAGAAGTATTGAGACTCCTGATAGCGCGCGGGTTGTTGGATGAGAGCGTTCTTGCTTAGTTTTTCGCCAAAACAGCGGTATCAGATCTGTTCAGGCCAAAACCGCCCGATATTGTAAGCCTGACAAGCCCCGGCGAGCCTCGACTCCGCCGCCATCTACCTTACGGATCCAAGAGAAATTCCAACAACAATTTGACCAGACTGCTGCGGTGGCTCGACTCGGGCCACACGGCGTAGATATCGAGCGTCGGTAACGACCATTCTGGCAATACCCGCACGAGACGCCCGGCGGCGAGGTCATCGCTGACTTCACTCAGGGGGAGCTTCTAAGTATAGGGCATATTAACGGCCTATTGAGAGTAGATGCCCTTGTTGATTCTGCCGGCTGGACTTGCAGATCTGTCGAAGTTCCCGCCTGACGACCCCAAAAACTCCGTTCGCGGCATTGAGCATGCTATTCATATCTGCTCATTCCTGAACGATAGCACGCAACAGCTCATGCCATGCGCTTTTCACTGGCTTCCTTGCTGTTGTAGTGCTGTTGTGCCGGAATCGCTTCCCAGCGAAATGCGGCAATACTCCAGGCGGCGCTCTGCTCGGTGGCACCAGCAATCGCCGAGTCGGTGTTTCCTGTTCGTTCTGGCGCAGGTGAGTCAGTATTCGATCGAGAGCCTGCCCCGCTTTACCGGGTATGACGTCCCGGTCCTCTATACAGGCGATCACTCTGACTGAGCCGCCGCAGCGTCCGCAAACTTCGATGTCGATACTGAACACACGTTTTAGGCGCTGGGCCCAGGTCATACCCGATAAAGCGGGGCAGGCTCTTGCGGCATGACGCTCGGCGGCGGTGCGGACTTCTGCGTTGGCGATAGACTTGACGCGTTTTCCGCGCCTGGCTGGCGTGACGGGCCCTCGCCAGCGGTGGTTCGGCGCCAGGACGCCGTGGTAGCGGGGGAGGTTGACGCGAGGTTTGGGGACCAGCGCTGCCAACCGTGCGATGAAATCCACCTGCTCGAATGCCACCTGTGTCGTCCCATCGCGGTAGGGCGTCTTCAGTGTTTAGACCACCTTGCCCGTCGAACTCAGTGAAAGTCGGGGAACTGCTACGGCCGGTCGGGAAATGTAACGAAAAAGGCGCACACGCTTGTCATTTTGATTCCCCTCACAGCTGACCCCTGCGTGCAGGGAAAAGCCGTTGGCCTTGGCCATCCGCTCCAGTCCGAGGTCAGGCTGTCCACTGGGCGGATGGTGCGGATCATGAACGCTTTACGTCCCTGCTGTTGGCCGACGGCAATGCGGTAGGAGATGGAGCTGCCCAGAATCTGAGGCAGGGCCCACCCCGCTTTATCGGGTGTGGCATCGGTCTCTTCAGCAGGGTCGAGGTTCAGCCAGGCGCTCTCAGTGTCCTGCTCCAGTAAGCCTCGGCGCGTTGAAAGCGTGGCGGTCGATTGTCGCAATAGACGTAGACGCCATCCAGGAAAAGGATGTGAAAGTGAATATTCAAGTTGAGAGCGGATCCAAAGCGCTGGATTAGCGTTACGGCCCCGGTAGCGCCATCCTTTCGCGAAAATCCGGCCTTGTGGATCAGGTGGGTCGAAATAGCCCGGTGAACTATACCCAGTACCTTGCCCATCGCTTGAGGGTGGGCGGCGAAAAGGTATCGCAAAGTGAAAGGAAAACTGATGACCCACTTCTTGCATCTTGCGCAATATGCAATTTCTAAATACAATACTCTTGTACCCGGAAGGAAGACTGGGAATTGATCAAGAGCATCAGACACAAAGGGCTGAAGAAA
>NZ_JAVKCQ010000182.1:0-3676 GCF_040222615.1 Haliea sp.
GGGCGCGGCAGGTGGTGATCAGCGTGCCCACCGACGTCAAGCGTACCCCCTATTTCTGCGCCGGCTGCCCCCACAACACCTCCACCCGGGTGCCCGAGGGCAGCAAGGCGCTGGCGGGTATCGGCTGCCACTTCATGGCCACCTACATGGAGCGCGACACTGGCACCCACACCCACATGGGCGGCGAGGGCGCCAACTGGATCGGCCAGGCGCCGTTCACCAAGACCACGCACGTGTTCCAGAACCTGGGCGACGGCACCTATTTCCATTCCGGCCTGCTGGCCATCCGCGCCTGCGTCGCCGCCAACGTGAACATCACCTACAAGATCCTGTTCAACGACGCCGTGGCCATGACCGGCGGCCAGCCGGTGGACGGGGTCATCACCGTGCCGGCGATTGCCAACCAGGTGCGTTCCGAGGGCGTGCAGCGCATCGCGGTAATGAGCGACGAGCCGGAGAAATACACTGACAAGGCACTGTTTCCCGCCGCCACCAGTTTCCACCACCGGGATGAGCTGGACGCGGTACAGCGGGAATTGCGGGATACCGCAGGCGTTACCGTTCTTATCTACGACCAGACCTGCGCCGCGGAGAAGCGGCGCCTGCGCAAGAAGGGCGCCTACCCGGACCCGGACCGGCGCATGTTTATCAACCAGGCCGTGTGCGAGGGCTGCGGCGACTGTTCCGTGCAATCCAACTGTCTCTCCATCTACCCGGTGGACACCGAACTCGGGCGCAAGCGCAAGATCGACCAGTCCTCGTGCAACAAGGACTATTCCTGCGTCAAGGGCTTCTGCCCCAGTTTTGTGTCGGTGCTCGGCGGCCGCCTGCGGCGTTCGACGGCGGACCCCGTTGGCGATGAGCTCGAAAGCCGGGTGGCGGGGCTGCCGCTGCCGGCGGAGGCAGCCCTCAGCGACAACTTCAACCTGCTGGTGGCGGGTATTGGCGGCACCGGCGTAGTCACCGTGGGCGCATTGATCACGATGGCCGCACACCTGGAGGGCAAGGGTGCCAGCGTGCTGGATTTCACCGGCTTCGCCCAGAAGGGTGGGGCGGTGATCAGCCACATCCGCATCGGCAGCAGTCCCGCCGCGCTCAACCAGGTGCGCATTGCCGACGGCTGTGCCGACGCCGTGGTCGCCTGCGATATCGTGGTCGGCACCGATCCGCGCACGGTGCGGGTGCTGGCCCGGGAGCGGACCCGGGTGCTGGTCAATCACAGCGAAGTGCCCAGCGGCCAGTTCGTGCGCAACCGCAACGCCGATATCCGGATGCGCGAGCGCGAGGCCGCCATAACGGCCGCGGTTGGCGAGGAACGGCTGCACACGGTGCCCGCCAACGAACTGATGGAGCGCATTCTCGGCAATACGGTCTACGCCAACGTGTTCCTGCTGGGCCACGCCTGGCAGCAGGGCCTGGTGCCGGTGTCGCTGGCGGCCCTGGAACAGGCGCTGGCCCTGAACGGCGTCAACGTGGCGGAAAACCTGCAGGCTTTCGCCTGGGGCCGGGTGGCGGCGGTGGACGCCGACTATGTGGCCCGGGTCGCGGGACTGGTGCAGGTACCGTCCCTGCCGCCGAGCCTGGAGGAGATTGTCGAGCATCGCGCGGGCCTGCTGGTGCAGTACCAGAACGAATCTCTGGCCCGGGAATACCGCGATTTTGTCGCCGCCGTAAAGGCCAGGGAGCAGGCAATCAAGCCCGGTAGCACGGCTCTTGCAGAGGCTGTGGCGCGCAACCTGTACAAGCTGATGGCCTACAAGGACGAGTATGAAGTCGCCCGGCTGTATACCGACGGCGAGTTCCGCAAGCAGCTGGAGGCGACCTTTGAGGGGGATTACACCCTGCAGTTCCATCTCGCGCCGCCCGTGTTCAGCCGTGGTTTGGACGAACAGGGGCGGCCGCGCAAGCGCAGCTTCGGGCCGTGGATGCTGCGGGCCTTTGCCCTGCTGGCACGCTTTCGCGGCTTGCGCGGTACCCGGCTTGATCCCTTTGGCTACCATCCGGACCGGCGCCAGGAGCGGGCCCTGATCGTCGACTACCGGGCGCTGGTGAGCGAGTTGCTGGCGGAGCTGGCCCCTGGCAACTTCGAGCTGGCGTTGCAAGCCGCCCGGCTACCCGAGGATGTACGCGGTTATGGTCCGGTCAAGGCGGAATCTGTGGCCCGTTACCAGCAGCAGCGGGCGGAGCTGCTGCAGCGCTTCCACGATCCGCTGGCCGCAGTGCAGTTATACGCCGCCGCGGGTGCCGGTGTCGGCGCCTGACCCTCGCCCGCAAGGCGGCTGGTGCCGTCGCCGGAGCGGGCTCAGGCCGCCAGCAGGCGCTCGCGGGCGGCGGCGTATTCCCGCTGCAGGCGCGCCACCAGCTCCGCGACCGGCAGGATTTCCCTGACCGCGCCGATGCCCTGGCCGCAGCCCCAGATATCCTTCCAGGCCTTGCTGTCACTGTTGCCGCCGGAGCCAAAGTTCATTGCCGAGGGGTCGCTCTCGGGCAGCTTGTCCGGGTCCAGCCCCGCCGCCTCGATGGAGGGGCGCAGGTAGTTGCCGTGGATGCCGGTGAACAGGTTGCTGTAGACGATATCGGAGGCGCCGCAGTCCACCACCGCCTGCTTGTAGGCCTGCTCGGCGTTGGCCTCCACGGTGGCGATAAAGGCGGAGCCGATATAACCCAGGTCCGCCCCCATGGCCTGGGCAGCGAGGATGGCATCGCCGGTGGCGATAGAGCCCGACAGCAGCAGCGGGCCGTCGAACCAGGCGCGGATTTCCTGTATCAGGGCGAAAGGTGAGATCGGCCCGGCGTGGCCGCCGGCGCCGGAGGCGACCGCGATCAGGCCATCGGCGCCCTTCTCGATGGCCTTGCGGGCAAAGCGGTTGTTGATGATGTCGTGCAGTACGATGCCGCCGTAGGAGTGCACCGCCTCGTTGACGAACTCCTTGGCGCCAAGCGAGGTGATCACGATCGGCACCTTGTACTTCACGCACAGCTCCAGGTCGTGCTGCAGGCGATCGTTGGAGCCGTGCACGATCTGGTTGACCGCAAACGGTGCCGCCGGAGTGTCGGGGTTGGCGGCGTCCCAGGCGTCCAGCTCGGAGGTGATCTGCTGCAACCACTCCTCCAGCTTTTCCGCCGGGCGGGCATTCAGCGACGGGAAAGAACCGACGATTCCGGCCTTGCACTGGGCGATGACCAGGTCCGGATTGGAAATGATGAACATGGGGGCAGCGACGGCCGGCAGGCGCAGGCGGCCCTGGAGGGAGGCGGGAAGTGCCATTGGGGTAGTCTCCGGGTAAGTGTCAGGGGGCGATGTGTGCAATTTATTGCATAAAAAAATTATATGCAACCTTTTGCATAAAAAAGGCGTCGGGAGTAAGCTGGACAAATTCGTTTACGAGGACGCCCGACACCGCCATGGCCCTGTCCCACGCCATCATGACCGCGCTGCTGGAAGACGAGATGTCCGGCTATGAGCTGGCCAAAGCCTTCGATGTGTCGCTGGGCCTGTTCTGGCGCGCCAGCCACCAGCAGATCTACCAGGAATTGCACAAGCTGGCGGACAAGGGTTGGCTGCGGCGGGAAACCGTGCCCCAGGCCGGCAAGCCGGACAAGATCGTCTACGGCCTGACGGCCCCGGGACAGGAGGCCCTGGCGGACTGGGTGCTGGGCAACGGCCGGGTACAGG
>NZ_JAVKCQ010000183.1:0-37387 GCF_040222615.1 Haliea sp.
TCGGATCTGGCAGAGACCCTGACCGGTAGCGCCCCCGGCGGCCGGGCGAAGGCCTGGCTCAAGCCCTGGCTGGCCAAACAACGTACTTAACCCTGAGAGGAGACATCCATGAGTTATCGCCTGGGCGTGGACGTCGGTGGCACCTTCACCGACCTGCTGCTGATCAACGAGGATACCGGCGCGACCCATACCGCCAAGGTGCCTTCCACGCCGGAGGATTCCTCCATCGGGGTGCTGAACGGCATTGCCCGCATCTGTGAGGAGAGCGGGATCGATCCCACGGCAATCCACCGTGTGATGCATGGCACCACGGTGGCCACCAACGCCGTCCTGACCGGGCGCGGCGCCACAGTGGGTCTGGTGACCACAGCGGGCTACGAGGACACGCTGCAGGTAGCCCGTTCCTACTGCCCCGGCGGGCTGGGAGGCTGGGTCAGCTTTATCAAGAAACCGCTACTCGCCCCGCTGGAACTGACCATGGGTGCCTATGAGCGCATCGGAGCTGACTGCAGTATTGTCACACCGCTGGACGAGCAGCGCTTGCGTGAGGATCTCAAGGCCCTGCACGCTCGCGGCGGCATCCAGGCCCTCACCATCTGTTTCATCAACGCCTATATCAATGGTGAGCACGAGCGCCGGGCACGGGATATCGCCAGCGAGATCTTCGGTGCCACGCCGGTGTCGATCTCCAGTGAGGTGGTGCCGGAGATGCAGGAGTACGAGCGGACAGAGACCACCGTCGTGAACTCCTATGTCCGCCCTGAAGTTGCCACCTATGTGCGCAACCTGCAGGCTGCCCTGGAAGAGCGGATGGGAGGGGATACCCAGCTGGCGATCCTGCGCTCGGATGGCGGCCTCGCTTCGGCGCGCGCCGCCGAGGAATCGCCGGTCAACCTGCTGATGTCCGGCCCGGCCGGCGGCGTCGCCGGTGCGATCTATTTCTGTAGTCGCGCCGGGTTCGACAACATTCTCACCTTCGACATGGGTGGCACCTCCACGGATGTCGCCCTGATCCAGAATTCCAAGGCGCGCGTGCGCCGCGAAACCATTGTGGGTGATGTGCGGGTCCGTGCACCATCGGTGGACGTGCGCACGGTGGGCGCCGGCGGCGGCTCCATCGCCTTTGTGCCGGAACTGACCAAGGCCCTGCGGGTGGGGCCGGAATCCGCGGGCGCGGTCCCGGGTCCCGCCTGCTACATGAAGGGCGGCACCGAACCGACCGTGTGTGACGCCAACGTAGTCCTGGGCTATCTGCCCTCGGATGTGCAGCTCGGCGGCAAGATGCAGATCAACCGCGAGGCCTCCGAGGCGGCGGTGCAGAAGGTGGCGGATGGCATGAATATTCCGCTGATGGAAGCGGCGGAAGGGATCGTGCGCATTGTCAACGAGTCCATGTTCGGGGCCCTGCGGCTGGTGTCGGTGGAGCAAGGGTATGACCCCCGCGACTTCGCCCTGGTTGGATTCGGCGGAGCCGGCCCGCTGCATGCCAATGCGCTGGGTATCCTGACCAATGCCTGGCCGGTGATCATTCCGCCGGGCCCCGGTGTGCTCTGTGCCTACGGTGATGCGACGACCCAGGTGCAGGATGAAGCCGCGCGCACTTACCTGATGATGGCCAGTGAGCTCACGAATGAGAAGTTGCTGGCGGATCTGCAGGAACTGCAGGCGCGGGCCGGGGAATCGCTGGTGGCTGACGGCATTGCCGCCGACACCCATGAGGTCACCTTCCAGGCCGACCTGCGCTATGTGGGCCAGGCCTTCCAGATCACGGTGGACTTCACCGAGGCGGAGCTGCGCGACAAGGGGGTAGCCCTGTTGACCGACGCCTTCGATGCCGAGCACGAGCAGTTGTTCACCTTCAAGCTCGGCGACGGGCACGAGATACTGATGATTCGCGCCCTGGCGAAGGCGCGCTCCGCGGCGATTGCCGAGCTGCAGACCGGTGCCGCCGGCAACACCCTGGAACAGTGCCGTATCCACGAAAGCCGCTTCTACTATGAGGGCAACTGGCACGATTGCAGCATCTATGATCGCGGCAAGCTGCACGAGGGCCTGGTGGTGCCCGGTCCCGCCATCGTCAGCGAGATGGACTCCACCACCGTGATCCTTCCCGGCTACGACGCCCGTGTGGATGCGGTCGGAAACCTGTTGATCAATCCGGTAGCCTGAGGGGGAATGACCATGAGTGCGAGAATTATCCAGAGCAACGATCAGTCCCTGCAGACGGTGGATGTCGATGGCGTCACCGTCGACATTATCGAGAATGCCCTGCGCAACGCCCGCGAAGAGATGGATGCGGTGCTGTTCCGCACGGCCATGTCCCCGGGCATCCGTGAGCAGGGCGACTGCTTCCCGATGATTGCCAATCGCGAGGGCAAGATGGTGGTGGGTCAGTTCGGCTCGTTCATCGGGCCCTTTCTGCAGGCGTACGACGCAGACATTGAAGAAGGCGACATCATCCTCACCAACGACCCCTATATGTGCAACGCAGCGGTGTCGCACCTGCCGGACTGGGTGGTGCTGGTGCCGGTGTTCAAGGACGGCCGCCACATCGCCTGGTCCGCCATGTTCGGGCACATGTCCGACAACGGCGGCATGGTGCCGGGCTCCATTCCCATCGAGGCCACCTCCATTTTTCAGGAGGGCATCCGCATCCCGCCCATCAAGCTGTACAAGAAGGGTGTACTGCAGGAAGACATTCTCGAGCTGATTCTGCACAACGTGCGCACCCCGCAGTGGAACCGCTTTGACCTCAATGCCCTGGTGGCGGCCTGCAACACGGCCGCACGCCGCTGTGTGGAGCTGGCCCAGCGCTTTGGCGACGACGTGCTGTTTTCCACCATGGATGTGATGCTTGATCGTAATCATGCTGCGATGAAGCACATTATCGAAATGTTCATCCCGGAAGAGCCGCGTGAGTTCGAGGACTACCTCTGCGACGACGGCATGGGCATGGGCCCCTACCGGATCAAGTGCCGCATGTGGCGCGAGGGCTCGAAGGCGATCTTCGACTTTGACGGTACCGACCCGCAGGCCCAGAGCTCGGTGAACTTCTTCCTCAACGAGGACATGTTCAAGATGTTCTTCGGCTCCTTCACCATCAACGTGGTGGATCCACAGATTGTCTTCAATGATGGCTTCTACGACCTGGTTGACGTGCGTATCCCGGCCGGCACCCTGTTGAAACCGAAGTTTCCCGCAGCTCTGTCCGGGCGTACCCACGCCCTCGGGCGGATCTTCGACCTGCTGGGCGCATTGCTGGGCATGGGCGCGCCGGAAATGATGCTGAACGCCGCCGGCTTCTCCGACTCGCCGCACCTGTTCTACTCCGGCTACAAGGATGACGGCGAGTGGTTCCAGCTGTTCCAGATCGGTTTTGGCGGTATCCCCGGCCGGCCCGTGGGCGACGGTCCTGATGGCCACTCCCTGTGGCCGGGCTTTACCAACGTGCCCAACGAGTTCATCGAGAGCTATTTTCCGCTGCGCATTGAGCAGTACGCCACCATCCCCGATTCCGGCGGTGCCGGCCTGCACCGGGGCGGCAATGGTCTCAGCGTCGCCTACCGCTTCCTGGCGGACGGCGAAGTCGGCATCCACGACGAGCGCTGGTTGACCTACCCCTGGGGCGTGCTGGGCGGTGAGACCGGCATGCGCTCCACCAAGCGCATTGTCCGGGTGGACGGCAGCGAGGAGTGGCTCCCCGCCAAGAAGGAGGGCATCAAGGTCAAGAAGGGCGACTTGCTGTACTTCGACACCTGGGGCGGTGGCGGCTGGGGCGATCCCTACCAGCGCGACCCGGAACTGGTGCGCCAGGATGTGGAGCGCAGGCTGGTGACGGCGGAGGGCGCGCAACGCTACGGTGTGGTGATCGCCGCCGATGGCAGCGTGGATACGGTGGCCACCGAGGCCCTGCGCGCTGAGCGGGTTGCCGCACGCGGTGACAATATCCCGCTGTTCAACCGCGGCGGCAGCATTGAGGAGCTGCGCGCTCGCTGCGAGCAGGAAACGCATCTGGCTCCGCCGGTGGCGCCGACCTTTTCCGCAGCTCGCTAGTCGCGTCCTGCTTACCCTGTGGGGGTATTGCCCCTACAGGGATGCTCTGCGAAATTGGTGCGCAAACGTGCCTCGGCACGCATGCAATGGAGAAGCCAATGTCGCCCCAGTCCCTACTCCGCGCGCGCTTGCAAGCCGGTATTCTGGCCTGCGCTGTCCTGCTGCCGGCATCCGCCCTGCTGGCCCAGCCCGCGGACCAGCTGCTGCACAACGCCCGTGTTTACACTCTGGACCCTGAGCAGCCCTGGGCGGACACGGTCGCGATTGCCGGTGATACCATCGTCTATGTCGGCGACTACGCCGGAGCCCGGGCGCATGTCGCTGCGACCACGCGCCAGACCGACCTGGAAGGCAAGCTGGTGCTGCCGGGTTTTATCGACACCCACATGCACATCGGCGAGACCATCCCCTATGTGTTTGCCGCCGCCCTGGGTCCGGACATGAACCCCGAACAGCTGGTCGCCGCCATTGCCGATCACGCTGCGGCTTATCCGGAGCAGAGCCCGGTGATCGGCAGCGGCTTCCTGGGCGCCGCATTCGGTGACCTGGGTCCAACCGCCGCGGAGCTGGATCGGGCGGTGCCGGACCGGCCGGCCATGATCTTCGATGAGGGTTTCCACTCGGCCTGGATCAACAGCAAGGCCATGGAGCTGGTGGGGCTCAGTGCCGATACGCCGGACCCGGTGCCAGGTGTGCACTATTACAAGCGTTATCCCGACGGTACGCCCACGGGCTGGCTGATCGAAGGGGGCGCCTTTGCCTGGATCAGTGAGCAGTTGGGCGTCATTACCGAAGCCAGCCTGGAGGCGGGTGCTGAGCAGTTTCTCGCTACCCTGTCGGCGATGGGTATTACCGCCGCCTTTGAGGCCGGCATGATCGGCGGTGGCGAGGAAACCCTGGCTCTGTTCGATCGCCTCGTGGCCGAGGGCCGCCTGCCATTGCGGGTGGTGGGTTCTCTCTACGTGAACACCTCTGCCAGGCTTGCCACGGCGCCGGCGGACCTCGCGCGTCTGCAGCAGCGTTTTCACTCTGAATTCCTCGACATGCGCACCCTGAAGATATCCCTGGACGGCACGGTCGAAGCACAGACGGCTTTCATGCTTGAGCCCTACCGGAAACCCGAGGGGCACCGCGCGCAGCCGCTGGTCCCGGCCGCCGACGCCAAGGCGGCGATCGTGCGCGCGGCCGGTGATAATATTGATGTTCATCTTCACGCACTGGGAGATGGCGCAGTACGTCTGGCTCTGGACGGGGTGGAGGCTGCGCGTGACGCCTATCCTGACTCCATCTCCCGTTTTACCCTCTGCCACGTGCAGATCGTCAATCCCGCGGATATTCCACGCTTCGGCGCGCTGGACGTGATTGCCCAGTCCACCCCGACCTGGTACGTCTACGATGATATTGCGCTGGAGTTTCTCGGCGAGGATCGCCTGCGGCAGCACTACCCCCTGCGTTCCATCGCCGCCGGCGGCGCCCGCATCACCCTGGGCAGCGACTACCCCGCCAGCTGGATCGGTCTCGACGGGCTGAACCCGCTGTTCAATATCGAGATGGCGATGACCCGGCAGCCGGCCGGGGATCCGGAGTTCGCGCCGCAGCCTCCTGCCAGCGAGGTCATCACCCTGGAGCAGGCCATCCGCGGTTACACCATGGATGCCGCCTGGCAATTGCGCCTGGAGGACCAGGTTGGCTCCCTGCAGGTAGGCAAGCAGGCGGACCTGGTAGTGCTCAGCGACAACCTGTTCGAGATGGATCCCTACGCGATTCACACTGCCCGCGTGCTCACCACTATCGTCGATGGCCAGACCGTGTTCAGCGCTGCCGGGGATACGCCCTGAGGGCTCAGGCGGTCAGCGCCGGAGTGTCACGGGCAGGTGCGATCTCCTGCGGCAGCACGAACCAGCGCAGCGCCTCCTGGGCCGCTGGCAGGATCAGGGGCGATGCAGCTGTGGGTCGATCCTCCCGGGTCAGTTCCCGCTCCGCCAGCGCCAGCTGGGCGCTGAGTGGCAGCGGTGTCGGCCGGGGCTCGGGCGTTGCCGCTTGCTGCAGCCATGCCAGGCTCGCCATGGGGTCCTTGCGCTCCGGGTTATGGCCACGGAATCGCCACAAGCCCTGGGCGGTGTTGGCCTGGTAGCAGGGCAGCAGCCGCCAGCCGTGTTCCGCCACCAGTTCCAGTGCCCGCAGCAGGTACTCGAACTCCTCCTCATCAATGAAGTAATTGAAGTTCAGGCGCACCCAGCCCGGTCGCAGCAGGCTGGCGCCGGCGCTGATCGCGGCCTCCAGGCGCTTGCTGTACGCCATGTCCATGCCCAGCAGCGCATGGGCGTAGGGCCCGGCGCAGGAGCAGCCGCCGCGGGCCTGGATACCAAACAGGTCGTTCAGCAGCGCCACCACGAAACCGTAGTGCAGGTCGCGCTCACCGCAACGAAAACGCAGGGAAAAAATCGGCAGGCGCGGCGCGTCGTGGCTGCCGAGGACCTCGATGTTGGGGCAGGCGCGCAAGCGCGCCATGGCCCGTTCGGCCAGCGCCGATTCCCGGGCCTGGATGGTGTCGGTGCCCACCGCCTGCTGCAGTGAAAACACCAGGCCGGCGCGGATGGATTCCACGATGGCGGGCGTGCCTCCCTCCTCACGGCGTTCAATATCGCTGCTGTAGACATGGTCTTCCGGGGTCACGTAGATCACCGTGCCACCGCCGACCATGGCCGGCACCCGGTTGCTGAACAGGGCGCCTTTGGCCACCAGAATGCCCGGCGTGCCGGGGCCGCCGACAAATTTGTGCGGGGACAGGAATACCGCGTCCAGCGGATATTCCCCGTTCATGTCGATGGCTACATAGGGACCGGCGGCGGCGTAGTCCCAGCAGGCCAGCGCGCCGTGCGCTCGCAGCAGGCGTGTAACAGCCACCACATCGCTCTTGATCCCGGTGACATTGGAGGCGGCGGAGAAGCTGCCGATCAACAGCGAGCGGTGGGCATGGCGCTGCAGGGCGGACGCCAGTGCGTCGAGGTCGATACCGCCCCGCGCATCCAGCGGAATGACCTCCAGCTCGGCGATGCTTTCCCGCCAGGGCAACTCGTTGGAGTGGTGCTCGTAGGGGCCGATGAAAACCACCGGTCTTTCCTGCTCAGGGAGTAGCGCCGACAGCTGGCAGCGGGAATCCAGCTCCGCCGGCAGCCGCAGGTTCATCACATCGATCAATTTGTTGATGGCGGCGGTGGCCCCGGCGCCGCAAAAAATGACCTTGTCGTCGCTGCCCGCATTCACCGCCGCGCGCACCTGGTGCCGGGCGGCGTCGCGCAGGGCGCTGGTGTGGGCGCCGGTAAAGGAGGTTTCCGTGTGCGTGTTGGCGTAGTAGGGCAGCACCTGCGTGCGGATGTAGTCCTCGACGAAGTTCAGGCTGCGACCGGACGCGGTGTAGTCGGCGTACACCAGTGGCATGTCACCGAAAGCCGTGGCAATGGGCTGGCGCTGGCCAATGACGGCCTCGCGAATCCGTTCGATCAGGTGACTCATGGGCAGTGCTCCCGCGGTTATATAGGTTTGAATCGTGGTTCCAGCATAGCGCGACAGAGGCGAAACATTGTCCCTGATTGTGTGTAATTCCGGAGACTTTAAGGTACATTGTGCCGATAATATGTTGGTTATCGAGACAAAGTTTCGATTCGAATCGCCTGGAGGGATGGACGTGCTTGATTCGACGGATAAAAAGCTGTTGCGTCTGCTGCAGGTTGACGCCGCGCTTTCGGTGGCGGACCTGGCCGAGCGGGTGAGTATTTCCAAGTCCGCTTGCTGGCGCAGGCTGCAGAAGCTGGAGCAGGGCGAGGTGATCCGGCAGCGGGTCACCCTGCTCAATGCCGCCCGGGTCGGGCTCGGGCTGACGGTGTTCATTACCCTTCGCACCAACCAGCACAACGAGGCCTGGGCCCGGCGGTTTCGGGAGGTGGTGCAGGGCGTTGAGGGGGTGCTTGAGGTGTATCGTCTCGGGGGACAGCTGGACTACCTGTTGAAGGCTGTGGTGGCCGACATGCCCGATTACGACAGGCTGTACCAGCAACTGATCGGCGCCGACCTGTTCGATGTGTCCGCCAGTTTCGTCATGGAAGAGATCAAGGCTACGACGGTGTTGCCGCTGTAAGGAGGGATGTTGCAGGCCGGCGCGGCGGAGTTCCGCGCCGGCGAGGGGGTCAGGCGAAGTTCTTGTTCACGAAGTCCCAGTTCACCAGGGCCCAGAACGCATCCATGTACTTGGGACGGGCGTTGCGGTAGTCGATGTAGTAGGCGTGTTCCCACACATCCACGGTCAGCAACGGCGTGACCGCGCTGTTGGTCAGCGGTGTCTCCGCGTTGCTGGTGTTGACGATGGCAACGCTGCCGTCGCCGTTTTTGACCAGCCAGGTCCAGCCGGAACCGAAGTTGCCGACCGCGGCTTCGGTGAAAGCCTGCTTGAATTCGGCGAAGGAGCCGAAGGCCTTGTCGATGGCCGCGGCCACGGCACCTGTAGCTGCGCCGCCGCCGTTGGGGCTCAGGCACTCCCAGTAGAAACTGTGGTTCCAGACCTGGGCGGCATTGTTGAACACGCCGCCGGAGGAGGTGCGGATGATGTCTTCGAGCGACTTGCCCTCGAATTCTGTACCGGGAACCATACCGTTCAGCTTCTCGACGTAGGTGTTGTGGTGCTTGCCGTAGTGGTAGTCAATGGTCTCCGCGGAGATATGCGGTGCCAGGGCATCGCGAGAGTAGGGCAGGGCGGGAAGTTGAAAAGCCATAGTGTTCCTCCGAAAACTCAGGATAAGTGGGTTGGCAATCGTCCAGACTGATTCTTTTGCGTCGTCGGCCCGCAGTGGCGGTTACCGACGCTGTTATGGTTGGAGGTCCAGCGAAGGGAAGAGTATAACGCATTGTGCGCACACGTAATAATCGACTAAGGTTGTGTCTACGGATTGAAACGGGAGCCGCCTCTGCGGTGGCCCCACAGTGAGGTAAATCTGTCATGCTGTCCATTCTGCTCTTCCTGGCCCTGGTCATCACCGTGTTCTGGTACCGCCCGTCGCTGACGGTGGGCTCCGGCATTGTCGGTGTTGGCACTCTGCTGCTCACCCAGCTGCACGGTGGCATGTGGTTCGTGCTGTTGCCGGTTGTCGGAGTAATTGCCCTGCTCAATGTTGCGGAGTGGCGTCGCCGGTATCTGGTGTCACCTGTTTACGACATGCTGCGCGAAGCCATGCCACCGATGAGCAGTACCGAGCGCGAGGCCCTGGAGGCGGGGACGACCTGGTGGGAGAAGGACCTGTTCAGCGGCAACCCCGACTGGCATCGCTTTGCGGCGATCCAGCCACCTGTGCTGACAGAGAAAGAGCAGGCGTTTATCGACAATGAGACCGATGAGCTCTGCGGCATGATCGACGAGTGGGATGTGCACCAGCGCCAGGACCTGCCGCCGGAAGTCTGGGATTTCCTGCGCCAGAAGGGTTTCTTCGGCCTGATCATCCCGGAGTCTTTTGGCGGACGGGACTTCAGCCCCTACGCCCAGAGCCGGATCATGAGCAAGATTGCCAGTCGCTCCATCACCGCGGCGGTTACCGCGATGGTGCCGAACTCCCTGGGTCCCGGCGAACTGCTGGTGAAATACGGAACCGAGGAACAGAAGCAGCGCTGGCTGCCGGGCCTGGCGGATGGCAGTGAATTGCCCTGCTTTGGCTTGACCGGCCCCGAGGTGGGCTCGGATGCGGGTGCGATCCCCGATACCGGGCTGGTGTGCAAGGGAGAGTTCGAGGGCGAGGAAGTCATTGGCCTGCGACTCAACTTTCACAAGCGCTGGATTACCCTGGCCCCGGTGGCGACCGTTGTCGGCCTGGCCTTCCAGCTGCGGGATCCGGAGGGATTGCTGGGTGACCCGGACACGGTTGACTACGGCATCACCTGTGCCCTGCTGCCGGCAGATCACCCGGGGATAGAGATCGGCCGTCGCCACAACCCCGGTGCACCGTTCATGAACGGTCCCATCATGGGCGAGGACGTGTTCATTCCGGTGGACTGGATCATCGGCGGGCCGGAGATGGCGGGCAAGGGCTGGCGCATGCTGATCGAGTGCCTGGGTGCCGGCCGCGGCGTGTCCCTGCCGGCCCTGTCCACCGCCAGCGGCGAGATGTGCTACCTGATGGTGGGCGCCTACGCCCGCATCCGGCGCCAGTTCAACATGGAGGTGGGCAAGTTTGAAGGCGTGCAGGAAGCTACCGCAGAGATCGCGGCGGGCGCGTATACCCTGGAGGCCATGCGCCAGATGGTGACCAAGGGTCTTGAGGACGGCACCCCTTCAGTCATGACCGCCATGGCAAAATACCACGCCACAGAGCTGATGCGCACCCTGGTCAACCACGGCATGGACGTGGTGGGTGGGCGCGGCATCCAGCTGGGTCCGCGCAACTTCCTGGCCGCCGGTTATCATGCCTTGCCGGTGGCGATCACCGTCGAGGGCGCCAACATTCTCACCCGCTCGCTGATGATTTTTGGCCAGGGCGCCATGCGCTGCCATCCCTTCCTGTTGGACGAGATGCAAACCCTGGAGGCGGAAGAGACCCACGAGGGCCTGCGCGACTTCGAGCCCCTGTTCCTGCGGCACCTGGGACATATCAGCAGCAACCTGGCGCGCCTGGTGGTGCTGGGCCTCAGTGGCGCCCGCTTCAGCCCCGTACCCTCGGGTGCCGACGACTTCAGCCGCCGTTGGTACCAGCGTATCAATCACCTCAGTGCGGCACTGGCCACCTGCGCCGATGTTGCCCTGGGGGTTCTCGGCGGCGATCTCAAGCGCCGGGAACTGCTGTCCGCGCGTCTGGGTGATGTCCACAGCCAGTTGTTCATTGCCAGCAGCCTGCTGAAGTTCCACGCGACCCAGCCGCGCAGCGAGGAGGGCGATGCCCACGCCGCCTACGCCCTGCAACGGGCGCTGCACGCGGCCCAGGAAGCTTTGCTGGCCTACTGCGGCAACTTCCAGCCCCGTGCCCTGGGCCTGGCCATGAGGGCTTTATGCCTGCCCCTGGGTCGGGTTTTCGGGGCGCCCGATGATCGCCAGGTTCGCGAACTGGGTGCGCTGATACTGGAGCCCAATGCGGTGCGCGCCATGTTGGCGACGCATGTGTACCTGAGCCTTGATCCGGAGGACGCGGTTGGCCGGGTGGAGAGTACCTTCCAGATGCTGCTGGAGGTGGATGAACCGTTCGTGGCCCTGCAGCGGGCCTGGAACAAGGGCGAGCTGGACGCAGAGACGCTGGACGAGGCGCTGCAGGCGGCGGTGGACAAACAGCTTATTCGCAGCGCCGACGTGGAGCCCCTGCGGGAGTACGATGCCCGTCGTCGCGACTGCGTGCTCACCGACCATTTCGAAGCCCTGCTGTGACGGCAGGGCCCTCGCCGGATCCGGCGCCACGGTGCGATGTTTGACCTCATTTCACAGCGCCTTTTTGCCACGCCGCCGCGGGAGGTCCTCTACCACTACACGACCCTGAGTGGCCTCCTCGGTATCGTCGACAGTGCCGAGCTGCGCTGCAGTGACATCCGCTACATGAACGACTCCACCGAGCTGCGCCATACCCTCGATCTGCTCGGGGAGCAGGTAACCCGGCGCATCGTCGCCGGGGTCGACAAGCCGGCCCTGTTGACCACTTTTCTCGACTGGCTGACCTATCGGGTGGTGAGCGGCCCGATGCTGTTCTGCGCCTCTTTTCGCGGCAACGGCAACCTGCTCAGCCAGTGGCGCGGCTACAGCGTCCATGGCAAGGGCGTCAGCGTGGGCTTCGCGCCGGAACAGATCCTGGACTGTGCCCGGCGCCAGCACTTCGAAGTGGGCCGCTGCGTCTACACCCCATCGCAGCAGGAAAAAATGATCGATGAGATCATCGACGCGGTGGAGATACTGGATGCGGGGAATGACCAGGTCGACGAGGTGGCCAGCCAGAACCGGCAGTGGGTGCGCCGCTTCCAGGCGATCGAGGGCGACCTGCTGCGTATTGCCGCCGTGCTCAAACATCCCGCCTTCGAGGAAGAGCAGGAGTGGCGCATCGTCTCACCCATGATCAGCGATGCCGCGGCCGCCCCGGTGCAGTTTCGGGAGGGCAGTTCGATGCTCATTCCCTGGTTCCCCCTGGACTTGCGTGACGGGCAGGGCCAGCTGGCAATCGAGCATGCCTTCCTCGGCCCCACCGGCAATATCGACTTGTCGATGAACTCCCTGGCACTGTACCTGCGCAGTCGCGGCGCATCGCCGCGCCGGGACATCACCTACTGCGATATCCCCTATCGCAAGCGCTGACTGGGGGGCCGCCGCGCCCGCGGCTGATGCCGGGCGCGGGCGCGTAACGGGAGCGCGCGGTTTCAGCCTTTGCTGGCAGCCAGCGCCTGCTTGATATCGGCGATGATGTCGTCGATGTGCTCGATGCCGACCGAAATGCGGACCATATCCTCACTGACACCTGCCGCGGCGAGCTCCTCGGGGTTGAGCTGGCGATGGGTGGTGCTGGCCGGATGGCAGGCCAGGGATTTTGCATCGCCGATATTGACCAGGCGCAGGATCATCTGCAAGGCGTCGATAAAGCGACCGCCGGCTTCGCGGCCACCGTCTATGCCAAAGCTGAGAATGCCCGATGCCTTGCCGCCGCAGATTTTCTTGCAGGTCTTGCGGTAGGGGCTGTCCTTGAGCCCGGCATAGTTTACCCAGCGGACCTGCGGGTGCTTGCTGAGGTACCTGGCGACTTTCTTCGCATTGCTGCAATGACGCCGCATGCGCAGGTCGAGGGTTTCCAGGCCCTGCATCAGCAGGAAGGCGCTGTGGGGTGACAGCGCGGCGCCGGTGTTGCGCAGCGGTACCACCCGGCAGCGGCCGATGAAAGCGGCGTGACCCATGGCTTCGGTGTAGACCACGCCGTGGTAGGACGGGTCCGGCGTGTTCATGATGGCAAAGCGTTCGGGGTGGGCTGCCCAGTCGAACTTGCCGGAGTCCACGATGGCGCCGCCAATGGTGGTGCCGTGTCCACCGATGTACTTGGTCAGTGAGTGCACGACGATATCGGCGCCGTGGTCAAAGGCCTTGCAGAGCAGGGGCGTGGCCACAGTGTTGTCGACAATCAGCGGGACGCCGGCAGCGTGGGCGATTTCTGCCCAGCGCTCGATGTCCACCACGTTGCCGGCCGGATTGCCGATGGATTCGCAGAACAGTGCCCGGGTGTTGTCGTCGATCAGCGAGGCAACGCGCTCAAAGTCATCCGCCTTGGCGAAGCGGGTTTCAATGCCCTGCCGCGGAAAGGTGTGGGCAAACAGGTTGTAGGTGCCGCCGTACAATTGCGAGGTGCTGACGATATTGGTGCCGACTTCCGCGATGGCCTCGATGGCGTAGCGAATCGCCGCCATGCCCGAAGCCACGGCCAGGGCGCCGATCCCGCCTTCCAGCGCGGCCAGGCGCGCTTCCAGCACGGCGTTGGTCGGGTTCATGATCCGGCTGTAGATGTTCCCCGGCACCTTGAGGTCGAACAGGTCCGCGCCGTGCTGGGTGTCATTGAAGGTGTAGGAGGTGGTCTGGTAGATGGGCGTGGTGGCGGCGTTGGTTGCCGGGTCGCCGTCGTAGCCCGCGTGCAGGGCGAGAGTCGCTGGTTTCATGGTGTCGTTCCACTCTGGTTGTCTTATCCAGCGCGGAAGCGTAGCAGACGGAAGGTGGCGGGCCAATCCGCTCCGCAGCTGGCGGTAAAGAGGCGGCTGGATCCCGCCTGCGCGGATTTTCGCAGGGGCTGCGTGTAAACTACTGGCTGTTGTGCATTTTTCAGGGTTCGAGGGCGGCAGATTGGCAGACAATACCGGTGGGCGGCAGGCGCTGGCAACAGATTCCCGGCAGGGGGCCGCCAGCCGCGGACTGAGCTCGGAAGAAGCGCGGCAGCGTCTGCAGACCTATGGTCGCAACCAGCTGCCCGAGCCGCCGCTGCCCGGCCTGCCCGCGATTTTCCTGCGTCAGTTTCTCAGCCCGTTCATCTATATTCTGCTGGTCGCGGCGGTTGTTTCCTGGGCGCTGAACCAGATGGCCAATGCCGTGTTCATCATGGCCGTGCTGCTGTTGAACGCGGCGATTGGCACGGTGCAGGAGTTTTCCGCCCAGCGTTCCGCGGCCGCACTGCGCAATATGGTGCGCGGCGTCGCCCACGTGATCCGCGATGGTACAGCGGGGCGGATCGACGTCGAGGAACTGGTGCCGGGCGATCTGGTGCTGCTGTCATCAGGAGACAAGGTCCCCGCGGATATTCTGCTGGAAAACAGCGATAGCCTGAGCGTGGACGAGTCGATGCTGACCGGTGAATCCCTCGCCATCACCAAGAACGCCCGGGCCTCGGTGGCAGATGACGCACCGCTGGCAGAGCGGTTCAACCGCTGTTTTGCCGGCAGCACGGTGACCCACGGTCGCGCCCAGGGCCAGGTTGTCGCCACGGGGCTCGACACCGAGCTTGGCCATATTGCCGATTCTGTCCTGGGCCGGGAATCCGCCGATCCGCCGCTCCTGATCCGCATCCGTTTGTTTACCTACCAGATGGCGGGGGCGATTGGTCTCGCCATCCTGTTGCTGGTGGCGCTGATGCTGTTCCGCGGGGGCTATAGCACCGAGGGCATGATCCTGATGGCTATCGGCCTCGCGGTGTCGGCCATACCCGAGGGCCTGCCCGCAGCGCTGACGGTGGCGTTGGCCATCGGCATGCGGCGCATGGCGGCGCACAAGGTGATTATACGCAAGCTGGTGGCTGTGGAGGCACTCGGGTCCTGTACCTTTATCTGCTCCGACAAGACCGGTACCCTGACGGTCAATGAGTTGACGGTGCGCCAGGCGTTGCTGCCGGATGGTGCTGCCTTCGAAGTGACCGGGGAGGGTGTCGCACCGGGTGGCGCCGTACTCGGCGATGATCCGGAGCTGTTGCGGGACCTGTGTATCACCGGACTGCTCGCCAACGAGAGCCATCTGGACTACTCGGGTGGCGAATGGGTCTCCAATGGCGACATCGTCGATGTCGCCTTCCTCATTCTGGCCAAGAAACTGGGCCTGTCGCTCAGCGACATTCGCGCCCGGCGTACCCGGCTGGAGCTTATTCCCTACGAATCGGAGCGCGCGTTCAGCGGCAGCCTCAACGTGGATGAAGGCCACCCGCTCGTCCTCCACGTCAAGGGCAGCCCGGAGAAACTGCTCGGCCTGTGCACCTGCATGCGTACCCGGGACGGGGATGTCCCGGTGGATCGCGCCCTGATCGAGGGCCAGATCGAACAGCTGGCGGACAAAGGTTATCGCCTGATTGCGCTGGCGCGGCGCCAGGCGGAGCAGCGTGGGGCTCTGGAGCAGCTCGGCGAGATGACCTTTCTGGGGCTGGTGGCGATGATCGACCCGGTACGCCCGGAGGCGCGGGAGGCCATTCGGCGCTGCCGTCGGGGCGGCATCGAAGTGGCCATGGTCACCGGCGATCACCCCATGACCGCCAGGGCTATCGCCCGGGAACTGCTGTTGGCAAGCAGCGACGGCGCTGTGGTCACCGGCAGCATGATCAGGGAGGCTACGGCGCAAGGGGAGGCCGCGCTGGATGCGCTGGTCCTGCCCGCCAGGGTTTTTGCGCGGATAGAGCCGACGCAGAAAGAGCAGATTGTCGACTGTCTGATGCGCAATGGTCATTTCGTGGCCGTCACCGGCGATGGCGTCAACGATGCGCCCGCCATGCGCCGGGCCAACGCCGGCGTTGCCATGGGCAAGCGCGGGACCGACGTGGCCCGGGAAACCGCGGACCTGATTATTGCTGACGACAACTTTGCCTCCATTGTCGCGGGTATCGAGCAGGGACGCATTGTCTACAACAATATTCGCAAGGTTATTGCCCTGCTGACGACCACCGGTTTCTCGGCCCTGTTGCTGTTTTTTCTGACGGTGCTGGCGGGCTTGCCGATGCCGCTGATAGCGGTGCAGCTGCTGTGGCTGAACCTGGTGGCCAATGGCCTGCAGGATGTCGCCCTCGCGTTCGAACCCGCGGAGGGACATGAACTGGAGCAGCCGCCGCGCAATCCTCGGGAACCGGTGTTCGAGAAGCACATCATCCAGCATGTGCTGGTAAGCGGTACCACCATGGGTGTGCTGGCCTTTGCGACCTTCGCCTGGTTGGTCAATACCGGTAGCGATATTCCCGAAGCCCGCAACGCGATCCTGATGCTGATGGTGTTGTTCGGCAATATTCATGCACTCAGCAGCCGTTCGGAGACTCAGTCCCTGTTTCGCATGCGTGCGCTGGGCAACCCGTTCCTGATCCTGGCGGTGCCCCTGGCCCAGGGGGTACACATCGCGGCCATGTACCTGCCGGGAATCAGTGAGGTGCTGGCGCTGAATCCGGTGACCCTGGTGCAGTGGTTGTTGCTGCTGACGGTAGCCCTGACGCTGCTGGTCGTGGAGGAAACTCACAAGTGGACTCTGCGGCGCGGCCAGGCGGCCCGTGGCTCCGCCTGACTTGCCGCTGGTGCTGAAGACTGTAGAGTGGGAAGTTGATTGAATACAGGTGTGATGATGAAACTGATGATCAACGGCAAAGCGACGGAGCTTGATACCGAGCCCGATATGCCCCTGCTGTGGGCATTGCGGGACCTCCTCGGTTTGAGGGGCACCAAGTATGGCTGCGGCAAGGGACTTTGCGGCGCCTGCACGGTGCACCTGGATGGGCAGCCACGGCGCAGCTGCCAGCTGACCGTAGCGGATGCCGCGAGTGGCGAGGTAACCACCATTGAAGGCCTGTCGGGCAACGGTTCACACCCCCTGCAGCAGGCCTGGCGTGAATTCAACGTACCACAGTGTGGTTACTGCCAGTCCGGTCAGCTGATGAGCGCCAGCGCGCTGTTGGCCAGCAATCCCGCGCCGTCGGATGCGGAGATCAACAGCGCGATGGCCGGCAACCTGTGTCGTTGCGGCACCTACCCGCGAATCCGCGCGGCGATCAGGAGCGTGGCGGCCGACGCCGATTCCGGCGCGGGTGCCAGGGCAGCGGAGGACGATGCATGAGCACCCTGACCCGGGTATCCCGCCGTCGTTTCCTGCAGTTGACCGGCCTGACTGCCAGCGGCCTGGTGCTGGGTACCGTGATGCCGCGCAATCTTGCCCTGGCAGGCATTCTCGACGAGGCCGGGGGCGAGCAGCTCAACCTGTTTGTCAGCGTGGCGGTGGACGGCAGCGTCGAGATCATCGCCCACCGTTCGGAAATGGGGACGGGAATCCGCACCAGCCTGCCGCAGGTAGTGGCGGACGAAATGGAGGCGGACTGGCACCGGGTCAAGGTCATCCAGGCCCACGCGGACGCCCGCTATGGCAGCCAGAACACCGATGGCTCGCGCTCCGTGCGCGACTTCTACCACATCATGCGGCAGATGGGCGCTGCCGCCCGCGCCCTGCTGGAGCAGGCCGCCGCGATCAGCTGGCAGGTACCGGTAGCAGAGTGCACGGCGCGTAATCACGCGGTTTATCACCGTGAAGGCGGCAGTCTCGGCTTTGGCGAGTTGGCGGCGCGCGCCGCACAACTGCCGGTGCCGGAGCTGGATACCCTGCGCCTGAAGGAGAGCGCGGATTTCCGCTACATCGGCCGCAGTGTGCCGATTGTCGATCTGCTCGACATGACCACCGGCAATACGATCTACGGCATAGACGTGCATCTGCCCGGCATGCTCTATGCCAGTATCGAGCGGACGCCCTGGCTGCAGGGGCGCATCGCGTCCTATGACTCCTCGGCGGCACTGAAGGTAAAAGGGGTGCTGGATGTGGTTGAGCTGGTGGCGGTGGAGGGGGCGCCGGGCTTCAACCCGATTGAGGGTGTCGCGGTGATTGCGACCAATAACCACAGCGCGCTGAAGGGTCGGGCGGCGCTCAAGGTGAACTGGCGCAGCAGCGACCACAGCAGTCACGACAGCGGGGCGTACCTGGACGAGCTGGCGGCACGGGTCGAGGGTGGCCCGGGCGAGGTGCGGCGCCAGCGGGGCGATGTGGACGCAGCTCTGGAGCGCGCGGCCTCGGTGGTCGAGGCAACCTATCGCACGCCCTACCTCGCCCATGCATCCATGGAACCACCCGTGGCGACCGCAAGGGTTACGGATGACCGCTGCGAGATATGGGCCTGCACCCAGACACCGCAGGCCACCCAGCGGGCGGTCGCGGAAACGCTGGAACTGGATGTTGCCGCCGTTACCGTGCACGTGACCCTGCTGGGCGGCGGTTTCGGGCGCAAGTCCAAGCCGGACTTTTCGGTCGAGGCGGCAAGGCTGGCATCCCACGTCGGCAAACCCGTGCAGGTGGTCTGGAGCCGGGAGGACGACATCCGCCACGATTATTTCCATGCCTGCAGTGCCCAGCACTTCAAGGGAGCGCTGGACGACCTCGGCAACGTCACCGCCTGGCTGGCGCGCGAGGCATCGCCGCCGATCGGTTCCACTTTCAATACCAGCGTGCGCAGCAATGGCAGTGGCGGGCTGTCCCAGGGCTTCGCCAATGTGCCCTTCGCCGTGCCCAACCTGCGGGTGGAGAGTCACGAGGCTCCCGGTCACGTGCGCATTGGCTGGCTGCGTTCGGTGTACAACATTCCCTATGCATTCGGGGTTGGCAGCTTCGTCGATGAGTTGGCGCACGCTGCCGGCGTCGACCCCGCAGAGTTCTGGCTACAGCTGATCGGTGAGGACCGACTGCTGGACTTCAGCGCCGATGGTTTCGAGTACAGCAATTACGGTCGGGACATCGCCGAGTATCCTTTTGCCACAGCGCGCACCAAGAACGTGATTCGGGAGCTGGTGGGCTCCATCCCCTGGGGCGAGCAGTTGCCGCCGGGGCAGGGCTGGGGTCTTTCGGTGGTCAACAGTTTCCTCAGCGATGTCGCGGTTGCCAGCAAGGTGGAAGTCAGGGATGGCCGGTTGCGGGTACTCGAACTGCATGGTGTGATCGACGCCGGCCGGGTGGTCAACCCGGACCGGGTGCCTGCGCAAAAGGAGGGCGGCATGCACTTTGGCCTCAGCCGGGCACGGAACGGCGAGATACCCTGTGCCGGGGGCGAGGCCGCGCAGTCCAATTTCCACGACTACCCGATCGCGCGCATGGATCAGATTCCCGCGGTGATCCGCAGCCATATCGTTGCCAGCGATGCCGCCCCGACCGGTGTGGGAGAGCCTCCCACACCGCCGACCGCGCCGGCGATTGCCAATGCGGTGTTTGCCGCTACCGGCAGGCGCATCAGGGAGCTGCCTCTGGGCAAGCACTTTAGCGTTTAAGGGCAGGCGCAGCCGGGGTCAGTTGGCCGCGACCAGCAGTACCCCAAGCACCATCAGCACGGTGCCGATGGCTCTCGGCGTTGTCAGTGGGACTCTCGGGTAGCCCAGCCATCCTTGCTGGTCCAGCACCAGCGAGGCGAATACTTTCCCGCAGATGATGGCAATCGCCAGGGTCAGCGCCCCCAGTCGCGGGGCAAGGAAAACCGACATGGTGACAATGAACGCGCCGAGGAAGCCGCCCAGCCATGCCCACCAGGGCGTTGCGGCAAGCGCCCCCGGCCTGAACCAGTCACGGCCCGTGGTGGCAGTAACGAGCGCCAGCGCAAGTGTTCCCAGCAAAAACGAAAAGAAGGCCGCCTGCACAGGAGAGCTCAACGCGGTGCGCAACTCGGCATTGATACCCGCCTGGGACGCCAGGGAGCAGCCCACCGCGATACTGCACGCCAGCAGGAAATACCTGCCTGGCGACTTGTTTGGCAACGCCCCGTGCCGGCTGCCTGCGGCTGCTTCCAGGGGGTTGGCCCTGGCCACCAGCAACACGCCGGCGACAATCAATACTGCGCCCAGTAGCCGCTCCAGTGACAGCTCGATTCTGGGGTAGCCCAGCCAGCCGTTGTGGTCCAGCACCACTGATGCAAGCACCTGGCCGCAAATGATGCTGAGCGCCAGCGTCAGAGCCCCCAGCTTGGGTGCCAGGTAGACCGCCATGGTAACGTTGAAGGCGCCGAGCAGGCCTCCCAGCCAGGCCCACCAGGGAAGGGTTGCAGGGGTGCCCGGGGCAAACCACGGCGAGCTCATCAGGAGAGCGGTCACTCCCAGCAGCAGGGTGCCGGTGAGGAAGGAAATGAATGCGGCCTGAATGGGCGAATGCAGTGCGAGGCGCAGGCGGGAATTGATCCCCGCCTGGGACGCACCGCAGGCCCCGACCAGCAGGCTGCAGGCGAGCAGTAGAGCTGTGCTGAGAGTGATCACCGTTCGCTACCCGATCTGTGGCGGCAAAGCGCGCAGGTTAGCAAAAATCCCTCCCGGGTGTGTCTGTAAACAAGCCAGCGTGTATCATCCGCCACTTGTTTCGGAATGTGTGTCGTTGCACGGGTGGGGAAACCATGTCCATAGTGAAACTGGGCCTTGTGCCCCAGATACTTCTCGGGGTCGTCCTGGGGGCCCTGTTGGGGTGGCTGGCTCCGGGGCTGGCGGCGCCGCTGGGCCTGCTGGGGGAACTGTTCGTGGGCATGCTGAAAGCCGTGGCGCCGCTGCTGGTGATGTTGCTGGTGATGTCCGCAATCGCCAACCGGCACGAGAGTGGCAGCGACGGCCGCAAGTCCCTGCTGACCCTGTCCCTGTATCTGGTGGGTACAGTCAGCGCCGCGGTGGTTGCCCTGTTGCTGAGCCAGCTGTTCCCGCAGACGATTGCCCTGAGCGAGGGTGCGTCGGGTAGCCCACCGCTGGCGGTGACCGCGGTGCTGGCCGATGTCCTGTTCAAGCTGATCGACAACCCGGTGAATGCGCTGCTCACCGGCAACTTTCTCGGCTGCCTGACCTGGGCCATTCTGCTGGGTCTGAGTTTTCGCAAGGCCAACAGCAACTTCAGGGAGCATCTGCAGACACTTGCGGTGGGCGTTGGCGATATCGTCGGCCATGTCATCCGCCTGGCCCCGCTGGGCATTTTCGGCCTGGTGTGTGCGACGGTGGCGACGACCGGTCTGTCGGCGCTGGCGGGCTATGCCAGTCTCGCCGGCCTGCTGGTGGTCTGCATGCTGGTGATGGCGCTGCTGGTCAATCCATTGCTGGTGTTTCTGCTGATCCAGCGCAACCCCTATCCCATCGTGTTCAAGTGCCTGGAGGAGTCGGGGGTCACCGCGTTCTTTACCCGTAGCTCCGCGGCCAATATTCCGGTGAACCTGAACCTGGCGAAGAAACTCGGCATCAGTGAAGAGCTCTATGCGGTGACGATCCCGATTGGGGCGACGGTCAACATGGCGGGTGCCGCCATCACCATCACGGTGCTGACCCTGGCCGCCGCCAACACCCTCGGTATCGAGGTGTCTCTGGCTACCGCACTGGTACTGTGCGTTGTCTCTGCGCTGGCTGCCTGTGGTGCCAGCGGGGTGCCGTCAGGCAGCCTGCTGCTGGTGCCGCTGGCCTGCTCGCTGTTCGGTATTTCACTGGAGGTTGCGATGCAGGTGGTGGCAGTGGGATTTGTGATCAGTGTCATTCAGGACTCCGCGGAGACCGCCCTGAACTCCAGTACCGATGTCGTTTACACCTACGCCGTGGACCAGGTGCGCCGTTAGACACTGCCGCCTCCTGCTCAGAAATTCTTGCGCAGGGTGACCCCCCAGGTCGCCGGCTCATTGAAGTAGGCGATCAACCGTCCGTCCTGGGCTACACCGTCGGAGATGGTGTTGGTGTAGTCCTCGTCCAGTACATTGCGGCCCCAGAGGGTAATCTCGGCGTCCCACTGTTCCATGATCAGGCCCGCCCGCAGGTTGAGCAGTTCATAGGAGCCCGCGAGCTTGGCCGGGTCGTTGTTGACATCGGTCATGCGCTCATCGGTAAAGATATATTCCCCGAACACGTAGCCGGTGAGGCCATTACCCAGCGGGAACGCCTGCCGGGCCGAGGCCACGGCGACGTTTTCCGGGTTGCCGGAGAGCAGGCCGCCGCTGCGGTCGCAGGAGCCATCGCCATTGGCGCGCGGGTCGGGCAGGTTGGTATGCCAGGGGGTGCTGATCCAGCAATCCCCCGCGGCGAAATCCTCGTACTCACCGTCGTTGTAGGCGTAGGCGAGAGTCAGGCTCAGGCCCTCCAGCGGCTGCCAGATGGCGTCGATTTCGCCGCCCTGGGTCTTGGCCACGCCGGCGTTTTGCAGTGCGAAGCCCGTGCCCTGGAAGGATATGGTTTGCAGGTCCTCGGTGTCGGTGCGGTGCAGGGCCACGTTGACCCGCAGGGCCTGCTCCGGGAACTCCGCCTTCATGCCGACTTCGAAGGATTTGGAGGTCTCGGCGTCAAACGCCACCGGCAGGATGGCGGCGATGCGGTCGGTGTTCACGCCGCCGGCCTTGTAGCCGGTGCCGTAGGAGGCGTACAGCATCAGGTCGTCGGTGGCAAACCAGCTCAGCTTGATGGTGCCGGTGAACTGGTCGTCATCGATCGTTTCATCGACGTCCGCACGCGGCGCCAGCGGCGGGAACAGCCAGAAACCCCAGCCCGGTGAGACGAAGTCCAGCACCGCGGATGCGTCCTGGGTGAACACGTTCACCATGTCCTTGTCTTCCTTGGTCCAGCGGCCACCCGCTGTCAGCACCAGGCTGTCGGTCAGGTTATAGTCGAACTGGCCGAACAGGGCCCAGGTGCTGTGGTCCTGGCTGGCGACGTTGCGCGAGCCGGTGCCGGCGGGGAAGGCGATCGTGGGAACTCCCACCAGGCCGCCGGTGTCCGGGCCGACCAGGGTGTCGACGACGGAGTCCAGATCCTGCTCGAAGTAGTAGGCGCCGACCACCCAGGTGAAGTCCTCGGTTTCGTTGCTCAGGCGCAGTTCCTGCGAGAACTGATCCTGCTCGGCATCGTTACTGCGGATCAGGGCATCGATGTCGTAGAAGTCGACGTCCGCGTTGTCGTAGGACTCGAAGGTGCGAAAGGCAGTGATGCTGGTGACCAGGAAATTGTCGGCCTGCCAGTCCAGCTGCACGGAAATACCCTGGTCCTCGTTGCTTGACTCCGGCAGGAAACTGGCAGCCACCGCACCGCCGAAAAATTCATCCTGGTCGAGTACGGTGCCACCCAGGTTCAGCACTCGCTGGTCGGAGCCGGTCTTGACCGGTGCGCCGGGCGCCAGGCCTTGCGCCACCAGATTGTTCTTGTAGTTGCCCGCGGTGCAGCAGACCTCGTCGACTTCGGAGCGGTCGGCGATGACCAGCACCGAGAGCTGGTCGCTGGGCGTATACAGCGCCTGCAGGCGCACACCCCAGCGGTCGCGGTCGTCGATCAGGTCTTTGCCGAGGCCAACTACATCGATATAGCCGTCGCGCTCCTGGTAAAAGCCGGTCAGCCTGAAGGCCAGTTCGTTGTCGATGGCGGAAAAGGATTTCGCACCCTGCAGGGCCAGCAGGCCGAGGTCGCCGGCCTGGGCTTCGAGATAGCCGGTGCCTTCATGGTCGGGCCTGACGCTGTTCATCGACACTGCTCCGGAGGGCGTGTTGCGCCCGAACAGGGTGCCCTGGGGACCGCGCAGCACCTCCACCGAAGCCAGGTCCACCAGGTTGTTGATCATCGAGCTCTGCCGCGCCCGGTAGACGCCGTCCACATACAGGCCGACCGATGATTCCAGGCCAAAATTCTGGCCGCTGGTAAACACGCCGCGAATGCTGAAATTGGAAGTGGTGGAGGTCTGGGTCTTGCTGACGATCAGGGCCGGGTCATTGTTCGCCAGCTCGAACATGTCGCGGACCCCGGTTTTCTGCAGCATCTCGTTGGTAAACGCGGTAACCGCAATCGGGACGTCCTGCAGGCTTTGCTCTCGCTTCTGCGCGGTGACAATAACCTCCTCGAGTACCTGGGCCCGGGCGCCAACGGCGCCGCAGGTTACGGCAGTGGCGATGGCGGCGGCGATGGCGGTGGGGCGAGAGCAGTGCTTGATCATGGGGTGCGGCCTTCCTTGATTATTTTCTCCCCAATCTAACACTACTGGAGCCCGGTCACGCAATTTCGCCGGCGCTGAATTGTGTTAAAAAGTGGCATTGACGCCTGCCTCCGCTTTCGCCCCCGCCGCTGTAAGGTCAGGCGTTCGGTTGGCTTTCAGGGATTCCTAGCCGCCGTAGCACTGCCTCACGGCATCTGCGCCCTGCTTGCGGATTGCCTGGTACTTGGTCCAGAAAGCGGCGTCGATGCCCCGCAGATAGCTGTTGGTGTCTTCCCGGCGGTAACGTGACAGATGCCGAGGCCCGCCGTTGTAGACACCGTAGGTGGCGCGCGCCAGATCGTGGATATTGCCCCTGACCTGATGCTCCTTGCGCTTGATGGCGTAGTCGACCAGGTAGTGCGCGAGAATCTCGTTGCCGGCTCGGGCGTTGTAGCCGACATTGTTCTGCAGCGCATCGAGGTCATAGATATTGCGCCAGACATGCTGGTTGATCTGCATCAGTCCCACCGAGCCGGCGGAGGACTGGATCGGCTTGATCACACCGTTGGTCTCCACGAACTGGCGCCAACAGGACTCCTGCCAGGCGGTAGCCCGAACAAGGTTCTCGTACAGGTCGAAATAATCGTCGCCCACCTTGCCGCGCTTGCGTTCTGTAGCAATGCTTTCGTCCAGCAACTGTTCCATGGTTCGCAGGTAGCGATCCAGGTCACTCTGCTCTGGAATCCAGTTGGTCAGCAGTTTCACCAGCGACGGGCTCACAGCCGCCGCCCAGGAGGGCGTGATCAGCCAGGCAAAAGGGCCGGACGCAGAGGTGTCCTCCAGGGTTTCGATTTCCAGCTCCGGCTCCAGCCCCAGCAACTGCCGCAGCTCGGGATCGACCCGGGTGGTGTAGCCCAGCTCCTCCTCGGAGACTGCAGGCGCCAGCATCCGTGCCATCCGCCGCAGAGAGTCGCTGTCCAGAGTCAGCCCGAGGTGCGGGGCAGCGGTATCCAAGGCCTGCAGCGCGTTGCCGGCGCTGATGAACGTCGCCAGTCCCACGCTGCGGGCGCCGGGCAGGTTCAGGTCGCTGTCGCGCAGCAGTGGCGCCAGTCTTTCCCAGGTGGAGAGAAACAGGCTGCGCACGGGGTCCTCGTCGCGAACGTCCGCAGCCAGCGCGTCCCGCAGTTCGTGCCTTGCTTCCAGCAGTATCTCCGCCAGGGCATCGCGCAACTCTGGCTGCGCAGGGGCGGCCAGATCCTTGATCAGCCATGTGGCAAAGGCGTCCCAGGATTGCCACGCGGCGTCCCAGCGGGCCAGCTCTTCTTCGGTGAGAGCTGCTTCCGGCACCGGTGTCCAGTCGGGCGGTGGCAGCGGCGCCTCCAGCGCGAGGATCACCGTCAGGGCCTCGAGCTCGGCCCGGGCGCTCTGCAATTGCAGCGAGTCGGCGATCAGCCCGCGCTCGGTCTGGTCCGCGGGCAGTGTATCGTAGACAAGGGTGCGCAAATCGGCGAGGGCGGGTCCGAAATCGATGGTGACGCCGCCCAGCCGTGGGTGCACCTGGTCCTTGATCCAGTTCCAGACGACGCCGGGCATCTTCCGTTTCTGGTCGTCCCCGCTGAGAATATTTGAGTCGATAATGCGAAAGGTCACCCGGCCACCCGCGGGCGCGACCAGGACCTCCTCGAGGGTTTCAATGCTGCCATTCCAGGCAAAAGGTAGAATGCAGCGTCCGGCCAGCGGGGTGCCGACGCGGGCTCGGACCTTTGTTGTCAGCCGCAGCTGGCCGTTTTCCGTACCTTCCACCTGCGGGTCGGACAGCGTCAGCTGGTTGCAGTCCTGGCTATCCCTGAACAATTCGGCACTGCCGTCCGGACTCTGGAATACCTGTCGCGCCAGGGCATCGTTGACCACGGCGTAGTCCAGGCTGACCGGCAGTTCGATGGGCACGGCCAGTGCCGGCACCGGTAACAGCGCTGCCAGTGCCCAGCACAGCAACGCGGGTAGGCGGGCACAGGGAACACAAAGTGACATCTCGGCTTCCGCTAAGCAGACGTTTCGGGGCGCCGATCATACCCAAGAGCGGTGTTGCGGAATAGCGCCGGACAGGGTTTCCGCGGTGGGAAAATTGCGCTTTTCCGGCTTGAGCCCCGGGCTATTCCAGGCCGGCTATGAGCGCATCGACGTCCACTTTGTTGCCGGCCAGGGCATGGACGATCTCTTGCAGCTGCGACAGTGATACCCGCCCCCGGTCCCGGGCCAGTTCCCGTGCCACATCGTCCAGGCCAGCCGCGTCATCGGTGGCCTCCTGCAGGGCCAGGTGCAGTCGATGCATGAACACCGCGGCGCGGGCGGTAACCGGGCCCGAGGATCGCTTGACAAACAGGGTGTCGGCCTCGCCTGCCCATTCCTCCTTCCAGTCCAGGGTTTGCTGGTAACGCAGATCGCTGAGTGCGCCCGATCGCCAGAGGATGTTGGCGGCGTAGTATTCCGCCAGCCCCTCGACGATCCAGTCCGCGTCCTTGCCGCCGTTGATGCCGGTCGCCACGTGCACCAGTTCGTGGATCATGCTGCTGGTGCGATTGCCGCTGATCAACGGCCGGTCACCGTGCATGAACAGCGAACGGGTGCCGGACAGGCCGCCGCGCCACATGGGCTTGCCGGCGGTGACCACCAGCAGCCGGTCCGGGAAGCCCGGGAAAACGGCCTTGACGTCGGGCAGTGTCCAGGCGAGGAACGCCAGTGTGTCCTGCAGGCGCCTGCCCTGACCCGCGGGCGCCGCGACCCGGACATCCACTCCGGCGATGACGTCCTGGCGGCTGGTGATATTGCCGAGGATCAACCAGCCCTTGGGCCGTGGCAGCAGTCGCCCCGGGTCGACAATTTCATAGTGGTGCTTGCTGTCACTGGTGCTGGCGTAGGGCGCGGCCGAGGACCAGTCCGAAGGCAGCTCGAACTGCAGTTGGGCCCTGGCGGTCAGACCTTTCGCCACGCTGACGGTGATCGGGGGAATGAGCTTGTCGCTGCGGAGAATGGCCCAGTCAGCGGTCAGCAGGGAATCGTAGCTGCCGCTGGCCTTTTGTTCGCTGATGACGAAATCGTAGTGCAGGCTGGCCTGCGGTCCCTTCGGTTTCCAGGTGGCGCGGTCATCCTCCACGGTGAGGCCGGCATCGCTGCGGACCTTGAGATGCCGCTCGGGGTTCAGGTGCAGCACCAGGCGCCGGGGCAGCTTGTTACCGTTCAGGCGGATTTCGACCCTGGCGACTTCGCTGTCGGGGCTGATGGTGGCCCGGTACAGAAGCTCGTACTCGGCAGTTCGGGCGGGCACGGCGACAGACAGCAACAGCAGTGACAGCAGCGAGGTAATGTAGAAACGAAGGGTCATGGCAAACCTGGGGCAGGAGATACCGTCGCAGGATACCAGCGCCGCCGGGACAAGACTATCCCGGTGGCTTTTGTAGCGACTAGCTCCTACTATCCTTGTAGCGGCAACTGCGCCGTGCCACTCAAACAAACGATCAGGGGGTCGGGTACCATGAGCGAGCAGACAACTTTCGACATCAACCAGGTGATCGAGCAGGCGAAGGCGGTGATTACCAATCCGGTGGCTTACTTCCAGACCATGCCGAAGACCGGTGGTTTTGGTCCACCGGTGATATTCGTCGCGGTCATGGGCGCTGTGATGGGGCTGATCACAGCGGTGCTGTCACTTTTCGGTTCGGCGGCGGGCATGTTGGCGGCGGGTCTGGGCGCGATCATCATCATGCCGATTTTTGCCGTGGTGGGCGCATTTATCGGTGCCGCCATCCTGTATGTCATCTGGAAGCTCATGGGTTCCGGCGAGAGCTATGAAACAGCGTTCCGCTGCCAGGCATCAGTTGCGGCCATTTACCCGATCACGGCACTGCTGTCGATTGTGCCCTACATTGGCAGTATCGTCATGATTGCCTGGGCCACGTTCCTGATCATCGAGGCCAGTGTGTCGGTGCACGGCCGCGAGCGCAGGACTGCCCAGATCGTGTTCGGGATCCTGGCGGCGCTGATGATCCTGTCGAATATTGCCAGCGAGCGCGCTGCGCGGCAGATCGAAGCGCGCATGGCACACATGGGCAGCCAGTTCGAGGGTATTGAGGACCTGTCACCGGAAGAGGCGGGCCGCAAGATGGGTGAGTTCCTGAAAGGGCTGGAAGAGGGCGCGAACAAGGCACCCGACGATCGGGGCGACTAGTCGCGGTAGCGTATTTCGCGCACGTCCTCTAGCTGCGCGCAGAGGTCCCGGGCGCCAGCCAGCACCCGCGCCGTGGGGCGCTGGATGAGGTCCGGGTTGACTACCAGCAGGCCTCCCTGCAGCGCCCTCAGGCCAGGGTAGCGATGCCAGTTATCCAGCCACTCGGGATGGGCGCTGTCCATGCCGCCGGCGACGATGGCATCCGGGTCGCGCGCCAGCACAGATTCCAGGTTGATCCTCGGTGCCAGGGTGGCGACATCCGCAAACACGTTGTACCCGCCGCACAGGGCGATGACCTGGCTGATCAGGTGCTCGCCGTTGATGGTCTGCAGAGGGTCGTGCCAGATCTGGTAGAACACGGAAACCTGGCGGGCGTGGCGATAGCGCCGGGCCAGTTCCGCGAACCCCTGTTCCAGTCGCAACGCCTCTGCTTCGCTGCTGGCGCCGGTGCCGGCCAGTTCGCCCAGCAGGCGAATGCTGGCGGGGATGTCTGCCAGCTGGCGCAGTTCGCTTACATACACCGGGATGCCCAGTCGCTGCAGTTTGGCCAGGGCGCCGGCACCATTGCCTGAACCCCACATCAGGATCAGGTCCGGCTGCGCGGCGATGATCTGCTCCAGGCTAAAGGCATTGAAGGAGCCGACCTGGGGCAGGTCCCGGGCCGCAGCGGGAAAGTTGCTGAAACTCACCACCCCGACCAGGCGGTCGCCTGCGCCCGCGCTGTACAGGTTCTCGACGATATGCGGCGCCAGCGCGACAATGCGCTGTGCCGGCGCCGGCAGGGTGACCGTGCGGCCCATGAAATCCACCACGCTGACCGGCTCGGCACGGACGGCGCCGGCAAGCGCCAGCAGCAGGCAGCAGAGCAGGCCCCGGCAGGCGTTCACAGGCCAATGACCAGTGGCTGGCGACCGTTCGGGTGTTGCTGCACCAGCACTTCGGCGTGAAACAGGTCGCGAAACAGTGCCGCTGTGAGTACCTCCGCGGGAGTCCCGCTGGCCACCTGTCGACCCCGATCCAGCACCAGCAGTCGACTGCCAACGGCGGCCGCCAGGTTGACATCGTGGACCACCAGCAGGACCGCGCAGCCCCGTCCCGCGATACCGGCGATGGCTCCCGCCAGTTGCTGTTGGTGGGCCAGGTCCAGCGCCGCGGTCGGTTCATCCAGCAACAGCAGTTTTCCACTCATGTCGTCGCTGTCCCACAGCTGGGCAAATACCCGGGCCAGTTGCACCCGTTGTCGCTCGCCGCCGGAGAGCTGGGTATAGAGGCGATTACGCAGTCCCAGGGTATCCGTTGCCCCCAGTGCATGGTGGGCGATGTCGCGGTCGGCGCGCGCACCGGTGGCGTGCGGGGTGCGCCCCAGCAGCACCACCTCTTCCACCGTGTAGGGGAAGTTCAGCAGCGACAACTGGGGCAGGAACGCGAGATGCTGCGCCATTTGTCGCCGCGGCCAGTCGGCCAGGGGCCGCCCACCGAATTCCAGGGTGCCGGCGCTGGCGCTGAAGTCCCCGGCGATCAGTCGCAGCAGGCTGGATTTGCCGGCGCCGTTGGGTCCGATCAGCGCCACAACTTCACCCGCGGATACCGGCAGGCGTATGTCCACCAGCAACGGCTCGCCCCAGGGTGCGGCGCTGACGCCGTCCAGCGCGAGCACCGTCATGTCTGCATGCCGTAATGGTGCCGCTGGCGCAGCAGGGAGATGAAGAAGGGCACCCCGATCAGCGCGGTAATGATACCGACCGGCAGCTCCGTAGGCGCCAGGATTACCCGGGACAGGGTATCGGCGACCACCAGCAGGGTGGCGCCAGCGAGGGCGGAAGCAGGCAGCAGGTAGCGGTGGTCGGGGCCGATCCACAGGCGCACAACGTGGGGTACCACCAGGCCGACGAAGGCGATGGTGCCTACCAGGGCCACCGACGTACCCACCCCGACCGCTACCCAGCCGATCAACGCCAGCTTGGTGTGGTTCACATCAATGCCGAGATGGCGCGCTTCCGATTCTCCCAGCAGCAGGGTGTTCAACGCCAGAGCGTAGCGGGGCAGGGCCAGCAGCACGGACCCGCCGACCAGGCTCGCCAGTGCCAGTCGCGGCAGGTTGGCGCCGTCCAGGCCCCCCATCTTCCACAGGCTGATCTGGCGCAGGCGCTCGTTGTCGGTGAAGAACTCCAGCAGGCTGCCCACTGCGCCGGCCAGGGCGGTGATGGCGATGCCGGCCAGCAGCATCGTCGCCACCGAGGTACCGTTTTCCGAGCTGGCCAGGCGATACACCAGCAG
The DNA here is from genome assembly GCF_040222615.1 of Haliea sp. Classification (GTDB taxonomy): domain Bacteria; phylum Pseudomonadota; class Gammaproteobacteria; order Pseudomonadales; family Halieaceae; genus Haliea. The sequence continues at coordinate 30,471 of NZ_JAVKCQ010000183.1, forward strand.
CACCGCGAGTACACCGCCGACAAAGGCACCCAGAGACACCAGAGTCAGGCCGACAAGTCCCTGCAGCAGGCCACCGCCGAGCACGATCAGCAGCGAGGCGCCGAGGGAGGCCCCGGCGGTGACGCCGATCAGCGAGGGGTCCGCGAGGGGGTTGCGAAACAGGCCCTGCATGGCCGCCCCGCTCATCGCCAGGGTGGCGCCCATGACCGCGGCCAGCAGTACCCGGGGCAGGCGTAGCTGCTGCACGATCATTGCCGCCTGGCTGCCATCGTCCCCTGCCAGCAGCGCCCGCAATGCCTGCAGCGGCCCCAGGCTGACCGCGCCGCTGGCAAGCCCCGTGAGCACCGCCAGCGGCAGCAGCGCCGCCAGCGCCACAAGCAGCTGACGGGCGCGGTGGCGGCGCTGGGTGATACTAGTAATCAACGCCGCGTCGGGCCTTGATGCCGTGGTTGTAGGCGTGCTTGATCTCCTTCACTTCGGAGACCGTGTCCATGATGTCCTGCAGCGCCTTGCCGCCCCCGCGGCCGGTGACCACCACGCTCTGTTCCGGCGGGCGGTTGGCCAGGGCGCCGAGTACCACTTCCTCGGGCAGATAGTCGAAAGCCAGCATGTAGGTGAGTTCGTCGAGAACCACCAGGTGGTAGGCCGGGTCGGCGAGCATGGCGCTGGCCTGTTCCCAGGTCCGTTTCGCGGCGGCGATATCGCCACTGCGGTCCTGGGTATCCCAGGTAAACCCGGTGCCCATCTGGTAGAACTCCACCTCCGGGCACTTTTCCCGCAGATAGATTTCCTCGCCCGACAGCTGTTCACCCTTGATGAACTGCACCACGCCAACCTTGTAGCCATAGCCCAGGGCGCGCATCACCATGCCGAAGGCGGAGCTGGACTTGCCCTTGCCGTTGCCGGTCAGCAGGATTCCGACGCCGCGCTCGGTATCGGCGGCACTGATACTGGCGTCGACACTGGCTTTCTGTTTGGCCATGGCCTTGTTGTGGCGTTCGTTCTTGCGCTCGTTGTCGCTCATCCGGGTGATCTCCTAGAAAGAGTAGCGCAGCCCCGCGTAGGCGGCCCTGGCGCTGCTGCGATAGCTGGGGATTTCCTGGTAATCCTCGTCCAGCAGGTTCTCGATCCGGCCGTAGACCTCGAAGCCAGCTGCCAGAGTGTAGCGCGCGTTCAGGTCCAGAACCTCATAGCTGTCAACCGCACTGCCGTCGAACTCGCGCGCATCCCGCGAGGCCCGCAGTTGCAGTCCCAGGGCCAGCGGGCTGGACAGCGCCTGCCACTGCAGGCCCAGATTGGCCAGGTGGCGGGGGCGGTAGACCCGGTGGCCGCCCGCGGCTGTATCGGTGTCGTTGTAGGTGTAGTTGCCCTGCAGGCGCAGCTGCAGGGGCAGGGGAAGCTCGGCGATCAGCTCAACCCCGGAGGAGTCGCTGTCACCGCTGCCCTGCAGGTAGCCGGAATAGCCGGCAAGGTCAAAAAAGATTTCGTTCTCCACCGTTTGCTCAAACAGGATCGCCTCCAGTAGCAGGCCGGTGGGACCGTACCAGCCCACGCCGAGGTCGAGTCCCTCGCTGCGCTCTTCCTGCAAGTTTGCTCCTGCAGCCGGCGGGAAGGCAAAGAAGCTGTTGTTGTAGGCAATTTCGTACAGGCTCGGCGCCCGGAAACCGGTACTCCAGGCACCCTTGAACTTAAGTTCGCTGGCGCCCACCGGTACCAGGTAGGCGGCGCTGACCCGGTAGGAATCGTGGCTGCCGAAATCCTCATTGTCGTCGTAGCGGCCACCGGCGGTGAAATACAGCTTGTCACCGATACGACCCTGGTATTCGAGGTAGATACCGGTCTGGTCGCGCTCGGTGTCAAAGGTACCGTCATCCAGGGTCTGCTCTTCGTGGTCCACTCCATAGACCAGCTGCAGGCTATCCGCCGGAGCGTAGCTGCCCAGATAGCTGACCCGCTCCAACGTGCCTTCGGTGCCGAAGCCCGGCAGGCCTGCGGTGAAGTACTGGCGCTCCGTCTTGTTGTAACTGTAGGCCAGTTCGTGCTGCAGCTGCTCACCGCGGAAGCTGGCAGCGGCGCGCCAGGATTGCTGCGAGAAACTGTCGCTGCAGCGGTTGCTGGGCGCGAAAGTGTCGTTGGTGAAGCAGCCATCGTAGGCATTGTCGCCGTCGACGTCACGGGCCACCAGTTCCAGTCGCAGTTGCTCGCTGACATTCCAGCCGCCGCGGGCGTGCACGGTGGTGTTGTCGTAGCCGTCGTCGTCGGCCGGGTCGGTATCGGTGGTGCGGGAATTGAAGCCGTCGCTGCGGTAGTCGGTGAGCGACAGGTTGCCATCCACGGTCGCATTGCCGGCGCCGATATTGGCGGCAAATTGCTGGCTGCCGTAGCGGCCGGACTCCGCGCTCAGGTCGCCGCCAAAGCCGTCACCCGGTGCGCGTGTGCTGATGTTGATAACCCCGCCGGCGTCCGCGCCGTACATCAGGCCCTGGGGGCCGCGCAGGATTTCCACCCGCTGCACGCCGCTGCTCAGCAGTTGTTCTACCCGGGGTCCAACCTGGGGCGCGGAGGTGTCGGAGATATCGATGCCATCCACCAGAATGCGGGTCCGGTAGGCTTCCTCACCGCGAATCCGCAGCGAGGACACCTTGCCGGGGCCGCCGTTGTTACTCACCGCAACGGAAGGCTGGCTGCGCAGGATGTCCTGCAGGGAAATGAAGCCCCGGGCACGGATTTCCCCGGCGTCGATCACCGAGATTGAGGTGCCAACCTCGCGCAGCGGCATGGCGATTCGGGAAGAGCTGATAACGATCTCTTCCAGTTGCTGCGGGTTTTGGTCGGCGCCCCAAGCGGGCAGGGTGGTCAGCAGCGCAACGGCGCTGGCGAGTGCGTGTGGTTTCATGTCGTACCTCAATGCCAGGAAAGTGTGGCGATTGAGGGAGGGGATCCAGGGAACACAATGCGGAAGTGGCATCAGGCAACCTTCAATGAAGCCCTCCGCTCCATCGTTGCTTGTGCCAGGCAGGTATCGGGCTCACAGCTGGTGCTGTCTACCGTTGCGGGGGCAGCGGTGGCATCGGCACGGAGGCCTCACCACACTTCCCATTTAACCCGCCCAGCCGTGTCAAGCGACACCGGCGGCGGGCACCTGGTACGCGGCGCACTGTAGTGACTTGGACCCTGGCTGTCAATTGTCCAGATTTTGTCGGGTACCTCGCACGCCTTACGCGGACGTCTGTTTACCGTAGAATGTACGGCTGGTAACCGGTACGGGAAGCACGATGACATTTACCGCAACACAGTGGACGCAGGTGGCGACACTGCTGGGCCGAGAACCCCGGGGCCTGGAGGCGATTCCGGTGGTGGACGGCGCCGGCCGCCCCCGCGTCATCCGGGTAGCCTCCCTGGTGGAAGGCAAACCCTTTCCGACCCTGTTCTGGCTGGTTGACGCGGCGCTGAATTATCGTATCGACCAGGAAGAGGCGAGGGGACTGATCAAGGACTTCCAGGCCCGGGTCAACGCCGAACCCGGGCTGCAGGCCTCCATGCGCGCGGACCACGAGGCCCACATACGGCTGCGGGACAGCTACCTGGCGGAGGATGACCGCAGCGCCCTGCAGGCGGCGGGTTTTGCGGACGTGCTGCAACAGCGGGGAATCGGCGGTATCGCCGATTTCTCCCGAATACGCTGCCTGCACACCTGGTATGCGGCGCACCTGGTCGTGCCCAATACCATCGGTGGCCTGCTGGACCGGCACTGGGCGGCGGCGTCCGTCGCCGTCGCCGAATAGGACGGGTGCCGCTGATGCAGATACCGGAGCAGGCGATCCTCGAAAGTGCCCTGGGCTGGCTGCTGGAGCCCTCGGCGCCATCGGTCTGGTTGTGCACGATTGTCGCGGCCCAGGGTTCCTCGCCGCGCCCCCCCGGGGCACTGCTGGCCTGCAACAGTCGCGGCGACCAGGTGGGCTCCCTGTCCGGTGGTTGCATCGAGGAAGATCTGCTGGAGCGCCTCCAGTCGGGGGCGATGCCGGTGGCCCGGGCCGAGCTGATCGAGTACGGAGTTACCGCGGAGCAAAATGAACGGCTGGGCCTGCCCTGTGGCGGCCGGCTGCGGGTCCTGGTTCAGCGCCTGAGTGCCGATCGGGACGCAGCCTGGCTGCGACAAGCGCTGGCGGCCATGGCCACCCGGCGCTGCCTGCGGCGCGCTGTTGCTTTGGACAGCGGCGAGACCGAGACCTGCACCCAGGAACAACACGCTCCCCTGTACTTCGACGGCGCCAGGCTGGAGCAGACCTTTGGTCCGCAGATGCGCCTGTTGCTGGTCGGGGCGGGTCAGCTGGGTCAGTCCCTGGCCGAGCTGGCCCTGGCCATGGACTACGAAGTGCTGGTGGTGGATCCTCGGCCGCGGATGCGCGAGCAGTGGCAGGGGCCGGACGTGCCGCTGCTGGCGGGTATGCCTGACGATGCGGTTCGCGAGCACGCCAGCGACCGCCACAGTATCGTGATTACCCTCACCCACGACCCGCGCATCGATGACATGGCGTTGATGGAGGCCCTGGCTACCGATGCCTGGTATGTGGGCGCCCTGGGCTCGCGCCGGACCACGGAGAAGCGGCTGCAGCGCCTGCGCCAGCTGGAGCTGGGGGAGGACCGTCTGGCGGCGCTGCACGCTCCCGTGGGACTGGATATCGGCAGCAAGACGCCACTGGAAATTGCCGTGTCCATCATGGCACAGCTGGTGCAGCTGCGGCGTCGGCGGCAATGACCGTCGGCGTGCTGTTGCTGGCGGCGGGTTGCAGCGAGCGTTTTGGCAGCGACAAACGCCTGGCCCTGATGGCGGACGGCCGGTCCCTGCTGTTCGCCGCCGTCTCCTCGATCCAGCGCAGTGGCTTGCCGCTGCGCGTCTGTCTGCGGCCGGGGGACGACCGGCTCGGAGACAGTCTGCTGTGCGCGGGGGTCGAGGTCCTGGAATGTGAGCGCGCCGCGCGTGGCATGGGCGCAACCCTGGCTGACGCGGTGAACCAGTCGCTGGACTGGAACGGACTGCTGGTGGCGCTGGCGGATATGCCTGTCATCCATCCCGCGACCTTTCGCCAGGTGGCAGAGGCGGTGACGGCGGACGTCATCGTCACGCCGACCTTTGCCGGCAAGTCCGGACACCCGGTGGGATTCGGGCGTGATTTCTTTGCCGATCTCGCCGGCCTGGACGGTGATCGCGGCGCCCGCGACCTGGTCATGGCCAGCCACCGCCTGCGCCTGCCTGTGGCTGACCCCGGCATTCTGCGCGATGTGGACTCTCCGGCGGCGCTCCGGTCACTGGCGGAACTGTTGACCTGACTGCGCTGCACTCAGGGCGCTGCGAGTGGTATATTGGCAGGCTACTTTGAATCTGTCCGAGAGCATCATGACAACCAACACCGACGACCTGCGCATACGGCGCATCAACGAACTGGTGGCGCCAGAGCAGCTCATTCGCGATATCGCGGTGAGTGATACCGCAGCCGCCACCGTGGCAGCCGCCCGCCACGGTATCCACCGCATTCTGGCTGGCGAGGACGACCGCCTGCTGGCCGTGGTCGGTCCCTGTTCCATTCACGATCCGGCAGCGGCGCTGGATTATGGGCGCCGGCTGAAGGCCGTGGCGGATACCGTGCAGGACGAGCTGCTGGTGGTCATGCGGGTCTACTTCGAAAAGCCCCGTACCACCGTTGGCTGGAAGGGACTGATCAACGACCCGGATCTCAACAACACCTTCCAGATCAACAAGGGCCTGCACCTGGCCCGGCAGCTGCTGTCGGACCTGGCTGACATGGGGCTGCCCGCCGGTACCGAGTACCTGGACCTGATCAGCCCGCAGTATGTCGCCGACCTGTTTGCCTGGGGTGCCATCGGTGCCCGCACCACAGAGAGCCAGACGCATCGGGAATTGGCCTCGGGCCTGTCCTGCCCGGTCGGTTTCAAGAACGCCACCGATGGCGATATCCAGGTTGCCATCGATGCCATCAAGTCTGCCTCCCAGCCACATCACTTCCTGTCGGTGACCAAGCACGGCCATTCGGCGATTTTCCAGACCGCCGGCAACGAGGACTGCCACATCATCCTGCGCGGCGGCAAACACCCCAATTACGATATGTTCTCGGTCGACGACGCCGGCGCCATGCTGGCCAAGGCGGGCCTGCCGGCCCGGATCATGATTGACGCCAGCCACGCCAACAGCCGGAAAATCCCCGCCCGGCAGCGGGACGTCATCCGCGATATCGGCAACCAGGTGGGCCGTGGCAGTCGCAGCGTGTTCGGCATCATGATAGAGAGCAACCTGGTCGAGGGGCGCCAGGAGGTGGTGGCGGGCCAGTCCCTGACCTACGGCCAGAGTATTACCGACGCCTGCATCAACTGGGACGATACGGAAACACTGCTCGGGGAACTGGCCGCCGCGGTCCGTGCGCGGCGGCAGGCGGCCTGAGACCATGGCGCGCTGGTTGTGGCCATTGCTGCTGGGTGTCCTGCTCGCAGGTTGCAGTGTTGACCGTAGCGATGATTCCGCGGCGAAGCTGCCGGAGATTGCCGCCCACACCCGCGGTATGCAGCACCTGCCAGGCTTTCACAATCTCTACTGGGATGATCAGCGCGGTCGGCTGTACCTGGAAATCGCCCAGCCCGACCAGCCCTTCATCTACGTCAGCAGCCTGTCCCGGGGGGTGGGCTCCAACGACCTGGGTCTGGATCGCGGCCAGCTGGGCGCGACCCACCTGGCGCGTTTTACCCGCGTCGGCGACAGGGTCCTGCTGTTGGCGGACAACCCGGCTTTCACCGCCAGCAGCGCCAATGACGACGAGCGGCTGGCGGTAGAGGAGGCCTTTGCCCGCTCCGCCATCGCCGGTTTTAAATTAGTTGCGGTTACCGGCCGGCGCCTGCTGGTCGAT
>NZ_JAVKCQ010000184.1:0-7050 GCF_040222615.1 Haliea sp.
CGCTGATGGGACAGCCGCAGATCATGGTAACACTGGCGGTCACTGCCAGGTTGCGTCGATCGATACTGAGCTCCCGCAGGTCGGTTATCAGTCCGGGCAGGTGCAGTATCAGCGGCTGCTCCACCCGGTCCTGCCCCGGGATCAGCCACAGGCTGGTGGAGGTGGCCTGAATGCTCTGGGCAACAGCCAATGGGCCGGTTACGCTGACTTCGATGCGGGTGGGACGCGCGATGGCGAGCTCTGCCTGGAAACTGGCAGGAGCGCCCTTGGTCGCGGAGCGACCACGGGTCTGCGGGGCTTGCATCAGCGCTTCCGTGTCCCCGGTGGGCCCGGTGATGGCGCCCTGGGCAAGCAGCTCGCCTGTCCCGGCATCGCGAACCAGGATGTTCAGGCCGCCAACGCCGCTGCCGATAAACTTGGCATCGTCTGCCCGCACCAGCACCTTCAGACCGGTGGTAGAGACGGACTCTTGCGCCGAGCTGCCGGAGGCCGGCAGCGCGGCGCCAAGGGCAATTGCTGTGGCCAGCACAGCGCCGCGCCACGTGCATGTTGGTATAAACATAGGGCTCTTCCTCTCGAATGGTCCCCCGGTGCTCCAACGGGCGCACTGGGCTCGCAAGTCAAAACCATACCACAACGGCTCCCTACCATCCCGCCCGGGCCTCGCGGACGTCGCCGCCAGCCAGCCGCCACGGGCTTTGACTTGTCAGCCCCCGGGGGGAGGGCCCTATAATGCCCGGCTGTGTTGTTATCGGGAAACTCTCATGGGCCGCGCCTACCAGAATCGCAAGGAATCCATCGCCAAGACCTCCGACGCCAAGGCCAGGGTCTACAGCAGATATGCCCGGGAAATCTATGTCACCGGCAAAGCCGGCGGCACCGACCCGGACGCCAACCTGGCCCTGCGCAGCCTGCTGGAGCGCGCCCGCAAGGACCAGGTGCCTGCCCACGTGATCGAGAAAGCCATCGACAAGGCCAGGGGCGGCGGCGGCGAAGACTTCGCTGTCGCGCGCTACGAAGGTTTCGGCCCCGGCGGCAGCATGGTCATTATCGAGTGCCTGACCGACAACCCCAACCGTACCTTCGGCGATGTACGCCACTGCTTCACCAAGACCAAATGCAAACTCGGCACACCCGGCAGCGTCAGCCACCTGTTCGACCACAGCGCCATCCTGGTGTTTCCCGGCGATGACGAGGACGCGGCGCTGGAAGCCCTCATGGAAGCGGACGTCGATGTCACTGATATCGAACGCGAAGGTGACCATATCAGCGCTTTCGTGCCTCACACCGACCACTTCAAGGCCCGCCAGGCCCTGCTGGATACGTTCGGTGACATTGAGTTCGAGGTGGACGAAGTACAGTTTGTGCCCCAGACCTCAGTAACCCTGGAACAGGAGGACGCCCAGGTCATGGAGAAGCTGCTGGACATGCTCAACTACCTGGACGACGTGCAGAACGTTTATCACAACGCAGCATCCTGAGCCCGGAGCTGCGACGCAATCCAGCCCTCCACAATCTCTTCGAGGATGGCGATGGCGAGAGAGCCGTTGCCCACCACCACATCGTGGAAGGCCCTGAGGTCAAAATCTGGACCCAGCGCCATCTCCGCCCTGGTACGCAAAGCCTGGATCCTGAGCTCACCAATTTTGTAGGCCGTGGCCTGCCCGGGCCAGGTAATGTAGCGATCGACTTCCGGGACCACCTCCGGTTCGGTCAGCGCGGTATTCTCCAGCAGGTAGTCAATCGCCTGCTGACGCGACCAGCCGAAGGCATGCAGGCCGGTGTCCACCACCAGCCGGTTGGCACGCCACATCTCATAGGTCAGGCGCCCAAAGTCACTGTAGGGGTCGGTATAAAAACCCATCTCCTTACCGAGACTTTCGGCATACAGCCCCCAGCCCTCGCCAAAGGCCGCGTGATACACGGTTTTGCGGAACTCGGGCAGGTCCAGCTCCAGCGCCAGGGCACTCTGGTGATGGTGCCCGGGGACTGCTTCATGCAGCGTCAGCGCCTCTATGTTGTACAGCGGTCGCGAGCCGTAGCTGTTGGCATTGACGAAATAGATGCCCGGCGAACGGCCATCGGCGGGGCCACTGACATAATAGGCATCGCGGCCCGGGGCATCGCGGATTTCGTAGGTATTGCGCGCCAGGCGGCCGAAAAAGCGCGGCATCATGCCGTCCGCCTGCTTGGCCGCGAAGGCGGTCTTCTCCAGCAACTCACGCGGCGAGCCGGCATAAAACCGGGGACTGGTACGAAGAAAGACAAGGAATTCCGCGAAGGAGCCATCAAACCCGGTGTGGCGGATGATCGCTTCCATTTCGCCGCGAATCCGCGCGGTCTCCCGCAGGCCAAGCTCGTGTATGTCCGCCGCGGTCATGTCTGTGGTGGTGAAGTAACGCAGCAGCCAGGCGTAATAGGCTGCGCCTCCCTCGACGCCAGTGATACCAACCTGTCGACGGCAGTTGGGCAGGTACTGGCGGGTGTAGAAGTCGTACAGCTCCCGGTAGGCTGGAATCACCGCGTTCGCGACCAGGGCCCTGCCGCGGGCACGCAGGTCCGCCTGCCCGGGCTCCGGCACTGTCGCCGGGAACTCGCGAAAGGGCGCATACAGGCTGCTGGACTCCGGCTCATCCACGATCAGGGCGGCAATACCCTCGGCATAGCCCGACATGGCTCCGCAGTACTGGGTAAAGCCGCTGGCAATACCTTCACTCAGAGCCGCGATCTGGTCCCTGTTGTAGCGGGGAAAATCCTCCAGGGTGACCAGGTAACGGTCGTAGTCGGCGCTGGAATCGAAATCCATATTTGCCGGGGCGTTGGCAAAGTAGCTGTGGTAACCGAACAGGCTGGTGAGCGGAAACAGGTGGTCGTGCTGGCTGAAACTGTCACGCTCGGTCTCCCGTTCATAGCGGAACAGCTTCAGGCTAATGGCGTCCTGCCCGTCGAGCGCCGCGGCGTCAATGGCTTCCAGCCGCTGCAGCATCCGTTCGTTGAAAGCGTGACGACGGGCTCGGGCCTCCGGGCTCCAGTCTGGCAGTTTACCGTGGGGCCTGAAGGCGTCCGGGTCCGTGCGAAAGAACACCTGCTCGGCTTCGGCGTGCGCCCAGTGCTCCTCAAGCAGCGCGCGCAACTGGCTGCGGGCATCCGCGGCAGGGTCCGCGCCGGCCCAGGGCGCCAGCAGACAGGAGATGAAAAAAAGCAGGGGCAATCGCGACATGCATGGTCTCCGGGCGCGCGGCAAATGTGCTCAGACCCCAGAGCATAGCAGCATTTTCGGGCGCGAAACCGCGGCAGGCGCGGCTGATCTGCTCTATGCTAGACAGGTCGGGCCGGCAGAAAGCGGCCAGAATCCAATAACGGGACACCGGGATGCCGACCATGACTTCACTACGAGCGATTTGCTGCTGCCTGCTGCTGCTCCTGCCGACCACCCCGCTTGTGGCAATTGCGGCAGAAGACAACAGCTGGTTTCCGTCACCCCACGGCCCGGAGGACACGCTCGGTGCCATCAACTACCTGTCACCGGAAAAGGTCCTGCAGGCTGCCCGGCTGGTAAAGACCGGCAAGACCTATGCCCTGGGGGTAAAGACCGGCCCCCATTCGCCCGCCTATGGGCCGCGCAGCTATGCCCTCACCGTGCTGCAACTGGACGATGGCGTGGGCGCGCCCCTGGCCGCAAACCAGCTGACCTCCAACGACGACCTGCTGCAGACCTGGATGGGAATCGGCAGACAGATTGACGGCCTCGGCCACCTCGGCATCAACCACCGCTACTACAACGGCAAGCACGCCAGTGAATTTGTTACCGTGACCGGCCTGACCAGCTTCGGCATCGACACCCTGCCGCCAATTGTTACCCGAGGGGTCCTGATCAATATGGCCCGCCATATGGGGCAGGAAGTTCTCGCTGCCGGTACTGTCTTCGGCCGTGCAGAGATAAAAGCGGCGGCAGCGGCGCAGAAGGTCAGCATTGAGCGGGGGGATGTGGTCCTGTTCCACACCGGCTGGCTTGCGATTGCGGACACCGACCCGGCGCGCTTCATGGCGGGAGAACCGGGCCTGAGCCAGGGCGGCGCGCGCTACCTGGCGGAGTTGGGAGTGGTGGCTGTTGGCGCCGACACCTGGGGTGTGGACGCCATGCCGGGGGAGCACGCCGATGAAATGTTTCCGGCCCACCAGGAACTGCTGGCGCGCAACGGGGTGTACATCCTGGAAAACATGGACACCCGGGCGCTCGCCGCCGATGGGGCGACGGAATTTCTCTTCGTCCTCGGCCAGCCGCGTTTTGTCGGCGCAGTGCAGGCGATCATCAACCCGGTTGCGATCCGCTGACCTGGTTGCATCGCAGAGGACACAGCGCAGCTGCGGCTAGCTGACCTTAACCACCAGCTTGCCGACATTGCCGCCGTCGAACAGCAGGTTCACCGCTTCGGGCGCGGACTCCAGGCCCTCGACCACGGTCTCCTCGTGTTTGAGCTTGCCCTCCAGGTACCAGGTCGCCAGCTCCATGGTGGCCTCGGTAAAGCGATCCATGAAATCCGAGACGATAAAGCCGCGCACTTCGATCCGGCGCATCAGGATTGACGAGAAATCCGCGCGCATGGGCTCGCCGCTGTTGTAGCCGGAAATCATTCCACACAGGGGCATGCGGCCGAACAGGTTCATCCGCGCCATCACCGCCTCCATGATTTCCCCACCGACGTTCTCGAAATTCACGTCAATGCCGTCCGGAGTGGCGGCGGCAAGCTGCTCGCGCCAGTCGCCCGCTTTATAGTCCACCGCCGCATCGAAACCCAGATCCTCCACGATGTGACGGCATTTTTCGGCACCGCCCGCGATACCGACAACCCGACAGCCCTTGATCCTGGCGATCTGGCCGACCACCGAACCGACCGCGCCCGCGGCCGCCGACACCAGCACCGTTTCCCCCGGCTGGGGTCGGCCGATTTCCAGCAGGCCGAAGTAGGCTGTAACCCCGGTCATGCCGCAGGCACCTAGCATGGTGGATAGCGGGATCGGCAGATCCGCAGGCAGCACCGACATGGCGTTGGCACCCTCATCCGCCAGGCAGTAATCCTGCCAGCCAGTCAGGCCGACCACGTGGGCGCCGGGCTCGTAGCGGGGAGAGTTGGACTTCACTACCACGCCGATACCGCCGCCGCGCATGACCTCGCCAATTGCCACCGGGGGCATGTACTGGTCCATGTCACTCATCCAGATCCGGTTGGTGGGGTCGAGACTCAGGTAGAGCACCCGCACCAGTGCTTGACCGGGACCCGGCTCGGGCACGGGCGACTCGACGAAATCGAAATGATCGCGCTCGATACGGCCTTCAGGCCGGGCGCGCAAAAGGAACTGGCGATTGGCGTTGGTACTCATGAGCTCTCCAGAGACAGTGACACGGACCTGTATTGTTACCTGCCGCAGACCAAAAAAACCACTGCGAAAAACGGCCGAAAGCGTTGACCCTACACGTCACGTGCAGCGTCTGCTACCCTGCAGACCCAGCGGGACCGGTCAGCGGCCGCCCCGGTAATGCCCCGGATCGAGGAATCCTATCCATGAGCCAGGCAAAATCTGCCGCCGAATCCACATCCACCGTTCTCGTTCCCGTGTTCGTTCCAGCGGTCGTAGTGATCCTGCTGCTGGTCATTGGCACTATCAGCAATCCGGAACTGGCAGGAGAGGCGTTCAGCTCCGTCCTCGCCTACATAACCTCGACCTTCGGCTGGTTCTACATGCTGTCCGTGGCTTTCTTCCTGGTTTTTATCGTCAGCGTGGCTTTTACCAGCTGGGGCCACATCAAGCTCGGCCCTGACCACGCCGATCCCCAGTACAGTTTCCCAGCCTGGTTTGCGATGCTGTTTTCCGCCGGTTACGGCATCGCGCTGCTGTTCTTCGGTGTGGCAGAGCCGGTGCTGCACTATGCCTCCCCGCCCGCCGGGGCGCCGGAAACCGTCAATGCCGCCCGCCAGGCCATGCAGATCGCCTTTTTCCACTGGGGCTTCCACATCTGGGCCATATACGGGCTGGTGGGATTGGTGCTCGCCTACTTCGCCTTCCGGCACGGCTTGCCGCTATCCATCCGCTCTGCGCTCTACCCACTCATCGGCGACAGAATCCACGGTCCCATCGGACACGCCGTCGACGTTTTCGCAATACTCGGCACCATGTTTGGCATCGCGACCACCCTGGGGCTCTCAGTGGCCCAGATCAACGCCGGCATCAACTACCTGTGGCCCGGGATACCGGTCAGCGTTACCGTGCAAATCATCGCCATCGTCATCATAACCGGCCTCGCCATCCTGTCCGTGGTCGCGGGCCTGGACAAGGGCGTCAAGCGCCTGTCCATACTCAACATGGTACTGGCAGTCGCGCTGATGCTGTTCGTGTTCAGCGTCGGCCCCAGCATCCACATCCTGGAGAGTTTCCTGCAGAACACCGGCAGCTACCTCAATCATATCGTCGAGCGCACTTTTAACCTGCAGGCCTATTCACGCAGCGACTGGATCGGCAACTGGACCCTGTTCATCTTTGGCTGGACCATCGCCTGGGCCCCCTTCGTCGGTCTGTTTATCGCCAAGATCAGCCGCGGCCGCACCATCCGCCAGTTCGTGGTGGGAGTCATGCTGGTACCGACGGTATTTACCTTCCTCTGGTTTTCAATCTTTGGCGACACTGCCCTGCACATGATCATGAACGAGGGTTACAGCACACTGATCGCCGATGTACAGGCGGACCACGCCGTAGCCCTGTTCAAACTTTTTGAAGTGCTGCCCTTGTCCAGTGTCGTGTCCTTCCTCACGGTCATCCTGATCGTCACCTTTTTCGTCACCTCATCGGACTCCGGTTCGCTGGTGATCGACTCGCTGGCATCCGGTGGCGCGGCCACCACGCCGGTCTGGCAGCGCGTATTCTGGGCCTCCTCGGAAGGGGCTGTCGCCGCCGCACTGCTGTTAGCCGGCGGTCTCAGCGCGCTGCAGACCATGACCATTGCCAGCGCGCTGCCCTTCTCCCTGATCATGATTGTGGCGGCCTTCGGCATGT
>NZ_JAVKCQ010000185.1:0-8819 GCF_040222615.1 Haliea sp.
TGCGGCCGATGACCTCGCCATGGTGCTGCAGGAGATCGTCGATCAGCTTGGGATCCTCGACCATCGGGCGAATGGTCTCGAAGCGACTGCCATCGAAACGCTCACCATTGATCGTCAGACCATCCACCACGACCTTCTTGATTTGCTCGCGCTGGATCTCCTGGATGAATTCGGAGTACCCGACCTGTTCGGTCGGGCTCTGCATGTTGAAGTTGTTGAATACCGACAGCAGAACCGCCGCAATCACCAGCCATAACAGTAAATTTTTCGCCATATCATTCAACGCTGTTTCCTCACCAATGAACCACCCTCCCGAGGGTGGACGTGACAGCCTGTTTCTCCCAGATTATAGCCGGTTATACGGATGGCCCCGGAAAGAGGCTCACTGCAGCGGCAGACAAAGACTCCCAATGTACACTACATGGGCCCTTCGCTCCACGTTTCAACCCTCGCCGGCACTGGCACGGAAATCCCGTGCCACAAGGTAGACTTCGCGAGAGCGTGGCCTCGATGCCTTGGGTTTGCGGGTCAGCACCTTGCCGAACAGCTCCCGGGAGTCGCGAAATATCTCGTCGAACCCTTCGCCGTGGAACACCTTGGCCACGAATGACCCGCCCGGAGCGAGCACCTGGCGCGCCATATCCAGAGCAAGCTCCACCAGGTACATAGACCGCGGCTGGTCGACGGCGTTCACTCCACTCATGTTGGGCGCCATGTCGGAAATCACCACATCCACCGGAGTGCCGCCCAGGGCCTCGAGAACCTGCTCGAACACCGCGTCCTCGGTAAAGTCACCGAGGACAAATTCCACCCCCGCGATACTGTCCATGGGCAGGATGTCCGAGGCCACCACGCGGCCGTGGTGGCCAACCAGGTGCACCGCCACCTGGGACCAGCCGCCGGGGGCGCTGCCCAGGTCAAGCACCGTCATGCCCGGCTTCAGCAAACGGTCTTTTTCCTGTATTTCCAACAACTTGTAGCAGGCTCGGGAACGGTAACCCTCGCGCTGCGCGCGCTGCACGTAGGGGTCGTTGCGGTGCTCCCTGAGCCACGCCTTGCTGGAGGATGTCTTCCTGGCCATGAATGCCCTTGCTGCACCGGCTACTTGCCGGCGATGGTGGTGGATGCCAGAACTAGGCGTCAGGCCACGGCTTGTGTAGACTGAGCGCCCCCGAAACTCGCCATTGTAACGCGGAAACCCCATGAGCAAGAAAGCCAGTCTGGACCACAGGCAACTGCGCGCCATCGGCCACAAGCTGAAGCCTGTGGTCACGGTGGCGGGCAACGGCCTCAGCGACAATGTACTGCAGGAAGTTCGCCGCGCCCTGGGAGACCACGAACTGATCAAGGTAAAGATCGCGGTCGGCGACCGTGACACCCGCGCCAGCGTTACCGAAGCCCTGTGCGCCGAGACCGGCGCCACTCTGGTGCAGAGCATCGGCAATATCGTGCTCCTGCTGAAGCGGGCCAAACAGCCGGACCCGCGGCTGTCCAACCTGATGCGCGCCCTGAGCTGAGCTGGAGGTCAGCCTGCTCACCCCCGGCGCGACCCTGCCGGCAGCCACCCAACGGTAAAACCATGTATACCGCCACCGCTTAATCGACCGCGGCAGCGGCCCATGCAAACCATTCTGCCAATCCACTATTCCCTCGCCGCCGGCGCTGGCCTCTAATTGGACCCACACTTTCTGCAGCGAAGGTCTTCTGATGTCCGAGACAAACGTACCCGGTTATACCGCCAACCAGCGCCTCCTCGATCCCCGCAGGCTGGGCACCACCACCATGCTAAGCAGCAGCTCGAAATACCTCAACCACCCGCGGCTGCGCCACTGGATGGCGGTCGAGAGCCTGCGCCGCAATGGTCCCGACATGGACCACTACGGCGGCCCGCTGGAAATCATTGATATTTTCCGCGAGCTGGACGACATCGACGAAATCAACCGCCTGTTCGCCGCAGCACGCGAGCGGGACCCGGCGCTGGATGAGTGGTTCGAGGCACGCTTCCTGGTGCCACACGATCTCGAGGCCCTGGCCAGACTGCCGGACGGCACGCTGGGCCGTGAATACCAGAAAATGCTCGCAGAACAGGGCCTGCAAGCGGATTTCCTGCCCTTCGCCAGCACGGCCACCGACTACGACTACTTTCACCGCCGCCACAGCCAGACCCACGACATCGAACACCTGGTCATCGGCTATCGCTACGACCCCCTCGGTGAATTCGCCCTCATAGCCGCCCGCGCGACCAACATGCTGAATGTGTTGGGACAGGAGCTCGCCGAGCACGTATCGGTGGTATCCAACCTGCTGCTGGGCAGCGGAATAGCCCGTTTCGGCTGCCACTACCCGCACTTGCTGCCGCCGCTGTACAAGGCCCTGGGAGAGGGACAGCGCATTGGCAGCAGCCTGAAAATACCGCTGTTCATGCCCCGCTACGAGGACATGTTCGAGTGGACCATAGCGGAGGTGCGCGAGCACCTGGGCGTGGTGCACGGCCCTGACTTTGAGGACACCATGTGGTCGCTGGGGGAATACTTCGACGCGGCCTGAAACCGTCGCTGGCCACCAGACCCCAATCGCGGCGGCCGCCGCTCCGGTCCGGGACTTACCGTCCGGGACTTCCCATACGCGGACACGGCCGCTAGGATTGGCCGCTGACTAACAGCGGACACGTTTTACCCATGGGAGACGTACTCAATTTCCCCTCCCAGCGAGCGCAGGGCATCGCGTGGCTGGACCGTGAACTGCGCAAATTGCTGGCCGCACGCGGCGCAGACCAGGAGCTGATCGATTTCGCCGCCACCCAGCTCACGGCCATTTATTCCGAACTGAGCGACTCCGAGCAGCAGAACATTGCCATCAGCCTGCCTCCTGGCCTGGGTGATGCAGAGCGCGAGCAACTCTACCATGCGATCAACGACGGCCTGTCCAGTATGCGCCGGGAGAACCACTCCCTGCTGGTACGCCTGATGGCGCGCCTGATACTGACGGAGCTGAAGCTGTTCCAGCACGAGCGGGACTAGTGCCCAGTATCCGTCCCCTGTCCCACCACGCCCGGCGAGCCCTCCACAACACGTCCTTCCAGGGCCTGACCCAAATCTGGTACCTGCTGCTGCGGGCCATCTACGTCATCTTTTTCGCGCGACTGGTTGGCCTGGAAGCTTACGGCCAGTACAACTATGCGCAGATCTGGTACCTGATCGCGCTCTCCGTGACCGGCTGGGGCATGCACGAGTGGCTGCTGACCCGCTGGCAGGCCGTCGACAAGGAGCAGCGCCAGGCCCTTGCGGACACTGGCCTGGCCCTGCGGGTCCTGCTTGGCACCGGAGGCACGCTGCTGGTGCTGTGCTGTGCGGTAATCCTGGAATCCGACCCGGCACTGCGCTGGCTGATCATGATCTACGCCCAGGGCGTGGTACTGCGCGGTCTTACCGCGTGGCTCCACGCCCTGTTTACCAGTCGTGAGCGCAGTGAACTCATCCTGTATACCAGCATGCCAGTATCGCTGCTGGAGGTGGTGCTGGCGCTGGGCCTGGCCTGGGCCGGCTACAGCCTGCTGGTCATTGCCCTGGCGCAAACGCTGTGCTGGTGGCTGGGCCTGGCGGCGACCTGGTGGGCCTATCGCCAACACCTGGGCTCCCTGCGCCTGAGCTGGCAGCCCGCCTTCGCCCGGGAGTTCCTCGCCGGGGGAGCGCTGCTGGCGCTGGCCTCGGCATTGCTCGCCTGGATGGGGCCGGGGCTGCTGGTCGCCGTGCGGCACTACATGGATGATGGGCCCACGCTCGGCGAGGCGGCCCTGGTCATCCAGGTATTGCTGATGCTCGGCCAGGCCTTGCGCATGGTGACCAATGCTACACTGCCCTTCCTGACCAGGCCCGGTGAGGATTTGACCCTGCGCCAGCGCGGTTTCGCCAGCCAGACCTGGCACGTGGCCCTCTACCTGGGAGGCGCGGGTTACCTGCTTGGCGTCCAGGTTCTGCCCTCCCTGACAATTCGCCTGCTCGGTGAATCATTCCAGCAGGCCGGCATTTTGCTGGCGCAGTTCAGCTGGATACTGATTCCGCTGGGACTGGTGCAGACCCTGCGCCTGTTGCTGATTGGTCGCGGCCTGTACCGGCAGTTTCTTCTCGCCCTGGTGCTTGGCGGTGCCGTCCTGGGGCTGGCAGTGGCGGTGCTTGTGGGCCGGGAAGCACTGTCCCTGCCGAGCCTGTTCACTGGCCTCGGACTGGCCTACGCGGCGAGCGTCGTGGTCATGCTCAGGCAACTGGCGACCGCCGGCATCGCGCTGTCGGCGGCAACAATCATCCGCGGCCCCCTGGTCCTGGCTGCGGCGGTTGCCCTGAGTCACATCGCCCAGCCGACAGTCTCCGCTGCCAGCGCGGCCCTGCTCGGGATCAGCCTGCTGGCGCTGGCAGCACTGCACCACTGGTGGCAGGAATCGTCTCGCGGTGCGGGATAACAGGTTACAGTGCACAGCGACGAATACCCGCGCAACGGAGTAAAAGCATGACCAGGCTAGTAATCCAGATTCCCTGCTTCAACGAGGCGCTCACGCTACCGGAAACCCTGGCGGACCTGCCTCCAGGTATCGACGGCGTAACCTCGATCGAAGTCCTGGTCATCGACGACGGCAGCACCGATAACACGTCTGCTATCGCGCGCGAGCAGGGCGTACAACATGTCGTCCGCCACACGCACAACCAGGGCCTTGGCAGGGCTTTTCGCACCGGAATGGATCACGCCCTGCAGCTGGGTGCGGACATCATCGTCAACCTCGACGCCGACGGCCAGTACTGTGGCAGGGATATCGCCCGCCTGATCGCCCCGCTCCAGTCTGGCAGCGCGGACATCGTCATCGGCGATCGGCAGCCGAGCCGCAACCCTGAATTCAGCCACCTGAAGCGCGTCCTGCAATGGCTGGGCAGCCGCGCGGTGGTGACCCTGTCCGGTATCGAGACGCCGGATGCAGTGTCCGGATTTCGCGCCCTGTCGCGGGATGCCGCGCTGCGCATGAATATTCTCTCCAAGTTCAGCTATACGGTGGAAATGATCATCCAGGCGGCACACAAACAAATGCGGGTCGTCAGTGTACCTGTCTCCACCAACCCGGCCCGGCGCCCCTCCCGCCTGTTTCGCAATCTGCCGCATTTTGTGAGCCGGCAGCTGATCACCATGCTGCGAATGTATGCGATGTATCGTCCCATGCGGCTGTTTTTCACTGCGGGCATCCTGCTCTCTTTGTTCGGTCTGGTACCGGTGCTGCGCTTCCTGCTGCAGTATTTCACCGGTGACGGCTCCGGCCACGTCCAGTCGCTGCTGCTGGGTGGCGTCCTGTTGACCATGGGCTTTGTCCTGTTCGTCGCCGGCGTGCTGTCCGACCTGATCTCGCAGAACCGGCAGATCCAGGAGCTTACCCTGGAAAAAGTGCGCCGCCTGGAGCTGGGCAACCGGCAACCGCACAGCGCCCATGACCGGCACTGAACCCGTAGTCCTGATTGGTCCGGGCTGGCCATTCAAGGGGGGCATCGCCAGTCATACCACCTACCTGTACCGTGCCCTGCGCGACCTCGGGCCCGCGCTGTTTGTCAGCCTTCGTCGCCAGTATCCGCGCTGGCTCTACCCGGGGGACAGCGACCGCGCTGCCGCGGACCTGACCCTGTTTGAGCCCGATGCCCAGCGCCTGCTGACCCCGCTTTCGCCGCTGGCCTGGTGGCGCGGTGCCCGCGCCATTGCCAGGGCCCAACCGGGGCACATCGTGATTCCGTGGTGGCATGTGTTCTGGACCCCCATGACCTGCGCTCTGCTGCTCCTGCTGCGCTGGCTATGCCCGAATGCCCGCATCATATTCCTGGTGCACAACGCGGTCGGGCACGAGGAGAACAGGATCGCCTGGCACCTGGCGCGCCGGGTACTGCGCCGCGGCGATGCCTGGATCGTGCACGCCAGGAGTGAAGCGGAAAAGCTGCGCGCAATGCTGGGCGATGTGCCTGTGCACTACCAGCCACATCCCGCCTATCCGGTTGCCGATGAGGCGCTGCCCGACCGCACCAGCGCCAGGGCGCGACTGTCCCTGGCGGACGCCCCGACCCTGCTGTTCTTCGGCTATGTGCGCCCCTACAAAGGCTTGGACACGTTGCTGCAGGCACTGGCGCTGCTGGGGGACTCGCCCCGCTGCCAGCTGGTGGTAGCCGGTGAGATCTGGGGGAATGCCGCCGCCTGGGACGAAATGGCAGAGCAACTGGGCATCTCCTCCCGGGTTCGATTCGAGAACCACTACATTGCGGAGGATGCGGTCGCCATGTACTTTGCTGCCGCCGACCTGGTGGTGCTGCCCTACCGGTCCGCCACCGGTTCCGGCGTAGCCCGGCTCGCCCACAGCCATGGGCGGCCCGCGCTGGTGACGCGCACCGGCGCACTGCCGGATGCGGTCGAAGAAGGGATAACCGGATATGTGGTGCCTGCGGAAGATCCCGCGGCCCTGGCACAGGCCATCCGGGGGTTTTTCGACGGCACCCCCCGCCTGGCCATGGAGCAGGCGGCACGCAGAAGTGCCCGGTCCGATGACTGGCACAGGCTGGCAAGGACCATTCTGGACGATTCACGGAGCGCGACATGAGCCCTGCCAAAACCTGCCTGCTGATTCTGGAGGCAGTGGAACCGGAGCTGCTGAGAGCCGGCATCGCGAAGGGCGAGCTGCCCAACCTGGCAAGCCTGTGCGCCAGCGGCTGGCAAGGCGACATCAACCTGCTTCCCGGCATTGGCGCCAACGCCCTGTGGCCATCGCTCTACACCGGACTGCCGCCGCAACACCATGGCCGCTTCTACCACCAGCAGCTGGAGGACGGCGGCTACAGCGCCCGTGAGACCCACCAGACTGCCAGTCTGACGCCCCCTTTCTGGGCCGCGCTGGCTGCACAGGGGCGCAAGGTGGTTATTGTCGACCCGCCAAAGGCGCCGCCGGCCCAGGGCCCGGAGCTGTGCCATATCTCCAACTGGCGCAGCCACTTCAGCTACCGGGGCGAACTGGCAGTCCACCCCGCAGGGCTGTCTGGCGAACTGACAGAAGCCGGTCTGCAATCGGACCAGTGCCCCTGCCTGGCACAGCGTTTCACCAGCAGTACCGGCTACGATGCCCGCAAGCTGAGCAAAAGACTGGAGGAAATGATCGCGGGCAGTCGCGACCTGATCCTGAACCGAATCCGCCACCATGACTGGGACTTGTTCGTGGCGGGACTGGGTGCGGGACATTGCGCGGGGCACCAGCTCTGGCATTGCCATGACCCGGAGTACCCCGGGCACATCTCTGCGGCTGAAGGAGATCTGCTGGGCGCAGTCTATCAGGCGCTTGACAGTGCGGCGGGGGACATCATCGCCAACCTCCCGGCAGATACCACACTGCTGGTTTTCGTCGGGCCCGGGATGGGACCCGGCCATGTGCATCCGGCGTTGATGGGACAGTTGCTGGACGCGCTGGATCCGGCGACATCCCGGGGACCCGGCAAGCTGCGCCAGCACCTGACGCAACTGTGGCGACAGCTCCCCGCTGGCTGGCGGCGGCGCCTTGTGCGGGCCGGACATTGGGCCGACCAGGGACTGCAGCGCGCCGACTTCAGGCACAGGCCCTGTTTTCCGGTTCTGACCAATGACAACGTGGGCGGGATTCGCATCAACCTCAAGGGCCGGGAAGAGCACGGCCAGATTGCCCCGGAAGACTACTCCGCCTATCTGGATCAGCTGGCAAGCCAGATCGCCGGTCTCCACAACGCCGAAACCGGAGAACCGCTGGTCACCTGCCTGGTGAAAACCCGGGAGCTCTACCCGGGCGGCGAGTTGGGGGCGATGCCGGACCTGCTGGTCGAGTGGAACGAAGGTGCACCCGTGCGCGCGGTCACCGGGCCCGGATTACCGGGGCTTGAGGTCACCTACCCGCCCAAGTGGAGCGGCGCGCACAACCAGCACGCAATGCTGATCCTGCGGGAAACCCTGTCCGGCCGGACCACACCGGGCGGCACGCTGCCAGCGGACAGCGGCGTTCTCGATATTGCGGCGACTATCAGCGAGGCCTGCGGGGGAGAGCGCCGCGTCGGCGAGGGCCGCTCCCTGCTACCCTGGCCGGTCGCCGAACCATCCCCTGAGCTCGCACTGCAGGCTGACGGGTAGCGTCAGCCGGGCCTCCGCGCACAGCACCCGGTTGGCCCGTCGCTCGCCAAACCGGGTCGCACGATAGCCATCCGCCAGCGTCAGTGACAGCCGCGGATCCACCGCCAGCTCAAGGTCCTGGCCATCCGGCAGGCTGATGCGCGCCCGCCGGGGACTGGTCACCTCAACCGCAAGGGCCGGATGCCAGTGGAAATACAGGGCTACGGCATGCGCCCCGGCACCCTCGAGCTGGTCCTGCAGCGCCAGGCATTCCGCGTCCAGATGCCATTCCCGCCGGTGGACCAGGGGCGCCCCGGGACGGCTGTAACCGTCGTGCGCGGCGTACAGCGTCACACTGTCGAGCTGCTGCGAATAGCCACTGTCCACAATGCGCGCTCGCCGTCCCAGCTTGAACAGGCCCCAGACATCGGAGGAATTCCCGTCGTCCACTACCACGGTGTTGTGCGCCGCAGTGCTGCGCTCATACAGGCGGGGGCCCGGCTCCTCATAGGTAGAGAGACCGGTGTCCACAAGTACCCGCTGGCTGGCCACAGAAAACTCGAATCCCAAAGTGCCCGCGTGCCCGTGACTGGCCGCATGGTCCGGCCCGGGAGGACCGACATCGGCAAGCAGCAGGGCCGGCCCGGCACGCAGGCGGCCGACACCTGAGGCGGGCAACCAGC
>NZ_JAVKCQ010000186.1:0-32869 GCF_040222615.1 Haliea sp.
ACCCGGTAGCGACCCTGCTCGTCCACCAGCACCTCCACCTGCTGCTCGGGCGTGTCCCGTGCCGCGCCACTGGCCTCGGGCAGATCCAGGGTGAGCTGGGTTTCGCGGGTAAAGGTCGTCGATACCATGAAGAAAATCAGCAGCAGGAAGACCACGTCGATCAGCGGGGTCAGGTTGACACCGACCTCGCCCGGGCGCTGGCGGCGGAACTTCAAGTCCGGTCGTCCCGGCGTTCTTCGTTATGCAGGGCATCCATCAGCTTGATGGTCTCCTGCTCCAGACCGACGACGATGGCGTCGATACGCCCGGTAAAATAGCGGTGCATCGCCAGTGCCGGGATGGCGACTGCCAGCCCCGCCGCAGTGGTGATCAGGGCTTCGGAGATGCCTCCCGCCAGGGCGCTGGCGTTGCCGGTGCCCTGGGCCATGATCTGGGCAAAGACCTTGATCATGCCGACCACGGTACCCAGCAGTCCGAGCAGCGGCGCGATGGCGGCAATCGTGCCCAGGGTATTGAGGTAGCGCTCCAGATCATGCACCACGTGGCTGGCCGCGTCCTGGATGCTCTCTTTCATCACATCGCGGCCGTGGCTGGCATTGGCGAGCCCTGCGGCGAGGATGCGTCCCAGCGGCGAGGACTGGCGCAGATTGCGCAAACGCATGCTGTCCAGTTCGCTGGCCTTGAGCTGTTTCCAGACCGTGGCCAGCAGATGCGGAGGGGAGATTTTCCGGGGATTGAGGGTATAGAGCCGCTCAATGCAGATGGCCAACGCCACGACAGAGCAGAGCAGGATCAGCACCATTAGCCAACCGCCCGCGATTACCAGTTCCAGCACAATGTAAGTCCATGGTGAATGCGTTGCCGCATTATACGCACAGGGCCGAAGGCGGCGAAACAGGCGCTAGTGTTCCCAGTAGCGCGGGAAGCGGCTGCGCTCGGTCATCAGCTGCGGGGTCCGGTGAGGCCGGAGGGTCCACTCCAGCGCCCCCTCGAGCGCGGTGCTGCGGGTGGCGATACCCTGCTGGACGTGACGGTCGCGAACTGCGGCGGCCGGATGGCCGTAGGGATTCGCCCTGCCGTGGGTATAGATGACCAGTTCGGGTTCAACCTGCCGCAGCCAGGCGCTGCTGGAGGAGGTGTTGCTGCCGTGGTGGGGCGCCAGCGCCAGTCTGCTGGCCAGGCCCTCGCGCCAATAGCGAACCAGTTCCCGTTCGCGATCCGCGCCGATGTCTCCCGGCAGGAGCAGGCTTTGGCCGTGGGCCTCGATACGCAAGACGCAGGAGCTGTCATTGCTGCTGCGCTGCTCTCCCGGCGCGGGCGCCAGGACCTGGAAGCGGCTACCGCCGGGCCAGCGCCACGCCATCCCGGCCCGGCACGGCTGCGCTTGCGGTTCGTCCGCAAGGTCGGCGCCGACCAGCAGTGCATCCACTGGTAGCCGCCTGCGCAGGGTCCCGAGGCCGCCAATGTGGTCGTGGTCGGCGTGGCTGACCACCAGGGTGTCGAGACGGGAGATCCCGCGGCTGCGCAGCAGGGGCACAATGACCTCGTCCGCGAGATCCGGCCCACCGGGGACACCGCCCCCTGTGTCATAGAGCAGCGCATGACTGCGATCGTAGACCAGTACCGCGGTCCCCTGCCCCACATCGATCGCGATCACCTGCACAGCGTCGGCCTTGACCCCTCGATGGCCGTGCAGCGGTGTGAGCAGGGGCACCAGCAGAACCGGCAGCAAGAGCAGCTTGACGAACCTCCGCAGGGGCATCACCGCCAGCGCCAGCGCGACCAGCGCCAGGCCGATGGCGGGGAAAGTCGGCGTGAAGCTACGGTACAACCAGTCCGGGTGGCGCTCAGCCAGCCCCGCGCCAAGCGGTAACAGCTGCTGCAACGGCCAGGCTGCAAGCGCCCACAGGCTGGTCGCAAGGTCAATGCCAATGGCGGCCAGCGCCACGCCCGCGAGCGCCAGGGGGACCACAAACAACCCCAGCAGCGGCACCAGCGCCGCATTGGCGAGGGCCGCCACCTGGCTGGCGCCGCCAAACCACCAGCCGGACAGGGGCAGCATGGCCAGGCACATATAAGCATGGGTCCCCAGCCAGCGTTCCGCCAGACCCGCCTGCGGGCGCCAGAGCGCCAGCCACAGAAGACAGGCGACAGAGCAAAATGACAACCAGAAACCCGCGCCGAGAGCAGCCAGCGGATTCAGCGCCAGCAGCACCGCCGCGGCCACCAGAAGATTGTTCCAGGACAGGCCCGGGCGCCCGCACAGGATTGCCAGCAGGAAACAGAACAACATCAGCCATGCTCTGGTCGTGGCCAGGCTGAACCCGGCCAGCGTGGTATATGCAGTCGCCAGCAGCAACGCGCACAGCGGCCCGGCGAGGACTGCCCCGCGCCCCCCGCGCAGCAGCGCCAGCATGCCTGCTGCCATACTGCCCACGAAATAGCCGCACGCTGCCACCATCCCCACATGCAAACCGGAAATAACCAGCAGGTGGCTGATACCGTATTGGCGAAACAGCGCCCAGAGTTCATGATTGAGGCCGCTGCGGTCTGCGACGACCACGGCCCGGAGGATGGCGCTGGCGGGCCCCTCCCCCAACGCCACAAGGATTTGTTCACTCAGGCGCTGCCGATAGCGCTGGTGCGCAGAGCGCGGGCCCGCGTCCGCCATGCGCCGGGCGGGCGCCGCACGGCGTACACTGCCCACTGCATCAATCCCGGTCTGTGCATACCAGGATTGCATATTGAAGGATCCGGGGTTCGCAAGCCCCCAGGGCCTGCGCAGCAAGACGTCGAATTGCCAGCGCTCACCCGGGACCAGCTCGGCTTCGCCAGCATAATTGAGCAGCAGACGGCGCGGGCCGCGACAGTGGGCAAGCGGGAGTGAATCACTGATGAACTCGAAGCGTTGCTGGCGCCGCCCGTCCGGGAACGGGGTGACCCTGGGCAGGCTGGCAACGGTGCCGGACACCAGCATCGGCACCCGCTCACAGGCGTCGGGCAGGCGTCTTTCCAGCAGGGCCTGGCCGTACGCTGCAGCCAGCCCCGCAGCGGCAAGGCATGCACCCAGTATCCGCCAGGGAGCGCGGAGAAACAGCAGCGCCAGCACTCCCGCGACTGCGACCACCAGACCCAGCCAGAGAGGTGGCAGGGCCGGCGCCTGGCTAACCGCGATCACAGTCGCAACAAATCCGCCGAGTGCGGGTCTCACTGATGGTTCTGCGCTGTTTTTGCCGTCATAATGGCCACCTGCACCAGCATTCAGTCGCCCACTGCAAGTCAAGCACAGTGCGCCAATCCGTTACACATCCATTCCGACCAGAGTTTTCATGCCGAGAAAAACCCTGAAACAATGGCTGCCCACGCCCACCAAGATCCGCAAGATCGAGGCCCTGCAGGTGCTGGGCGACTGGATCTACCAGACCAATCTCTGGCATATCAACCGCTACTCGGCGGCGATGGCGTTTTTCGTCGGGGTATTTGTCGCCTTCCTGCCGATTCCCGGGCAGATGCTGGTGGCGGCGGTTCTGGCCGTGCTGCTGCGCTGCAACCTGCCCATGTCCGTGGCCCTGGTGTGGATCACCAATCCGGTGACCATGCCGGCCCTTTTCTACATATCCTATAGAGTGGGTGCGCTGCTGATCGATGTGCCGGTGCAGGTGGCGGAGTTCGAGATGAGTATGGCGTGGATCAGCGCCCGTATCGGGGTGCTGTGGAAACCGCTATTGGCAGGCAGCCTGATCTGCGGCCTGCTGTTTGGCTCCCTGGGTTACACGGGTGTGAGTCTGCTCTGGCGGTACCACGTGGCCAGGAAATGGCGACGCCGCGCACAGCACAGGGCCATCCACGGCCTGCGCCTCTCCCGTCGGAAGAAAGGCAGTGCTACACCCGCTCCTGGTGAAGAATGAGGGCGGGAGCCAGTCTCGCTGCACGCCGCGCCGGGTAGAGCGCCGCAAGTATGCACATGGCAAAAGCGACCGCGGTGACCAGGGCAACATCCACCGCCAGGATATCCACCGGCAGGAATGATACCGGGTAGACATCGGTGCTGAGAAAGTGCAGTCCCAGCAGCTGCTCAAGGCCGGCGACCAGGGGTGGAATTCCCAGGCTCAGCACAACTCCGCAGAGCGCACCCAACACCGCTCCTACCAGGCCGATCATGGCGCCCTGCAGCAGGAATATCCAGGTAATATCGCCACCCGACGCCCCCAGGGTGCGCAGAATGGCAATATCGCCCTGTTTGTCAAACACCACCAGCACCAGCGACGAGACCACGTTGAAGGCGGCCACTGCAATGATCGAGAACAGCAGGATGCTGACCAGGTCCCGGGAAAGCTGGATTGCCGCGTAGAGATTGCCGTGGCTCATCATCCAGTTGGTGGTGTAGTACCCTGCGGGCAAGCTTCCCAGCAGCTCCCAGCCCAGCTGGCTGACCCCGAACAGATCCCGGCTCTGGAGCTGCAGGCCGCTGACTCCACCCTCGAGCCCCGCCAGTTGCGAAGCCTGGGCCAGATGCACGACTGCCGCTGACTCGTCGAGCTCGGTGCCGGTAACCAGCAGGCCGGTCACGGTGACGCTGGCAAAGCGGGTCGCGGCCTCCCGCCCGCCCGCGGTGGGTACAATCAGCGTCAGGGTATCCCCGACTTCTGCGCCGAGACGACCCGCCAGGCCATTGCCCAGCAGCAGGCCGTCCTGCGCCGCCGCGAACTGCGCCCGCAGGGGCGCGGGCAATGCGGCGAGCAAGCCCTGGTCGCCGTTCGGTTGCAGCCCTACGCCGACGGCGGTTTCGATCGAAGTGCCCCGCAGGAACAGGGCGTCAAACTGGACAAAAGGCACCGCCGAAAGGATCTCGGGGTGCGCCTGCAAATCCGAAGCGAGTGTCTGCCAGTCCTGTAACGGCTGCTGGCCGTAAACGGTGATATGGGGCACCAGCGCCAGAATCCGCTCGCGCATTTCCTTGTCGAAACCGTTCATGACCGACAGGACCGCGATCAGCAGGCCAATGGCCAGGACCAGGCCCAGGGTGGACAGAGAGGACAAGAAGGTGGACAGGTAGCCGCGACCAAAGGCAAAGCTGTAGCGCACCGCTATGCGCAGCAACTCAAGCCGGTTCACGGGCCCGCTCCACCAGCGCACCCTGCAGCAGTTCCAGGGTTCGGTCCATGCGCCGGGCGATGGCCGGGTCGTGGGTAACCACCACAAACGCGGTACTGCCGGCACTGAGGCTGTCGATCAGGGCCAGCACCTGGGCCGCAGACTCCGGATCCAGGTTGCCAGTGGGCTCGTCCATCAGCACGCAGTCCGGCTCGGTCACCAGGGCCCTGGCGATTGCCACGCGCTGGCGTTCGCCACCGGACAGCTCCCCGGGCCGGTGTTGCAGGCGATGCCCCATGCCCACGCCGGCCAGCATGGACTCCGCTCGCTGCCAGGCCTGGCGCCGGCCCAGGCCGCCGATCAGCAGGGGCATGGCGACGTTCTCCCGGGCGTCGAATTCAGGCAACAGGTGATGGAACTGGTAGACGAATCCCAGGTGGCGGTTACGCCAGCGGCATAGCGCGCGCTCCCCGAGTGCAGCGAGGTCCTGGCCGCGCATCAGCACCCGGCCGGAGCTGGGCTCATCAAGCCCTCCGAGCAAATTGAGCAGGGTCGACTTGCCGGAACCTGAGGCGCCGATAATCGCCACTTTCTCACCCTCGCCCAGAGCCAGCTGCAAGCCGTCCAGGACCCGGACTTCCCGATTGCCGTCCCGGTATGCCCGGCCCAGCTTGTCGGCACAGAGCACGACCTGATCATTCATAACGCAGTACCTCGGCGGGAGCGATGCGGGCGGCGCGCCAGGCCGGGTAGAGGGTTGCGGCGAGGCTGAGCAGCAGAGCGGCAGCGACCACCCAGAGCACGTCCTGCCAGTGCAATTCCGCGGGCAGCTCGCTGATGAAATAGACCGCCGGGTCAAACAGCTTTACCCCGAACCAGTCCTCCAGGCGGGCCGTGACTGCAGCGATGTTGTTGGCCAACACCACACCCAGCAGCGTGCCACAGCCGATCCCGGCTGCCGCCAGGCCAAGTCCGTGGGCGACGAATATTCCCATGATGCCGCCGGCGCGTGCGCCCATGGTGCGCAGCACGGCGATGTCCCCGCGCTTTTCCGCGACCGACATGACCAGGGTGGAGACAATATTGAAAGCTGCGACGGCGACTACGCTCAGCAGCAGCAAGCCGACCATGATCTTTTCCATCTTCACCGCCCGGAACAGGCTGCCCTGGGTCTGGCTCCAGTCCCGCACCACCAGCCCCGGCGGCAGGACCGGGGCAAGCGCTGCAAGCTTTCGCGGCGCACTCATGAGATCGGCGGTGCGGATCTGCAGCCCGCCCACACCGCTGCCCGCTGCAAACAGGCGCTGCCCCGTCTGCAGCGACACATAGGCCTGATAGCTGTCGGGCTGGGCATTGACCTGGAACAGGCCGCTGACCCGCAGGCGCTTGCTGCGCGGAAAGGTTCCCAGGGGAGTGACTGTCAGCCGGGGAATGGTGACCTCGATACTGTCGCCCGGGCCAACCCCCAGCACCCGGGCCAGGCTCGCACCCAGCACTACGCTGAAGGGCTCCGCGTCGAGACCCGCAAGGCTGCCGTAAATCATCGCTTCCCCCACCCCGGAAACAGCCGCCTCCCGTGAGGGATCGATCGCGGTGAGCACCGCCCCGCGCAGCTGTGCCGGACCGGCGATAATAACCTTGTCGGTGATGTAGGGCGCAAGCGCGATGACCTGGGGGTGGGCTTCCAGCATGGTTGCCAGCTGTAGCCAGTCCGGCAGCAGGCCCTTGCCGGCGGGTTCCACATAGCCGTGGGGTACCAAAGACAGGATGCGCTCGCGCAGTTCGCCGGCAAAGCCGTTCATAATGGCAAGGACGGTGATGAGGCTGGCGACCCCGAGCACCATGCCCAGCATGGACACCAGCGCTATGACGCTGGCGAACCGGTTGCGCTTGCGGCTGAAGCTGTACCGCAACCCGACGAAGAGGACATAGCGCGGGTTCAGCGGGTAACTACCGGGCAAGGCCTTTCGCGCCGACAACTAGCGATCGGCAGGATAGAACTGGGCGTTGTCCGCCGCTGCGCCCTTGCTGTCGCGGGTCTCTTCCTCGCAGCGTTTCGGGTCGCCGCCGCAAATGTCGCAGGCGGTATCGAACCCCAGGGCGCCCATGCCGCCACAGGAGCCCTTGATCGGGCCGCGGCCCATGATGACACCGACAGCCATGATCGCCATGACAATGCCGATCAGCGCGGCGGTGAGTACGAAAACAGTCATAGCAAACTTCCCCGCGGCTGCAATCGCCGCTAGTGCGTAAGGTTTGACGCATCGAGCCAGGGCTCGAATGCGCTCGAATACAGTGGCACGATACGCTCACCTTCCTGGCGCAGCAAATATACCGCGAGGCCCTGGCTCTCGGCCAGCGCCAGCGCCTCATCGGCTCCGAGCACGGTCAGGGCTGTAGCCCAGCCGTCGGCGCGCATGCAGTCAGCCGCAATCACCGTGACCGAGACCAGATCGTGAGCCACCGGGCGGCCGGTGCGCGGGTCGATGCTGTGGGAGTAGCGGCGACCGCCGACCTCGAAGTAATTGCGGTAGTCGCCGGACGTGGCAATTGCCACGTCCGTCAGCGCGATGCCCAGCGCGACCGAGCGCGCGCCGGGCTGCGGGCGTTCCACAGCCACCCGCCAGGCGTCACCCCGGGGGCTGGTGCCTGACAAACGCATTTCTCCACCCACTTCGACCAGAAAGTCGGTGATTTGTTGCGACTGCAACGCCTCCGCAAGCAGATCAACCGCATAGCCCTTGGCGATGGAGGACAGATCCAGCTCCACCTCTCGCAGGCGCCGCATGCGCCCCTGCTCCCGGTCCAGTTCCAGGAACCGTTGCCCGACCAGGTCCTGGCGCGCACGGATCGCGGCGTCGCTGGGCAGGTCCAGTCGCGGGCGGGCGGGACCAAAGCCCCACAGTTCCACCAGCGGCCCCACGGTGACGTCGTAGGCGCCACCCGACAGCTCGCCGATCTCCAGGGCGGCCGCCACCACCTCGGCAAAAGGCTGGGAAACAGTGACCCAGGTACCCGGGGAGGAGCGGTTGAAACGGCTGATCTCCGAGTCCGACTGCCAGGTCGACATGCTGTCATTGACGGCGGCAAGCCGTTGTTCCAGGTTCCGGCCTATCCCGGCGGGGTCGGCGCTCCCGGCGACGGGCAGGTACGTCACATGCCAGGTCGTGCCCATGGCCTCGCCGGCCAACTCGACCGGTCGGGGTTGCCGCTCGCAGCCAGCAAGCAGCACGAGCAGAGCGACTGCCAGGCAGGCCGCCCTATAAAAAAGCCACCCCGAAGAGTGGCTTTGCGCGACGCTGACGGCTGTCATCAGCCGCCGAAATCGTCCAGCAGGATATTTTCGGGCTCCACGCCAAGATCCGTGAGCATGCGGATGACCGCGGCGTTCATCATCGGCGGCCCGCACATGTAGTACTCGCAGTCCTCGGGAGCCGGGTGGTCCTTGAGGTACTGCTCATAGAGCACGTTGTGGATAAAGCCGGTCAGACCGTCCCAGTTGTCCTCGGGCTGGGGATCCGACAGCGCCACGTGCCACTCGAAGTTGTCGTTCTCCGCGGCCAGGCCATCGTAGTCCTCGACGTAGAACATTTCCCGCAGCGAGCGGGCACCGTACCAAAACGATATCTTGCGCTTGCTGTGCAGCCGCTTGAGCTGGTCGAACAGGTGCGAGCGCATGGGGGCCATACCGGCGCCGCCGCCGATGAAGATCATCTCGGCATCGGTATCCTTGGCAAAGAATTCACCGAAAGGCCCGTACACCTTGACCTTGTCACCGGGCTTGAGATTGAACACCCAGGACGACATGACGCCGGGGGGAATTCCCTCGCTGCCCGGAGGGGGAGTAGCGATACGGATGTTGAATTTCACCACGCCGCGCTCTTCCGGATAGTTGGCCATGGAGTAGGCGCGGATGGTGGTTTCCTTGACCTCGGACTCCAGCTTGAAGAAGCCGAAGCGCTCCCAGTCGCCGCGGTATTCCTCCTCGATATCAAAGTCCTTGTACTTGACATGGTGCGGAGGGCACTCCAGCTGCACATAGCCGCCGGCGCGGAAATCAACGCTTTCGCCTTCGGGCAGGCGCAAGGTCAGCTCCTTGATGAAGGTGGCAACGTTGGGATTGCTTTCCACCGTGCACTCCCACTGCTTGACCCCGAACACTTCTTCCGGGACCTCGATCTTCATGTCCTGCTTGACCGCGGTCTGGCAGCTAAGGCGCCAGCCTTCTTTCGCATCGCGGCGAGTGAAGTGTCCTTCCTCGGTGGGCAGCATGGCGCCGCCACCCTCGGTAATGATGCACTTGCACTGGGCACAGGTGCCACCGCCGCCACAGGCGGAGGGCAGGAACAGGCCGCTCTCGGACAGGGTCTGCAGCAGCTTGCCACCCGCCGGCACATGAATGGTCTTCTCGCCGTTGATCTCGATCGAAACCTCGCCGCTGCTGACCAGGCGCGAGCGCGCACTCAGGATCACGGCAACCAGGGCGAGCACGATCGCCGTAAACATGGTGACGCCAAGAACAATCGTCAGATTCATAACAACATTTCCGCCTAGATGTTCATACCGCCGAAGGACATGAAGCCCAGCGACATCAGACCCACAGTGATAAAGGTTATGCCGAGCCCCTGCAAGCCGTCGGGCACGTCACTGTACTTCAGCTTCTCGCGAATGCCCGCAAGGGCCACGATGGCAAGTGCCCAGCCGAACCCGGCGCCGGCGCCGAATACCACGCTCTCACCAAAGGTGTAGTCGCGCTCGACCATGAACAGGGCCGCGCCGAGAATGGCACAGTTTACCGTGATCAGGGGCAGGAAAACCCCCAGGGCGTTGTAGAGAGCTGGGACATACTTGTCGAGAAACATCTCCATAATCTGGACAATCGCCGCGATCACACCGATATAGGACAGCAGGCCGAGAAAGCTGAGGTCCACATCGGGCAGGCCTGCCCAGGCAAGGGCGCCGTCGGCGAGCAGGTAGTTGTAGATCAGGTTGTTGACCGGCACGGTGATGGTCAGCACCACGATGACCGCGATGCCGAGGCCGATCGCCGCCTGCACCTTCTTGGAAATGGCCAGGAAGGTGCACATGCCGAGAAAGAACGCCAGCGCCATGTTTTCGATGAACACGGCGCGAATAAACAGGCTCAGGTACTGTTCCATTACGCGCCCTCCTCGGCCGCGGTGTGTTTGGCCATCCGGAAGTCCGGAGCCTCCACCTGCTTCTTGTCAAAACTGCGCAGGATCCAGATGAACCCGCCAATCAGGAAAAACGCACTCGGCGGCAGCAGCAGGAGGCCGTTGGGGTTGTACCAGCCACCCTCGGTCACCAACGGCAGTACTTCCATGCCGAACAGCTTGCCGGAGCCGAACAGCTCGCGGACAAAGGCCACGGACAGCAGCACCGCGCTGTAGCCGAGACCATTGCCAATCCCGTCGATAAAGCTGGGCACCGGCGGATTCTTCATGGCAAAGGCCTCGGCCCGGCCCATCACGATACAGTTGGTGATGATCAGGCCCACGAACACGGACAGCTGCTTGCTGATCTCGTAGGCCACAGCCTTCAGCACCTGGTCCACCACGATCACCAGCGAGGCAATGATGGTCATCTGCACGATGATCCGGATGCTGCCGGGTATCTGGGCCCGAATCATGGAAATGAACAGGTTGGAAAACGCCGTCACCAGGGTCAGGGCAATACACATCACCACGGTCACCTGCAGCGAGGAGGTCACCGCCAGCGCCGAGCAGATACCGAGGATCTGCAGCGCGATCGGGTTGTTCCTGAAGATAGGCGATATGAGGGTTTCTTTCACGGTCGTCATGTCAGGCCTCCCCGGCTTTCAGGTTGTTGAGAAAAGAAGCATAGCCCTGCTCGCCGAGCCAGAAATGCACAAGCTGGGTGACTCCGCGCGAGGTGAGGGTGGCCCCGGAGAGGCCGTCCACCCGCCAGGGCGCATCGGGGCTGCTGCTGTCGACACTTCCCTTGGCCAGCGCGATTTCCACTTCGCCATCGCGGTAGACCTCCTTGCCTGGCCACTGCGCCTTCCAGCGCGGGTTGTCCACCTCGCCACCCAGGCCGGGGGTTTCGCCGTGCTCGTAAAAGCCCAGCCCTGCCACGGTGTTGGCGTCTGCCTCCAGGGCGATGAAGCCGTAGAGGGTGGACCACAGCCCGTAACCGCGGACCGGGAGTATCACTTTGTCCAGTTCCCCGTTCGCCGATTCAGCGAGGTAGACCAGAGCGTAGTCCTCGCGACGGCCAATGCCCGCGATGTCCTCTTCCTGGGTCAAATTGCTGGAGCGGGAGGGGTCCTTGGCCGCCTTGACCGGCTCATAGCTCGCCGGATCCACGTCATCCGTGAAACGGCCGGTGCGCAGGTCCACCACCCGGGCCTGGATCTGGGCGAACTGCTCCTCAATGGAGGCGCCCTCTTCCAGCATGCCCGCCGCAGCGAGAATGTTGCGCTTGCGATCCAGGGTCTTGTTGGCCTCCTGGGCTGGCTTCAGCAGCACCGCCGCGGTGGAAACCACCACCGAGCAGACAATGCATAGCGCGAAGGCGACCAGCAGGGTTTTACTGATGCCGTCATTCTTGGACACGGGCAAGCCTCCGTTTGATATTGGACTGGATCACGAAGTGGTCCATGAGCGGAGCGAACAGGTTCGCGAACAGGATTGCCAGCATGATGCCTTCCGGGAACGCCGGATTGACCACCCGGATCAGCACACACATCAGGCCGATCAGGATACCGTAGGCGAACTTGCCGGTGTTGGTATAGGCGGCAGACACCGGGTCGGTGGCCATGAACATCATGCCGAAGGCGAAACCACCGACCACCAGGTGCCAATACCAGGGCATGCCAAAGGCGGGGTTGCTGTCGGAGCCGATGATGTTGAACAGGGTGGACAGGGCCACCATGCCGAGGAACACGCCGGCCACGATGCGCCAGGAAGCGATACGTGTCACCAGCAGCAGCGCACCGCCGATCAGGATCGCCAGGGTGGAGGTCTCGCCGATGGAACCGGGGATAGACCCGGTGAAGGCCTGCATCCAGCTGATCTGCTGCTCCAGTGCCGCCATGCCGTCGGAGGCCACCACGGACAGCGGGGTGGCGCCTGTGTAGCCGTCCACCGCGGTCCACACCCCGTCACCCGACATCTGGGCCGGGTAGGCGAAATACAGGAACGCGCGACCGGTCAGGGCGGGGTTGAGGAAGTTCTTGCCGGTACCGCCGAAGACTTCCTTGCCGATCACCACACCGAAGCTGATGCCCAGCGCCACCTGCCACAGGGGCACGTCGGGGGGACAGATCAACGCGAACAGGATCGAGGTGACAAAGAAACCCTCGTTCACTTCGTGGCCGCGCTTCATCGCAAACAGCACCTCCCAGAATCCGCCGACGATGAAGGTGGTGGCGTAGATGGGCAGGAAAAACAGGGCGCCGAAGAAGAAGCAATCCCAAAGGCTGGTCGGATCATAACCGCCAAAGGCGGCAATCAGACCGCCGCGCCAGCCTTCGACCTGGCCGCCGCTGGCAGCGAGGATGTCGTTGGCCTGGAAACCCAGGTTGTACATGCCGTAGAACATGGCCGGAAAGGCCGCGAACCAGACAGTGATCATGATGCGCTTGAGGTCTACCCCGTCGCGCACATGGGCGGTGCTGCGGGTGACAGACGCGGGAGAGTAGAAAATGGTATCCACCGCCTCGTACAGCGGATACCACTTCTTGTAGCGGCCGCCGTCTTCGAAATGGTGTTCGAGCCCGTCCAGGATCTTGCGCAGTCCCACGGCCTAACCCTCCTTCTCAATGCGTGTCAGGTTGTCCCGCAAAATGGGACCGTACTCGTATTTGCCCGGGCAAACATAGGTGCACAGGGCCAGGTCTTCCTCGTCCAGGTCCAGACAGCCCAGGGACTGGGCAGTCTCGGTATCGCCGACGATCAGTGCTCGCAGCATGTGGGTCGGCAGGTAGTCCTGGGGCACCACGGTTTCATAGGTTCCCACCGGCACCATGGCGCGCTGGCTGCCGTTGGTGGTTGTGGTCATGGCGAGGGGCTTGAGGCCGAACAGGCTGCTCAGGTAAATGCCGAGGCTGGAGTGTTTCTCCGCGCCCGGGGAGAGCCAGCCCATGAAGGCGCGGTCACGCCCCTCGCGCAAGACGCTGACCTGGTTGTGATAGCGGCCGAGATAGGCCGTCGGCGCCTGCACCCGGCGACCGCCGAGAACGGAGCCGGAAATTACCCGGTTATCGCCCTCCTTCAGCTCGCCGGCGCAAAGCGCCTGCAGGTCGGCACCAAGGCGGGTACGAAGCAGGCGCGGGTTCTCCACCTGCGGACCAGCCAGGGCGATTATCCGGCTAGTGTGGATCTGGCCATCCAGGAACAGGCGCCCGATGGCAATGACGTCCTGGTAGCCGATGGTCCACACGACTTTACCGGTACTGACGCCACCGAGAACGAAATGGATATGGGTGCCCGCGAGGCCCGCGGGATGGGGCCCGGCAAACTCGGCCAGTTCGATATTGGCCGCCTGCCCGCGCGGCAGATCGGCGCCAGCCGCGCTGCACAGGTAGACCTTGCCCCCGGTCAGCCGCCCCAGCAGGTCCTGGCCCAGGGCAAACGCCTCGGGCTGCTCGGCGATGACCAGCGCGGTATCCGGCGCCAGCGGGTGCGTGTCTATCGCGGTTATGAAAATGGCCGCCGCCTCGGCATCCAGCGCCGGCACACGGCTGAACGGGCGCGTGCGCAATGCGGTCCACTGGCCGGAAAGGTTCAGGTTGTCGCGGATGGTGCTGGGGTCAAGGTTGCGGGCTTCCTCGGCGCTCCAGCTGGGAAAGCTCTCGGAGGCATCGCCCTCGACTTCAATCACCACTGACTGCAGGGCACGGCGTGCGCCCCGATTGATGGCCGCGACCACGCCACCCGCGGGCGCGGTGTAACGCACGCCCTCGGTTTTCTTGTCGGTGAACAGTAACTGGCCGGCCTTGACCCGGTCGCCCTCGGCGACTTCCATGGTTGGCTTCATCCCCACGTAGTCGGGCCCGACCACCGCTACGGCGCGGGCCGCTGTGGCGTCTTCAATGGCTTGCTTGGGAGCACCCAGGATGGGGATGTCCATGCCCCGCTTGATCTTGATCATACGATCTGCCTACAGGTTCATAAGTAAGTGTGGCGGCCAAGGCCGTATTGCAGAGCGGCGTGCCGCTGGCGGTGGTAGCGCCCCTGCCGGGGCGCGGCGGCGGCAGCGGGCTCTAACCCGCCCACCGCCCGTATCCGGGCCGCGCGCATTATAGCGGAACCCGCCGCCAAAAGACTACTGTGCCCGGATGCAGTCGGTTGCCTGGCAACAGCTTTTACCGCCCTGCCGCCGGGCTCAAGACTTCTTCGGATAGCGGGCGTACTTGATGCCCGCCATCTGTTCCAGGATCCGGTAAACCTGGCAACTGTAACCAAACTCGTTGTCGTACCACAGGTAGAGTACTGCTTGGGTGCCGTTGACGATGGTCGCCTGCGCGTCAAAGATACAGGCGTGCCTGGAGCCCACGAAATCGCTGGAAACGACCTCGGGAGAATTGGAGTAGTCGATCTGCTTGCGCATGTCGGAGTGCAGCGCCATATGACGCATGTACTCGTTGACATCGTCTTTGGTGGTGGCCTTGCCCAGGGTCAGGTTGAGGATAGCCATCGACACATTGGGGATCGGCACCCGGATAGCATTGCCGGTGAGCTTGCCTTCGAGTTGTGGCAACACCTTCCCAACCGCTTTCGCGGCGCCGGTCTCGGTGATCACCATGTTCAGGGGCGCGCTGCGGCCGCGACGGTCCGCCTTGTGGTAGTTGTCGATCAGGTTCTGGTCGTTGGTGTAGGCGTGCACCGTTTCCACGTGCCCGCTGATGATGCCGAAGCGGTCGTCCATGGCCTTCAGCGGCGGCACGATGGCATTGGTGGTGCAGGATGCGGCGGAGATAATCTGGTCGCTGTCCGTGATGGCGCTGTTGTTGATGCCGGCGACCACATTCTTCATCTCGCCCTTGCCGGGCGCGGTGAGAATTACCTTGCTCACGCCCCTGGATTTCAGGTGCTGGGACAGGCCGGCCTCATCGCGCCAGACGCCGGTGTTGTCGATCACAATCGCGTTATTGATGCCGTAGGCGGTGTAGTCAATGCTATCCGGGGAATCGGCGTAGATCACCTTGACTTCATTGCCGTTGGCAACGAAAGACTGGCGCTCCTCGTCGACCCGGATGGTGCCGTCAAAGGCGCCGTGCACGGAATCCCTGCGCAGCAGGCTCGCGCGCTTGACCAGGTCATCCGGAGCGCTGCCCTTGCGGACCACCACCGCGCGCAGGCGCAGGGAGTCGCCGCCGTCGGTCTTGTCGATAAGAATGCGAGCCAGCAACCGGCCAATGCGGCCAAAGCCGTAGAGAACGACGTCGACCGGACCGGCAACCGGGCCGGTTTCGCTCCCGACCAGGTCCGCCACCTGCTGCTGGACATAGTCCTCGACGCTCATGCCGGCGCCGGCGCCCTTGTCGTAGTACTCGACCGCAAGCCGGCCGATATCGATATGGGCGGGGCCGAGGTCCAGCAGTGACAGGGCCTTGATCACCGGGAAGGTCTCGAACTCGGACAGCTCGTTCTCTTCCACCTGACGCACGTACCGGTGGTCCTTCATGATCTGGGTGACAGACTGGTTGACCAGCGACTTGCCGTAGATATAGCACTTGACGTTCTTGCGGCGGGAAAGCTCACCCACCAGCGGAATCATGCCTTCCGCCAGCGCCTCGCGCTCCTTCCAGTCCCTGAAATAGTCGTCGGGGCGCTCTCGCTTGCGTTCGTTCACTCGTCTGTCACCTGTCTGCGGGGAATCCGGGGTTCCAACGGGCGCGTATTATCCCGTTCTGACCTGTCGAGGGCAAGGCACTGTGGTACTTTTCACCGTGCGCCTTACAATAGGCGCTCTGTTTCCGCCAACGACCGGTCATCCATGTTCACACCCCTGCTCGCAAGCACCCCCTGGCCCGCCAAGCCCGGCAGCCGCACCGCCATGGGCCCCTTCCATGGCTGCGCCGAAGCCCGCTGCATCGCCGAACTGGCTCGCCCGGGGGAGCTGCTGCTGGTGATCACTGCGGACACCAGCTCCGCCCTGGCACTGGAGCGGGAGTTGCCCTTCTTCCTCGGCGAGGACATTGCCATCCTCGCCTTTCCAGACTGGGAGACCCTGCCCTACGACAATTTCTCTCCACACCAGGATATTGTCTCGGAGCGCCTGCAGACCCTGTACCGGCTGCCCAGCCTGGCGGCTGGCATCCTCATCGTGCCGGTGCCAACACTGATGCACCGG
Source organism: Haliea sp. (assembly GCF_040222615.1). GTDB lineage: Bacteria > Pseudomonadota > Gammaproteobacteria > Pseudomonadales > Halieaceae > Haliea. The sequence goes on from NZ_JAVKCQ010000186.1 coordinate 16,435, forward strand.
CTGGCCCCTGCGTCCTATATCGCCGGTTCCAGCCTGGTGCTGGAACCCGGCCAGACCCTGGACCGGGACAGTTTCAGTCGCAATCTGCAGCGCAACGGTTACCACAACGTCGATACGGTCTACGAGCACGGCGAGTTCGCCCTGCGTGGCTCTCTGCTGGACATCTTCCCCATGGGCAGCGAGCTGCCGTTCCGGGTGGACCTGCTGGACGACGAGGTCGACAGCCTGCGCACCTTCAGCCCCGAAACCCAGCGCACCATCGAAAAGGTCGAGGGCATCAACCTGCTCCCGGCCCGGGAATACCCCCTCAACCGCGCTGCGATCGACCGCTTCCGCCTGAACTGGTACGACGCCTTCGATGTCGACCACGATGCCTGCCCGGTGTATTCCGAGGTCAGCGCCGGACGCTCCCCGGGAGGTTGTGAATACTATCTGCCGCTGTTTTTCGAGCACTGCGCCACCCTGTTCGACTACCTGCCCGAGGGCACGCCGGTCATTGCCATTGGCGACCACTACCAGGCCGCCCAGCGCTTCTGGGAAGACGCCAGTCATCGCTACAGTGAATACGGGATCGACCCGCGCCGCCCCCTGCTGCCTCCCGCCCGCTGTTTTACCCCGGTTGAAGAGCTGTACCAGTTGCTGGGGGCCTGCCCGGTGCTGGAGTTGCGGCGGAATCCGGATGCCCCGGTGCATGTGGCCAGCCCGTCACAAACCCTACCGGACCTCGCGCCGGAGGGCTCCAGGCAGACCCCGGCCGACCGCTTGCAGCAGTTCCTGGGGCGCCACCCGGGGCCTGTGCTGCTCTGCGCCGAATCCGCTGGCCGCCGCGAGGTGTTGCTGGAGACCCTGTCCGCGCACCAGCTGGAACCGCCGGAAGTGGCCAACTGGGCAGACTTCCTCGCCTCGGGGCTGGCGTTTGCGATCGCCACTGCCCCGATTGATCGCGGCATGTATTTCGGACCCGATGCTCCGGCTCTGGTCTGCGAGGCTCAGCTGTTCGGCAACCGCGTTGCCCAGCGCCGACGCCGGGGCAAGGCTGACGAAACCAGCGCCCAGAATGTTTTCCGGGACATCAACGAGCTGCGCGAAGGTGTGCCGGTGGTGCACCTGGAGCACGGCGTGGGCCGCTACCTGGGCCTGCAGACCCTGCAGGTGGACGGCGCCGACAACGAATTCCTGGCGCTGGAATACGCCCAGGGCAGCAAGCTCTATGTGCCGGTGGCATCCCTGCACCTGGTGAGCCGCTACGCCGGCAGTGATCCGGACCTGGCGCCACTGCACAAGCTGGGTTCGGACCAGTGGGAAAAGGCGCGACGCAAGGCGACAGAAAAAGCCAGCGACGTGGCCGCCCAGTTGCTGGAGGTCTACGCCCGGCGGGAGGCCCGGCAGGGCTACTGCTTTGAGCTTCCGACCATGGAATATGAACAGTTCGCCGCCAGCTTCCCCTTCGAGGAGACCGCCGACCAGGCCGCTGCCATTGAGGCGGTAATCGCCGACATGACCAGCCCGCGGGTCATGGACCGCCTGGTCTGTGGCGACGTCGGCTTTGGCAAGACGGAAGTGGCAATGCGTGCAGCCTTTATCGCCGCCCGCAACGGCAAGCAGGTGGCGGTACTGGTTCCCACTACCCTTCTCGCACGCCAGCACCACAACTCCTTTGCCGACCGTTTTGCCGACTGGCCGCTGACAGTGGAGGTGGTGTCGCGCTTCAAGTCCGCGAAAGAACTGGAGGCTGTAACCGCCCGGGTCGCCAGGGGCGAGGTCGACATCCTCGTGGGTACCCACAAGCTGTTATCCAGGGATTTCCAGTTCCGCGACCTGGGCCTGCTGATCATCGACGAGGAGCACCGCTTCGGGGTGAAGCAGAAGGAGGCGATCAAGGCCCTGCGCGCCGAGGTGGACATCCTCACCCTGACTGCCACGCCCATCCCCCGTACGCTCAACATGGCCCTCGGGGGCATGCGCGATCTCTCGGTCATCGCCACCCCGCCGGCGCGGCGACTGTCGATCAAAACCTTTGTCCGCGAACACAATATCGCCCTCATCCGCGAGGCCGTACTGCGGGAGACCCTGCGCGGGGGGCAGGTGTACTACCTGCACAACGAAGTCCGCACCATCGAGGAGACCGCGCGCAAACTGCGGGAACTGCTGCCGGACCTGTCGATTGCGGTGGCTCATGGGCAGATGCAGGAGAGCCAGCTGGAGCAGGTGATGTCGTCGTTCTACCACCAGCGCCACCATATCCTGCTGTGCACCACTATTATCGAGACCGGCATCGATATCCCCAATGCCAACACCATCATCATCGAACGCGCGGACAAGTTCGGTCTGGCACAGTTGCACCAGCTGCGCGGCCGGGTGGGGCGCTCGCATCACCAGGCCTACGCCTATCTCCTGTGCCCGCCGCGCTCGGTGATTACCCCGGATGCGGAGAAACGGCTGGAGGCGATCGAGGCCGCCGGGGATCTGGGCGCCGGGTACTTGCTGGCCACCCATGACCTGGAGATCCGCGGCGCCGGAGAACTGCTCGGCGACGAGCAGAGCGGCCAGATCCAGAGCGTCGGTTTCGCGCTCTATATGCGCATGCTGGAGCGGGCGGTGGCGGCCCTGCGCCGCGGCGAAATTCCCGACGCGGATACGCCCCTGGACAGCGGCACCGAGATCAACCTGCACATGCCGGCGCTGATCCCCGAAGACTACCTGCCCGACATCAATACCCGCCTGATCCTCTACAAGCGCATCGCCGCGGCGGCGGACGAACAGGCGCTGCGCGCTATCCAGGTCGAGATGATCGACCGCTTTGGCCTGTTGCCGCAGCAGGTGAAAAACCTGGTGCAGGTTGCGCGCCTGCGCATTCGCGCCGAGACCCTGGGCATCGCCGGCATTGAGGTTGGCCCGGCCGGTGGTAATATCGATTTCCGGGAATCCACGCGGGTCAATCCGTTGAGCCTGGTCAAGCTGGTACAGACCGACCCCAAGGGCTACCAGCTCGCCGGAGCCATGCGTCTGCGTTTCAAGCGCAGCCTGGATGCGCCAGAACAGCGCCAGCAGTTTGCGGACCAGCTGCTGGACACCTTTACCGCCGATGCCACGGAAGATGCCGCCTGATGATCCAGTTTCCCGCCCGCGCCCTGACAGCACTCATCGCCGCCCTGCCCCTGCTGCCCCTGCACGCGCAGGAGGATCAGGGTTGGTACCAGGTCGAACTGCTGGTAGTGGCCCACACTGATCCCGCTGCCCAGCGCGCCGAGCGCTGGGACCCGCTGCCCGCACTGTCCTATCCGGAACAGCTGCGCTTCCTGATCGACCCGCAGCGCCTGCAGGCCAACCTGGATAATACGGATCGGGCAGACTACAGCGAGGTGGATGCCCAGGGACGCCAGCGCATACACCTGCAGTCACAGTGGCCAGTGGCTGAGGGGCCAATTGCCGGCAACGCGGACACGCTCGGGCCAGGCGCAGCCCCCGCAGACGGAGACACCGGGGCCCCCGGCATGGTTGACACTCCGCCCGGCGAATACGCCGCCGAGGGGGAGCGTCCCGGGGCGGAGGCCGAACCGGCGGTGCTGGACGAACCGCCACGCCTGCCCACACCCTTCGTGCAATTGCCCGCCAGCGCCCGGGAATTCCGCGGCAAGGCCGCCTACATGGAGCGCAACGGGCCCTACCGCGTCCTGTTTCACGAAGTCTGGTGGCAGCCGATCGGGAACCAGCGCGCCGCGCTGCCTCTGGTGCTGGACCGCTCCGGCGACACGGCCAGCTATCCGCCACTGCAGGGTACCGTTACCCTGTACCGCTCCCGCTTCCTGCACCTGGAAACCAACCTCTGGCTGAACACGGAGGGCAGTTACCTGCCGGGCAACTGGCGGATGCCCGCCCCGCCGCTGGCCCCCGCTTCGCTGGAACTGGTGGAACCGCCGCTGCTGCAAGCAGAGCTGGAGGAAGCTCTCGAGTTCGACGGTATGTACGACCCTTCCTGGGACCAAATCGAAAATGCGGCGGACGAAGGAGTGGGAGCGGCAACCGCCTACCCCTGGCGCCACGCCGTGCTGCTGCAGCAGCAGCGGCGCATGCGCTCCAGCGAGGTGCACTACATCGACCACCCGTTGCTGGGCGTCGTGATCAAACTCACTCCGCTGACTCCGGAGGCCCTGCAGGAAGCGGACTACGACACCGCTATACGGCAGCTTCTGCAGAAGACAGAGCCGACAACAGGGTCTCCAGCAGTGTTCTGACCACACCGGCTTCGCGCTCCAGGATCTGGCGCATCATGTCCAGTGTCAGGGGCAGGTCGCCAAGGCCGGCTGCAGGGTTCACCACCATGCAGACACAGGCATAGGCCATGCCCAGCTCCCGGGCCAGGGCGGCCTCGGGCATCCCGGTCATTCCCACCACGTCACAGCCGTCGCCGGCCAGGCGCCGCACTTCGGCGGCGGTCTCCAGCCGCGGCCCCTGGGTGACGGCGTGGACGCCGAAGGGTTCGTGGGCGATCCCCGCGGTCTCGGCGGCCTGCACCAGCGCCAGCCGCAACGGGCGGTCGTAGGGTTCGGTAAAGTCGATATGCTGCAGGCTGCCGCTGCTGCCATCGTCGAAGCTGTGCTCCCGGCCCCAGGTGTAGTCGACAAGCTGGTCCGGGATAACCAGGCGCCCGGGCTGCATGTCCGGGCTGATGCCTCCCACCGCGTTGATCGCCACCAGTCGTCGCACGCCCAGAGTGTGCAGGGCACTGATGTTGGCGCGGTAATTGATGAGATGCGGGGGAATCACCTTGGGGCTGCCGTGGCGATGCAGGAAAAACAGCGCTTCTTCCCCGAGCCGCCCCTCCTGAATCGGCCGCGACGGCGCACCGAAGGGGGTGTCGGCGGCGTGTTCGCGGACGATGCAGAGCCCCTGCAATTGTTCGATACCGGTACCGCCGATGATGCCGATAGTGCTCATTGCTGTTTCCCCGGGCCGGCAGCCAGGGCCTCGGGCTGGACCTGTTCCACGTGAAGGGTGCGGGTGGGAAAGGCGACATCGGCGCCGTGGGCGTGAATAATTTCGAGAATCTGCAACAGGACATCCTGCTTGATCTGGTGAAACTCCACCCACACCGTGGTGCGGGTAAACGTATAGACGAAGAAGTCCAGTGACGATGGGCCGAAGGCGGTGAAATTGACAATGAGGGTCCGCCCGAGGTCAATGTCCGGGTGCTTTTCCAGCATACTCCGCACATCCTCAATGATGCCCGCCATCTTGCCCGCATCCTGGTACCGGATACCGATGGTTTCGAAGATGCGCCGGTTGAACATCCGGGACGGGTTTTCTACCGCAATCTGGGTGAACACCGCATTGGGGACATAGAGAGGCCGCTGGTCGAACGTGCGGATACGGGTCAGACGCCAGCCAATATCCTCCACGGTGCCCTCGATATTGCGGTCCGGGGAGCGGATCCAGTCGCCGGGACTGAAGGGTCGGTCCAGGTAGATCCCCAGGCCACCGAAGAAATTCGCCAGCAGGTCCTTGGCAGCAAAGCCCACCGCAATTCCACCGATACCGCCAAAGGCGAGCAGGCCGGACACCGACACACCTACGCTTTGCAGGGCCATCAGGCCGCCGATAATGAGGAGGATGATACGCAGCAGTTTGGCGGTGGAGTGCACCGCCGCCTTGTCGGTGGATGCCTTGTGGCCGCGAGCAGGGTCCAGCAACTCTTCCTCGGCGCCGGAGATCAGTCGGTGCAGGAACCACACCAGCAAAAGCACGAGGGCGGTGTCGTAGGCCAACAGCAGCGTGCCCTGTACGGCTTCCGTCACCGGGAATACCGTCATCAGCAACATCAGCACCACCACCCACAACACCACCCGCAGGGGGCGCTCCAAAGCGGTCACGAACACATCATCCCAGCGGTTGCTGCTGTGCAGGGCAACGCGGTGCAGGCGCCGCAACAGTACTCCGAGGGCCAGGTGAATGAGGCCCCCTGCCACGACAATGGCGCCGGCGGCGGCCAGCGGGGAGTCCAGCCCATAGTTGGCAAGCATCTGGCTCAGCGATTCCTCAGCGACTTCCACGGTGCGACAAACTCCAGCCCAGGTGTGTTTAGACAATTTTCTTATTTAGGAAACGAGCACGCTTCGAGTTCAAGTATAACAGCGACGGCCGGACATCAGGCCATTATCGCGAGAATGGCGCAAGCAACTGAAATGCGGAAAGAAAACCAGAGGGCTGCAAAAAACGCTATTTCAATCGGCTTTTTTAGACTCATAACACATAATGGACAGCGGGGACTGACATGATATGTTGGGCATTCACGCTACTGAGGGGAGAGGGAAATGAAAATGCTGAGCCCCGTTGTCGGCGGGTGGTACAAGGACCTGGAGGCGAACATCCTGTTTGAAGTCGTCGCCTGGGACGAAGCCAGCCTGACCATTGAAACCCAGTACCTGGACGGCGAGGTCGCGGAGTACGACCTGGATGTGTGGCGCATGATGCCACTGGAGCGCGCTGCCGCCCCGGAAGACTGGCGCTCGCCCTTCGAACTCGACGATGACGACGGACTGGACCCCGACCTGCCCTTCCACCCGGAGGACTGGAACAACCCCGTCAGCCTGATTGAGCCGGACACCATGTACGGCGTCGAGGACTATTGACACTACCTTGTGGTCGCCGCGCATTACTGTATATAATCCCAGTCACTGTATATATACACAGATGGACTGGTTATGGAAAAGCTTACGCAACGGCAGCAGCAGGTGCTGGATATCATCCGCCAGCATATCGACCAGACCGGTTACCCCCCGACCCGGGCAGACATCGCCAATGAGCTGGGCTTCAAGTCCGCCAATGCGGCCGAAGAGCACCTCAAGGCCCTGGCCCGCAAAGGCGCGATAGAAATCATCGCCGGCGCCTCGCGCGGCATCCGGCTGCCAGACAATCCAGGAATCCCGATTATCGGCCGGGTCGCCGCCGGCAGCCCGCTACTGGCGGCGGAACACATCGAGGACTACTGCGCCCTCCCTGCGGACTTCTTCAAGCCCGCGGCGGACTACTTTCTGCGGGTTCATGGCGACAGCATGCAGGACATCGGTATTCTGGATGGCGACCTGCTGGCGGTGCACCGCACGAGCGAGGCCCGCAATGGTGACGTCGTGGTGGCGCGCATCGAAGACGAAGTGACGGTAAAACGCTTCCGCCGTGGCGGTAGCAAGCATGTCGTGGAACTGCTGCCGGAAAACGCGGACTACGAACCGATCCGCGTGGATTTGCGCGAGCAGGCCTTCGCCATAGAGGGCTTGAGCGTCGGAGTGCTGCGCAGGGGCGCCTGACAAGCCCCACTGAGAGCCCTCCCCCGGGGGGTTAGCACTCGTCCAGGAAATTCCCCATGCGGGCAAAAGCATCATCCAGTTGCCGGGCCTGGGCTTCCAGACTGTCTGGATCCGGGACAGCGACTGCCTGCGCGGCGAGGCTGGTGCTGTTGCGCCGCGCCGTCGCGGCCTCCGGCTCCCGCACCAGTTCGGCCAGCCAACCCTCCCTTTCGAGGCGGGCGAACTCCGCAATCTCTGCGGGCAGCGCCTTTCCCGGGGCTACCGGTGGCAGCGACGCCACCGTATGGGGCGGCGCCCCGGGCAATTGCGCCGGTTTCTGCAGGTCCAGTAAAAACCAGCCGTAGGCATCGAGCAGGTGACTGCGAACAGCCGGCCCAAAAGCCTGGGCAAGGACACTGGCGGGTATGTCCTCGGCGGCCAGATCGCGACGCCAGGCCGCCATCAGCACCCTGGCGAGGTACAGGTAGTGATTGGCCTGGCCGCGAGGAGAGCTCATGACTTCTTGCGCGCTGCCTTGCGTTTGGGCGCCGCCTTCTTCTTCCGTGCCGGAGCTTTCTTGCCGGCCTTCGCTGAAGCCGAGCCCGCTGCCCTGCCCTCTTCAACCTGCCAGGCACCACCCCGGTATACGGCGCGCCAGCCGGTGGGCTTGCCATCCTGTTCCGTCATCACATACTGTTCCGCCGCCTTGCGGCTGTAGCGGATCTGGCTGCGGTTACCGTCCGGATCCGCTGTGGGAGCGCTGAACAGGAAGCTGTACTTGGGATCGATCTCGCTCTTGTGGGGCAGCAATTCGTCGACAAAGGGCGCCCGCGTCTCACGATTCCGGGGGAACTGGCTGGCAGCGAGGAACAGGCCCGCAGCACCGTCGCGCAACACATAGTGGTCCTCGACTTTCTCACAGGCCAGTTCCGGCATCGGTACCGGATCCATTTTCGGCGGTGCGGCCTCGCCGTTCCGCAGCAGTTTGCGGGTGTTCTTGCAGGTCTCTGAGGTACAGCCGAAATACTTGCCAAAACGGCCGTTCTTGAGCTGCATCTCCGCGCCGCATTTGTCGCATTCCAGGACCGGGCCATCGTAGCCCTTGATCTTGAACTTGCCCTGCTCGACCTCGTAGCCCGGACAGTCGGGGTTGTTGCCGCAGACGTGCAGCTTGCGCTGCTCGTCTATCAGGTAACTGTCCATGGCGGCATTGCACAGCTTGCACCGGTGCTTGCTCCGCAACAGCCTCGATTCCGCCTCATCGTCCGCATCCTCGCGGATCGCTTCGTCCCCGGGGGTCAGGTTGATGGTGTTCTTGCAGCGCTCCTTGGGCGGCAGCGCGTAGCCGGAACAGCCGAGGAAGACCCCGGTACTGGCGGTGCGGATCTGCATTGGCCGTCCACACTTGCTGCAGGGAATATCCGTGGGGGTGGGCTCGTTGGGCTGCATGCCAACCGGCTCCTGCTCCTCGGCCTTCTCCAGCAACTGGCGAAAGTCGGCATAGAACCGGTCCAGCAGTGCGCGCCAATCGAGCTCGCCCTGGGCGACCTCGTCCAGGTGCTCTTCCATGCTCGCGGTAAACCCGTAGTCGAGCAGTTCCTGGAAGCTGTTCTGCAGGCGCTGGGTGACGATGTCGCCCATTTTTTCCGCGTAGAAGCGCTTGTTTTCCAGCCGCACATAGCCCCGGTCCTGAATGGTGGAGATAATCGAGGCGTAGGTTGAGGGGCGACCGATACCGCGCTTCTCCAGCTCACGCACCAGGCTGGCTTCGCCGTAGCGCGGTGATGGCTTGGTAAAGTGCTGGGCCGGCTCCAGCGCCTGCAGGCTCAGGCTGTTGCCCTGCTGGATGTCGGGCAGCACCTCGTCTTCGCCCTTGCGGCCGCCCGCACCCTGTACCCGGGTGTAACCGTCGAAGCGGATGATACGCCCCTTCGCAGCCAGTTCGTAATCACCCGCGCTGACCGTGATCGTGGTGGCGGTGTATTCCGCGGGCGTCATCTGGCAGGCCACGAACTGGCGCCAGATCATCTCGTAGAGGCGCTCCGCATCGCGCTCCATGCCCTGTAAGCTCGACTGCAGCAGATTCACATCGGAAGGCCGGATCGCCTCGTGGGCCTCCTGGGCGCCCTCCTTGCTGCTGTAGCGATTGGCCGTCTCCGGCAGGTAGGCAGCGGAAAAATTGGCGCCGATATAGTCGCGGCAGGCCGTGACTGCCTCATTGCTGAGATTGGTCGAATCGGTACGCATGTAGGTGATGTAACCCGCCTCGTACAGCCGCTGGGCCATCATCATGGTCTTTTTCACCGAGAAACCGAGCCGGGTGCTGGCGGCCTGCTGCAGGGTGGAAGTGATAAAGGGCGCGGGCGCCTTGGAGCGGGTCGGCTTGTCCTCCCGCTGGCTCACCACATAGGGCAGCTGTTCCAGTTCCGTGGTCGCCGCCCGGGTGTCCGCCTCATTGTCCGGACGGAAGTTCTCGCCGCGGTGTTTGCGCACCTGGAAGCGGACACTGTCCTCCCCCTGCGGCAGCAGATCGGCGTGGACTTCCCAGTATTCCTCCGGCACGAAGGCGCGGATCTCCCGTTCCCGCTCCACGATCAGGCGAACTGCCACGGACTGCACCCGGCCCGCGGAAAGACCCCGGGCCACCTTGGCCCAGAGCAGCGGCGACACCATGTAACCCACAACCCGGTCGAGGAAGCGCCGTGCCTGCTGGGCGTTGACCCGGTTCTGGTCCAGGTGTGAGGGGTGTTCAAAGGCTTCGCCGATGGCCTTCTTGGTAATCTCGTTGAACACCACGCGCTGGTAGCGGGAATCGTCGCCGCCGATGGCCTCGCGCAGGTGCCAGGCGATGGCTTCCCCCTCGCGGTCGAGGTCGGTGGCGAGATAGATGGCGTCGCTGTTCGCCGCCAGCTTGCGCAGCTCGGCGACCACTTTCTCCTTGCCCGGGAGAATCTGGTAGGAGGCTTTCCAGCCGTGCTCCGGATCTATGCCCATGCGCCGCACCAGCTGCTCGCGAGACTTCCTTTTCCTGTGCTCGGCTTTTTCCTCCGGGGACAGCTTGCGGGTAATCGCGGCCTGCGCCGCGCGTTCCTTGGGATCGACCGGTTCAGCGCTGCCGGCAGTGGGCAGATCGCGAATGTGGCCGACGCTGGACTTGACGATAAAATCCGGGCCCAGGTACTTGTTGATGGTTTTCGCCTTGGCGGGCGACTCTACGATGACCAGTGATTTACCCATAATCTCCTGCAAAACGTCACTGATGGTGTAGCGTGTGCGGATCACCATCGGACCGAAAAGGTGGCATATATAAGGGTCCAGACCTCCCGGGTCAAGGAATCTGTTCTGCCCACGCCAGCAAAATGCCGTGAATCTCCCCTACCGTAGCGGTATCTCCCTGCTCTTGCCAGTAGACTCCACAGCTGCCTTCATCCAGGCTGGCGCCGAGAATATCCGGGCTGCAGGCCAGCAGTGGTCCGGGTACCGGCGTGCGTGCACCCGTCGCGGCCGGCAGCCACTCCCCGTCGCGCTGCAGCCAGGCGCCGCGCCGGCTGCCGCGCCCTTTCGACGGCGCCAGCCGGCGACCGTAATAAATCACATCCTGCTGCGCCTGCGGCGCCCTGCCCGCTGCCGTACCCGGCAGCGACCGGAACTCGACAAACAGCCCCGCCAGGGCCGCGGCCTCACGCAGGGCCGCCTGGCGTCGCTGCCGCTTGCTGGGCAGGAAATGGGTCAGCGGTGCCAGCGCGACCACGATAATGAATGCAATCAGCAGATAATTCACCGGCAGGTCCCTGACGCAGGTCAACGATGGAGTTAAAGTGGGCAGCGACTGCCTGGGCGCACGTTGCCTGGGCGGCATTGTATGCTATAACAGAGCCTGAATTCTCTGGCACACTGTGGGGGTTGTGAATGTCCAATTACAAGAAACTGATTATCGCCGTTGACCTGAGTGAAGATTCCGCCGCGGTGGCGGAAAGCGCGAAGGGCCTGATTGCAGGCACCGGCGCCGAACTGCACCTGATACATGTGATCGAGCCCCTGAGCTTTGCCTATGGCGGCGACATTCCCATGGATTTTTCCGGAATCCAGGACGAAATCCACCAGCAGGCCGCGCAACAGCTGGGCCGCTTTGGCGAGCAGTACGGTATCGCCCCCGAGCGCCAGCACATCGTGCTCGGCCGGCCGGAAGTGGAAATCCACAGCAAAGCCGAGGAAATTGGCGCCGACCTGATTGTTGTCGGCAGCCACGGCCGCTACGGCCTGGCGCTGTTGATGGGCTCAACTGCCAACGGTGTCCTGCACGGCGCAACCTGTGACGTGCTGGCCGTGCGGGTTGGCTCCAAGAAAAAATCCTGAGCACAGCAGCGAGCGGCCGCTCCCGGGCGGGCGGCCAATGGGCTCCAGTGCCGAGGCGGACCGGGCCCGGCGGGACCCGGCGCCTAGCGGCCCGGCCCGGCCAGAAAGGCGGCGAGCTGGGCGGGGCCGAAGGGCCAGCCCAGCTCCTCGCCGTCACGGCGCTTGAGCACGGGAATCCGCAGGCCGTAATCCGCCAACAAATCCTCCGAATCGCTGATATCCACCTTGATGTAGTCCCCGGCAAGACCTTCAAGCCCGGCCTGCAACAAAAGCAGCTCGGCCTGCTCGCAAAGATGACAGGCACTGGTCCCGTACAAGATCGGCTGGTCCTGACAAAGCTCTGGCACCGACGCGCTCCCTGTTGTTTAATGCCCGTCGCGTGTAATTATCGGCGGGCCCGATAGCATTGCGGTCGTTACCGACCGGAGGTTATGATCAGGCGGTACAGCATTCTGAACCGCGTAATAGCTAAGCCTGGAGTACCTGACGTGGCACTGTTTTCCCAACCAACCGCTCGCGCGCTGGCGATACTCGACCTGCTGATGGCCAATCCGCAGCAGGCCTTTGGCCTCACGGAAATGACCCGGCGCCTGAACCTGAACAAGGCAACCTGCCACGCCATCCTCACCACCATGTCAAATTACGGCTTCCTGGTCCAGCACCCGAAAACCAAAGCCTACCGCCTGGGGCCGTCCATTGTAGCCGCCGGCAACGCCGCCTTCGCACAATTTCCGGTACTGGAGTACGCGCGCCCGGAGCTGGAGAGCCTGAACAGCGATCTCGGACTGGGTTTCGCCGTGACCGCCCGCTCCAAGCTGCACCAGGTCCTGCTGGCGCTGTACGGCAACGCCACGCCGCTGATGGACTCCTTCCAGCTCGGCCTGCGCTTGCCCAACACCGCCCCCATCGCCGCCTGTTTCACCGCATTTTCGCCTGCCAAGCAGCTGGAAGCCTGGCTGACACGGGCCCATGAGTCCCGTGGCGGCTACAACGAGCGCCTGGACCAGAAGCTCAGGGTTTCAGTCATCGCCATCCGCGCCCGCGGTTTCGAGGTCACTCTCAAAACCCGGGCGGAGGAAGAGCTGACCCGGGAGCTGACCCGCATCCACCAGGCCTGGAGCCTGGAGGAACTGGAAAAGGCCACCAACAAATACCAGCAGGACGCCTGCCTGGAGCACTACCATCTGGACCGGATCGATCCCAAAGCCCGCTACGAGGTGAGCACCATCGCGGTGCCGGTTTTTGTCTACCGTCAGGTGCCGGTGATGTGCTTCGTCGCCGGCTCCATCACCGGGCCGATCACCGGTGCGCAGATCGAGGATATCGCCGGGCGCATGAAGCAGTCTGCTGACCGGGTCACCCGTCTCGCCAGCGGCCACGAACACAGCGTCTGACGCCTTGGCCATCGGTAGCGACTACGCCGCGCGCAAGGCGTTCTTCGACCGTGTGCTGACGGTCTACGGGCGCAAGCCGGTACTGGAAGCGCTGCTGGACCCCGCCCTCTCCATTCATGCCCTGCATATCGCGGACAGCAACCGCGACGGTGGCGTAATGGGAGAGATTCTGCGGGAGGCAAACCGCCGCGGCATTAGCCCCCGCTACCACGCCAGGGCAGAATTGGCGCGCATATCCCGCAACGGCCGCCAGGACCAGGGAGTCGCCGCCGACGTTCATTGCCCGGCGTTCCGCAGGCTGGAGGATTTTCTCGGGAATTTGCCCGCATCGCCACCGCAGCGCCTGCTGGCACTGGACGGCATTACCAACCCGCAGAACCTGGGAATGATTATCCGCTCTGCTGCTGCCGGGAACATCGACGGCATTGTGCTGGCCAGGCGCGGCAATGCGGCGCTGGGGCCGCTGGTGATCAAGGCCAGTGCCGGCACCGTGTACCGGGCACCGCTGCTGGCCTGCGAGGACCTGTCGAAAGCGCTAAAAGCCTGCAAAACCGCTGGTTTCAGTGTCTGTAGCCTGCGCGCCGACGCCCGCCAAAGCCTGTTCAGCTACCGCCCCCCGGCACACTGTGTGTATGTACTGGGCAATGAGACCGACGGGGTATCTGCCGCCACTGATGCCCTGGCCGACGTGGCCCTGGCGATCCCGATGCGCAACGGCGTCGAGTCGCTGAACGTGGCGGTGACCGCCAGCCTGATCGCCTTTGCCGGTTGTTTCGAAACCGGCTACTTGGACAGGTAGCTCATCGCCTCCTCAAGACCGCGCAGAGTCAGGGGATACATGTGGCCGTCGACCAGCTTGTGGGTCATGGCAGTGGACTGGGTGTATTCCCATTCTTCCTTCGGCACCGGGTTGATCCAGATGAGCTTTTCGTAGGTCTGGCGCAGGCGCCGCATCCAGACCTCGCCGGCCTCCTCGTTCCAGTGTTCTACCGAGCCCCCGGGCTGGGCGATCTCGTAGGGTGACATGGCGGCGTCGCCGATAAAGATCACCTTGTAGTCGTGGCTGTACTTGTGCATCACGTCAAGCAGCGGCAAGCGCTCATTGTGCCGGCGCACGTTGTTGCGCCACACGCTTTCGTAGATGAAATTGTGGAAGTAGAAGTATTCCATGTGTTTGAATTCGGTGCGCGCTGCCGAGAACAGCTCTTCGCAGACCCGCACGTGCGGGTCCATGGAGCCGCCCACGTCGAAGAACAGCAGCACCTTCACCGCATTGTGTCGCTCCGGGACCATCTTGATGTCCAGCAGGCCGGCGTTGCGGGCAGTGGAGCGAATGGTATCGTCAAGGTCGAGTTCGTCCGCCGCGCCGGTACGGGCAAACTTGCGCAGCCGCCGCAGGGCGACCTTGATGTTGCGGGTACCGAGTTCGACGCTGTCATCGAGGTTCCGGAATTCGCGTTTGTCCCAGACTTTAACCGCCTTGCGATTGCCGCCATTGGGCCCCACCCGTATCCCTTCGGGGTGGTATCCCTGCTGCCCGAAGGGCGAGGTGCCGCCAGTGCCGATCCATTTATTGCCGCCCTGATGGCGCTTCTTCTGCTCCTCCAGGCGCTTCTTGAACTCCTCGATCAGCTTTTCGAGGCCGCCGAGGGATTCAATCCTGGCCCTGTCCTCCTCCGACAACTGCTTCATGAACTCGGCGCGCAACCAGTCATCGGGAATCATCGCCTCGATGACGTCGTCGAGGGCTTCCAGATCCTTGAAGTGCAGGCCAAATGCACGGTCGAAGCGATCGAAATATTTCTCGTCCTTGACCATGCAGGTGCGACTGAAGTAGTAAAAATCGTCGATGGAGCCGAAGGCCACGTGCTGTTCCAGGCCCGCCAGCAAGTCCAGCAACTCGCGGGTTGTCACCGGGACGCCGGCATCGCGCAGGCCGTGGAAGAAATTGACCAGCATGGAGTTAGCGGGTTTCCCGGCGGTGCATGAACGCGAGGCGCTCCAGCAGGTGCACATCCTGCTCGTTCTTCAGCAGCGCACCGTACAGGGGCGGTATGGCCTTGCTGGCATCGCGGTTTTTGAGTACTTCGTCGGGTATATCATCGGCCAGGATCAGCTTCAGCCAGTCGATAAGCTCGGAGGTGGAAGGCTTTTTCTTCAGGCCGGGTATCGAGCGCAAATCGAAGAAAACTTCCATCGCTTCCTGCACCAGGGCCTGGGCAATGCCCGGGTGGTGCACGTCGATGATCTTGCGCATGGTGTCGCGGTCAGGAAAGTTGATGAAGTGGAAAAAGCAGCGGCGCAGGAAGGCGTCCGGCAGTTCCTTTTCGTTGTTGCTGGTGATGATGATGATGGGGCGCTGCTTAGCCTTGATGGTCTCGCCGGTTTCGTAGACGAAGAACTCCATCCGGTCCAGCTCCACCAGCAGGTCGTTGGGGAACTCGATGTCGGCCTTGTCCACCTCGTCAATGAGCAGCACCACCTGCTCCTCGGACTCGAAGGCCTCCCAGAGCTTGCCTTTCTTGATGTAATTGGCGATGTCCTGAACCTTGGCGTCGCCAAGCTGGGAGTCGCGCAGGCGCGATACCGCGTCGTATTCATACAGGCCCTGCTGGGCCTTGGTGGTGGACTTGATATGCCATTGAATCAGGCGCTTGCCGAGGCCCAGGGCCACCTCCTCTGCCAGCATGGTTTTACCGGTGCCGGGTTCACCCTTGATCAGCAGCGGCCGCTGCAGGGTAACGGCGGCGTTCACCGCCATCCGCAGGTCGTCCGTGGCAACGTAGCGTTCGGTTCCCTCAAATTTCATAGTCAGTCCATCACAGCTCAAAAAGGAAAGCGGACAAGGGTAGCGATGGCGACGGAGCTAATCAAGGCGATTTGTCGCCGTCAACATCCGCACGCATGCCGCGCACCGCCGGGTCCGCAGGTGTTCCCTGGGCCTGCTCGAAGCGGCGCTGCCAAATCGCCAGCTTGCGGCGCCGGCGCCGCCAGTAGATAAGGGTCCCGGCCAGGATTGCCACCAGCACTATTCCCGCCAGGCTCAGGGCGGGCCCCCTGAGATCTTCTTCCGGTATTTCCGGTGGCCGGGTACTGATGCTGGGCGCCGCAGCCGGGGCAATCACCTCAACATACAGTGGCAGCTCCCGCTGCAGCGTCTCACCCTTCATCTCCACCAGCAGCTGATAGCGGCCACCGCGCTCAAAGGCGGGGATGGTCACCCGATACTCACCTGTCACCGGCAGCGGATAGCTGCCTGTCACATCGATGGTTTCGCGGAAATTGTCAGGGCCGGTAATCAGCACGTTGATGGCAAACAGCTGCATCAGTTCCTGACTGGTGATGACTTCGCCGCTGTCGCGCAGGCGAATCCCCAGCTCGGTGACCCTGCCCGCCGGCAGG